>DATIHO010000050.1:0-5700 GCA_035480615.1 Chlamydiales bacterium | reverse complement strand
CAGGATTTCACAGAACTGTTGTTTCTCCTTAGCGATGAGGTCTTTTTGTTCAACCGGATCTAGGCTCAAGGCAAATTGCAATTCGTCGGAGGCGTGAACTGTCAATTGATACATTTGCTCTGCTTCCAATGGGGGCAGAGGAGCCAATGTCCATTCTTCTTTCAGTTTGCGTGGCCCATCTTTCATAATCAGCTGGAGTGTGAGATTTTGCAGCCTGTTAGCAAGTACGCGTAGAAATTCGGGCGTTGTTTGACGATCCCCTTTCTGAGAGTTGAAGGGGAGCGCTCTACCTCTAGACAATCTTTTGGGAATAGAGACATTCACCTTTGCTTGTAGTTCTGGCAATAGGAAGTCCACCTTTTCCATCTGCACGCCTTTCCAACTGGTGGGGCCGTTCCAACCAAAAGTCAAAATAACCTTATCTGTAGCATTCATGAAACCTCGTTTTTCCCGCGGGGAGTATAAAGAATCTTCGGATTAAATGGGAGTGAATTTGCTGCTCTTCAAAGGACAAGAAGAAATAGTCAGATATTTGCTCAGTAGGGACAAAATCGATTTGCGTTGTAAAGATGCGACTGAGCGAAGTGTAAGAGTCACGGGAGCCGAATAGACCAACCGATGGCCGCCCTCTCTTTAACCATGCGGAGCTCTGCCGCATACTCTAGATCCATCGCAGAGAGTCTCTCTACGTCCCCCTCTCGCCAGATCCAGGGATCGATCCCTCTGCATCGGAACGGGACGCGCAAATCGGAGTCATCGGCTCCCATCCAGAAATACCCTTCTGGATTCGTCAGCCGCCTCATCCGCTCCTCGATCACCTCATCTCCACTCATTGCCAATTTGTCCCATACCTCTTGGTCTAAGCCAAAGTGGATCTCCTTCCACGAAAGCAAACCGATCTCGATGCCCCTTAGAATCGCATCGGCCAGCCATTTCGAATTGGCATAGTTCAACGCGTTCCCCCAGCAATCTTCTGTCATGAAAAGGGCAAACTGGGAGATCTTTTTTGCTAAATCCTCTCGTCTCGTCACCCATCTTCCCTCCACAAACTGCAAATCGTCAAACAATTCCCGAGCCTCTTCCCTGCTTAGAAATCCCTGATAAAAAGCCCCTTGCAAATTGTAATCGATCCGATCGGCACATAAATTGGGCAGTGGTTGCTCTAGCCGCATAAATTCCCGATTTTTTGGCGACACCTCATCGATCCCGATTCCATACTTCAATAGAATCTCGTCCACTCCTGAAGAGATCAAATAATTTCGGTGGGTACTATTTTGATAATCGTTCTCTTGGTATTCCTTCCCGAAAATCCAATCGCCCACATGGGAGAACACCGTGTGGGACACATCGTGAAGCAGTCCCGCGATCTGCTCCTTCAGCCCAGCCCCATGCGTCCTTAACACCGCAAAAACCCCTATCGAATGGTCGTAGCGATAGAATTCCTCTCGATGGGTCGTATAATAGGCCACGCCATACTGGTGAATCCCTTTTAGCCGCTGCATCGCGGGAGACCGAATCAGTTCCAGCAATACGGGCTCCTCCACTTCCAAAGGGCCATAGAAAGTCTCGATGGTTTCTGCTGTCAAGAGAGAAACCGCAAAGCAAAACATCAATCGAAGAAACATGCCGCTATTCTAATGACGGCCCCATTTTCCACATACCGTTTTTTCAGAGAGTGAAAAAGCAACTTGCGGCAAGTTGACAGATAGCTCGCTTGACTTAGGTCCTGAAGGACTGGATTGTGTCGAGCTGCTCGTTCAAGATTAAAAAGTGAACTGTTTCTTAAGCCGTTCCGATGAGGTTTCCATCTAGGATGGTTTTGATGGATAGTTCTAGTTTTTCTTTAAATATTTCCCTGCTTTCGTATCTAGGCAAATCCATCGTGTAGTGACATGTGTGAAAGGACGGCAGTCTCGAGCTTGCATCTCGGAAGCTGATCGATAGCTTTCGATCCGCAGTTAAAGTCGTTGAGCCAGAGATGCAAAAGACGAAATTTTCAAGTTGTTCGGGTGTGGCTTCGTCAATCCATTCCGTAACAAACGCCTCTCCAGGTTCATTCAATCTACTAAACTTCAACAAAGATCGGACTAGCTCTTTGGTGAGGGCGCCTTGCACTTTCTTTTGTAACTGCTCTGCAGTAGGTGCTTTGACCAACTCCCATTGGTCTGGTGTTTCAATGCACTGCTGCATGGATTTTGCAATGACGCAGGTTGCCAAAAGGATCTGATTGAGTTGATAGTCAGATAAAAATCCCTCTTTGGATTCAATTGAACTCACATCGCGCATCCAGTTGTTGATTGTGCCGCTATTTAAAAAGTCATGAATCGCCGTTTCGAGATCCTCCTTGGGCATATTTGCGTCGCCGAAAACCTGGCGTAATTCAGATTGCATGTAGAGCTTCAATAATTTGTTCTGAATGTCTTGTGGGATATCGCCAATGAGAGGAATCCGATCGACCTCTTCTCGAGTGAGGGTGTGGATCATCTGAAAGAGAACAGGGTGGAAGTGACTTCCTGTAAGTGTTAAGCGGTCTGGACGCAATGCGGTGGCGAAAATCATCCCAATGGATCGGTAGGATTTAAGTTGAAGTGGATCTTCCATTCTGGGGATCAAACCCTTCTCTGTTTCCAACATCGGCAATTTTCGCTCATTGGGAGGTTCGGGGTGGCAGAGAGCTTTCATGAGTTCTGTCACTAAGGTTCGAGATACGCCACCTCCATCTATTCCTGCGTCCGGCCCTATATTGTCTATACCTGCCGCGGTCTGGAATCTCACTTTTGGAAACGCATGTTGGATATCGAATTGATCGATCAGGTTCTCAAGGACTTCTTTCGGGTTTTCACCTAACTGATCGATGTTGACGAGGATTTCCTGAGGTGCATGAAGGACCTCTATTTGCTCCACCCTCCATGGCAGGGTATGCAAGTACTCTACTAGTTCATCAACAGTCAAAGCCTCGGAGTTTATCTGTATATGATACCTTGCATCCTCCGAAAGAGCAGCAACAGCAGCCAATACACGCAATCGCGCGCCCACATTCATTCCCTGATTGAACAATCTCTGGCATATCGTAGAGATCTGTTCCTGTTCTTGAGGACGCAGAGCTGCAACAGCATGCAGGACTTGTCTGGTATCAGGGGCAGATTGTGCTTCCAAATGCGTAGCTAGAGTATGCAAGAGTTCTACTCGCGCATCGACACTCAGTGCTGCAGGGTTTGTTACATAGATCAAGATTCTGAATTGAGAGGGAACTGCTGCGACAGCAGCTAGTATGCGCAATCTCTCATCAATAGTTATTCCCTCATGGTATTGTGTCAGGGAGAGATTTACAATAGCTTCCCGTTCTGCGGAGGGAAGTGGAGCGACAGCACTCAAGATCCTCACTCTCTCACCCCCACTCATAGGAGCAGTCATTAGTCTATAGGAGGAGGTTATAATAGCTTCCCGTTCCGCAGGGGACAGTGGAGCGACAGCATTTAAGATCTGCACTCTATCTTGCACACTCATAGGATCGGTAATCAGATTGCGGGAGTGGTTTATAATGGTTTCCCGCTCTGCAGATGGCAGTGCGGCAACGGCATTCAGGATCTGCGCTTTATCTTGAGCATTCATAGAGCTGGTAATCAGGTCACGGGCGTTAGTAACAATTGTTCTCCATTCCCCAGCGGGCAGTGCGGCGACGGCTTCTAGGATCACTACTTTATCTTGAGCACTCATAGTACTAGGGAACAGTTGCCATCTGGAACTTGTAATAATAGCTCCCCGCTCTCCGGCGGGCAGAATGGCAACGGCGTTGAGGAGACGTTCTCTATCCTTAACATTCATAGTATTCGTGACCAGAAAGTATCCGGTATTGGTAACAATGTCTTTCTGTTCTGCAAGAGGGAGGGCAGCAACAGCATTTAGCATCTGTACTCTATCCTGAGCATTCATGGAATCCGACATCACTGCACATCTTGCTACAATCTCTCCCAATTGTTCGGATGAGGGAACGAGGACACTCAGTGCTGCGACAGCATGGAGTATCAAAAATCTATCTTCAACGCCCATGCTTTGTGTAACCAAGTGCTGGGCGGCCCGATCGATCTTTTTGTCAGGAAGTGCTTCAATAGCTCTCTTCAGTTGCACTTTTTCTCCTGGACTCATTTTTTTATCATGAAGGCGGTTATCACAAAGGGGGCTGTACCAATGAGCTGTTTCAGCCTCATTCAGCTTCTCTACTCTTTCCTCAATAGTCATGTCCTCTTTTATGCTCTGCTTGGCTCGATCAAAAATGGAACTTCTGTCTTGAGAAATTCCAGCTAAAGTTTTCATCATTTCCGCTATATCCGCGCCACTCTTCAGTCCCTTACTCAAGCTGGCGGTTTCAGAAAAGATATTAAAGAATCGATTCTCTGTATCTCTAGGATCAATGGTTGCAAGAGCATTTACTATCGACACCCTATCTGCAGCGCTCATCGTCTGTGAAATGAGCCCAGAGGCTTTGTAACAAAAATTCCGTTTGTCTTTAGGAAGTGTAGCTACAGCCGCCAATACCACTGCAAAATCCTCACCCTTATTCAGCCCGTAAGTAATCTGATTGACACTGTTTTTGAGTTCTGTCCATTCATCTTCGGAAAATTTCATTGTGGCCATAGCCACCGCATGGATTAGCTTTTCTATGCCAATATGACCACTTATATAGTCACTTATATAGTAGGGCCGTACCTCGAGAGTTCGGGCGGCCACCGTATTTCTGATTGAGGAATCAATCCCCTCGAGGGCAGATTTAATTCCGGCTTTGTCCTTACTGCTCATTCCGTCAGTGAACAGATTCTTGATCTCTTGGGGGCAGCCGATAAACCTTATTGCATCAAAAAGTGCGCTCATAAATGCCTTTTATATTTGATTAAAACCGTTAGTATAATTATACTAAAATTTTTAATATAATTCCACCTTTTTATGCCATATTGTTAGTTCGTAAGTCTTTGATAATCAGCCGTGAATGTATTTTTGTATGTCTTTTAATTTAAGTTAGTTACGCTCATATCGATCCTCAATTGCCTACAATTTCCTTGAGGCAAAGAGTTTGGACGTTTACAATCAGTACACTGTTTTGAAAGGGAAGTTGTTATGAGGATATTCCTGTGTTTAGTGTTTATTGCGGGGGCTCTTTGTGCGGCGCCGCAAGCGGTTGTGTTTGATTGGGGCAATGTTTTGGCTTTCGAAAATCGTTCGACGGTTGTCGATTTCATGTGCGAGACATTTCACTTTTCTGAAGCAGATTTTGAAGCGGCCAATGCTGAGAAACGGAAAGCTGTGAAGGCGGGCAAATCCGATGTGGAGTTTTGGCTCCAGTTTGCGGACAAGAGGGGAGTTGCCCTTGGAGATGAGTGGCCTGCATCCTATCAGGCAATTCTCAAAAAAAGCGTTGGGGTAGATGAAGAGATGTTGGCGATTGTCTCTGAATTGAAGAGTCAACAGATCCCTGTCGGGCTCCTCTCCAACATCAACGATAAGTACACAAAACTCATTCGAGATTTTGGATTTTATGAACCCTTTGATCCTTGTCTGCTCTCTTGCGAGATGGGATTGGAAAAGCCCGATCCAAAGGCCTATCAGCTTCTCCTAGAGAAGCTCGCCCTACCTGCGGATGAGATTGTTTTCATCGACGACAAAGAAGAAAACGTGGAAGCGGCCAAGAAACTGGGCATCGACGCC
>DATIHO010000049.1:0-4238 GCA_035480615.1 Chlamydiales bacterium | reverse complement strand
AGTATCACGCAGTTTAGCTTCTAATTCTTCATACGTTGGCTTCACGCCGAAGCATTATTAAAGATTTTACATTTTTTGAGAAAAAAAATTTGAAACAGATATTTTTTCACCTGCCGACGAAGGAGGTAGGTGAACATCTACTGTTTACCTACACGAGCTTGATGATTTTATTAAACAAAAATTAAAAGAGAAATATTATCTGAGATATTGCGACGATTTTATTATATTATCTAGTTGTGAATACCATTTAAAGCATTTAATTGGGGTGATTCGAGATTTTTTATCTCAAAGGCTGCGACTAGAGCTCCATCCCAAAAAAGTGATGATCAGCAAACTGGGATCGGGCATTGACTTTTTGGGATACGTCCTCTTTGAAAATCACACATTAATGCGCACAACCTCCAAGCAAAGAATGAAAAGACGGCTGAAGGAGGCGTACGAGAATTACCTCATAGGGAAGACTGATGCAATACCTATGGATCAAAAAATCCAATCATACTTGGGAATCTTGTCTCATGCCGATCAACGGACACTTGCGCTCGGGATTAAAAATGCTTATTGGGTACGGAATGGAAAGATCACATCTGGGAAAATTTAAAAATTCACCGGCTTCGCCGGAATAAAAACAAGGAACAAGAGATCAATGTCCTGATTACAAGTGACAAGTATTCAATGGCCTATGGCCTGAACTTCCGCCAGCCCACGACGCCGATGTTCTCGCTGCCGTAGCTGTCGCCGAGGACATGCAAGCCGGAAGGGGCGAAGCCCCCAACAACCAAGTGATAGCCTTGAATGACCTCTTTGCAGCGTGTGTAAGTCCAAGGGTTGTCGTTGAAACACCGTTTTCCTGAACGTCGATTCTCCCAAAGAACCGCCCTTGCTGCGTCAAAAACACCTGGAACTTCGTATCCTGGAGGTAATAATTGTAGTTGAGCGTCATATGACTTATTTCTGCTCCCAGGAATTACATCGTTTGTCATGACCGCATAATGAAATTCTTTTTCAGCAGGTATGTTTTTAGGAATTTGGTCCCAAAGAAATCTATATCCAGGTCCTCCAGAACTTTTATCAAGCTGATCCAGAGAGTCTAAAGTTGAAGGAATGGGTGCATCGTCGATGGCTACTTCGGGAAACAAAGGCACTACAATATGCGTTTCCGATCTCTTTTTTCCGGGCCAAATTGTGCAATCTCCTGCAAGAAAGTCTTTAAGTGCTTGTGGATAAGGCGGCAAATTGATTGTTTGCGAAGCAGCCCATTCTTTTTTAGATATCACATTAGATATAAGCGGAATTTCAGCCTCTTTACGAAAAATCATCTCCAAATCAAACTGACCAGCAACATGCGCTATCTCTGCCGCTTTTAGTAGAAGTTCCCTTTTTTCTTTTGGGTCTTTGGTCAAAGGAATTAATTGTTGATACGCATCCAATCGGTCAGGAGCAGAGCCA
This sequence comes from Chlamydiales bacterium, assembly GCA_035480615.1. Lineage (GTDB taxonomy): Bacteria > Chlamydiota > Chlamydiia > Chlamydiales > SM23-39 > CAIPFQ01. Next base: position 2,792 of record DATIHO010000049.1, on the reverse strand, counting down.
AGAATTTGCTTATAGATAAAAATACTGTCGTCGGGGTTATTTTGATCAGAAGCTTCCTTCATAGCCCACTCTATATTTTCAAGAGACGGACAGGATTGGAGTTTAAGTCCTGCGATTAACGAACTTACGTTTAAGACGTCCCTTCTGCAAAATTCTAAAGTTTTGATTGCCTCTTGAATTTTGTCTTCCTGGAGCTGGTATAAACTTAAGTAAAGACGGCTAAGAGTGGCTTTTTCTGGCTCTCTCAATTGATCGTAGAGTTCCGGAATAGGGGCATAGTCTGCTGATGCATTTGTATGCTGCAATGCTTTGCTATAAAATTCTAGAGCTTCCGCATAATCTTTTTCATCGATACAACTTTTGGCCAGTTCAAGGCATTTGGCTGCACGTTGCTGGTTTTGGCCCTTGAAATTAGAGCAGGTGAGGACAGGATCTTTTGGCAGTCGCTCTTCGACAAACTCTCGAAACGCGTGAATGGGAGTAATTTGAGTCAGGGGAGTTCTGCACAATGCACAAGGTTTGCCCTGATCCTTCCACTGTTGGATTGCAATTCGGTCGAAAAGGTGTCCGCAATTTGTCAGCACAGGGTCTTTGGGGAAATCTGCTGTAATGGGACAACTGAGCTTGCTTAACATGCCACTCAGAATCCCCAACTTGACCTGCTGGGCCACTAGCTTAACTCGAGCGGTGCACTGCTCAAAAGCGGTTTGCTTCAGATTGGCGGGAGGCGGGTAAGCCAAACGATTAGCTTCAATAGAAGAACTGGAACAAGTCTTTTCAAAAGACGAACACATTATAAATTTCCTTGTTAGAAGTATTTTACACCAAAAGTCTAGTTTATTTCAATAAATTAATGCTTGAAATCCTGGACTGTAGATATTGCCCTCTGTCCCCTGTGGAACAGACTCTTCTGCAGTGCTTCGGAGGGATATATAGGGATAAGTTTTATTTGGGGCGACAGGGGGAGCCGGGAGCTCGAAGGAGACTGTTTAGACACTAAAATTATTTTTAATATAGAGAAGCAATTTAGATGCCTCTTAGCGGACAAAAAATGGCTGAAATAGAGCAAATACTAAATGACCCTAATTTAAGTGATGAAACGCTTCAATTCTGTGATCATATCAGCACCAATTACTCATTTCATGAAGTACTCGAAGCAGCTCTTAAACGGACCATTTGGCATCATTATATTCCTGAGCTTGCCAAAATTGAAGCTGAAACCCTCGATGAAGATTTCCGCTCTGAGTTAGTAGCTCATCTCAAAAATCCAGAAGTCGCTAGAAAAGTGCTTCGTGTAAGAGCAATTCCAAAACTGGGTAAGCGAGTGCAAGAGATTGTTCAGAAATATTTATAACCTGAGATCAAGCTGTTGTGTAGTTTTTGGGGGAAAAAGGAGAATCATTTGATTCATGAAAATCTTGATCGCTCCATTGATCACGGTGTCATTCGTGAAAAGATGCTCATAAGCTTTGTCAAAGATCTCGGTCACTTTGGGCATTGAAACATCCACTCCCGCTTTAATAAGCCCGCTCATGAATTTTGATCCGGCATATTCAAAGCTCGCTGAAGCCAGCATAGCCTTAAAATAACGGGTGGTGAACTCAATCATTGGATGCAAAGATTCAAACGGTTTTGTAATTGTCGGAGTGGCATGGGCAATGCCTCCGGCGATAGAGCCGGAGCTTAAGACTGCCACGGAAGCCGTCAACCATTTTCCTCCGGTAAATTTCCCTAAATTTGAAACAATAGAGGCGAACAAAGCCCCTAAAACGGTGATCGCCGTTCCTATTGGTTTTTTATAAGAGTCGGTGATTGGCGAAGCTTCAATCCCGAATCCAATAAGAAAGCTGAAAAATCCCAAAACTTGACCGAATTGCGCGTCGGAGAGGTGGGTTTGGAGTTCTTTTTGCGCATTATGGATGAAATGATGCAGTTTGGAAAGATTGGTATTTAAAATGGAGCCGGTTTTTTGCATCTCCTTCCAAGTCTTAAGCTTTGTACGACCGGCCTCTTTTTCTTCTAATGCGAGCGATTGATCTATTTGAGCCATTATTTCTTCTGTTTGAATAGTGAAATGGCGTTGCATTTTTTCAAGATGCGTTTTTTGCTTAAGCAAAAGGAGGGTGATAGGCTTCCAAATCGCTACATTGAAATTGGGGCGAGGTTTTGGCAAAGAATTGTATTTGTTGATTGTTTCTATAAGCTGCGACAGTTCTTCTTGATCTTGATGTGAAAATCCGGCAAGCGTGATATTTTCTTTAATCTGTTCGATGTACTGCCGTTTTTTGAAAGATAAGGTGGAATTTTTATGTACATAGTCGATCAGATCTTTCACCAAGCCTGCGTTAAGCTTATTTTCGACAGAATAAAGTGCAGCAAGGGCATGCAGCGCCTTTTGATTCTTCATTGCATTTTCGAGCAATGGATGAATGCGGCTGATCTGTTGTGTTACAATCATGGTCTGCTTTTTTGCGGGATCGGATTGTTCAAGATCCCGCAAGGATGCGCTGATTTGCTTGAAGAGTAAGATCGCGTCCTTTAAGGGACGATAAGGAATTTCGATGAGCGTCTGTTGGATCCTTCTGAAGATGTCCAATTTTTTTGCATCGAAAGAATAACGTTGCTGGATATTTTGCAAATTCAATATCGCGTCCATTGTTTTGTTCGATCCCTCATAAAGAGGATACAGAACGCGGAGAATGGCCTCCCGTTCCGCATTGGGAAGCGCGGCGATTTTGGGGGGCGGATCTTGATCCAGCGTAATTTTGACTCGCTCCGTATTTTCAAATGCT
>DATIHO010000048.1:0-99346 GCA_035480615.1 Chlamydiales bacterium | reverse complement strand
AAAGGGGGCTAGTATTGAAGAATACAACCCCCTTTTCAAGAATCGATTTTCGGCAGCTTTCAATCCCGCCCAAAGGCCAACTTTTGCATCACTTCGGGTATAAAACGGGATCTGAAACAGTGATGTGGCCCGCAGCATCGTATTTCTTTTTTTGACCCACCGGCAAATCATTCGCAAAGATCTGTTCAATGTAAGGTTTTCCGTCATTAAAATATTTATTGAACTTTCCATGCCGGACTCCATTTTGATATTCGGCCTCGAACACCAAAACTCCTTCATTATTCCAACTTTGCGACAGCCCTTCCAATTGATCATCCCTATATAAACAGAGGGAAGCTAAATTCCCATTATCGTAAAACGTTTTTTCCTCACCGTTCTTTAAATCATCGATAAAATCAGTTTCCCTAAAAACTGCCCCATCAGGAAAATATTGGACCTGCAACCCCTGTTTTTTATCAGAAGAATACGGCATGGTTACGTTTAGTTTTCCATTTGGAAAATAGATCTTTGCCATGCCCTCCTTTTCTCCTTTGACGTAAGAAATTTCCGACATTTTATTTCCCTGCATATCATATTCGAATAGCTTTCCTTGAAGACGGTCATTTTCAAAATAAGCGCTCACCGCCCTGATTTTTTCTCCATGCGCATTGACCGGATAATAAATTTCATGAAGGCCATTTCTGAAATTGTCTTTGTAAGTGATTAATACCTCTCTACCGTCTTTTGCCCGTTGAAAGAATTCTCCGTGCAATTGTCCATGCTTATAACAAACTCTTTCAATTAAATTGCCCTCTTCATCCCGGATGTTTTTCGATCCGTGCAAAATGCCATGTTCATAATTCACATCAGTTTGCAGGGCGCCGTTTTTAAAATAACTTTTTTGTTCCCCATGAAATTTTCCATTCTCGTCGTAATGAAAAACATATGCTAAAATCGGATCTTTCCCTTCCACCCTGGGAAAATAGGCAAAGTGCTCTCCAATCGGTTTTCCGTGATCATACATTTGAGAAAGTTGGATGGTTCCATCCCGAAACCAGTGACGCGCTTCCCCATGAAATACCCCATTTTCATATTGAATCAGCCGCTCCTGTTTGCCATCGGGAAAAAACCATTCTTCTTTTCCCTGTTTTTGTCCATTCGCATAATTCATGCGAGTTTTTATCCGATCTTTGCCCCACCATGTCAATACAGGTCCTTCAAAGCGGTCCTGATTGACAAATCCTTCAAATACCAATTCTCCTTTTTCATTCCATTCACGCTCCCAGCCTTGCTTGATTCCGCTATGAAATTCCGTTCGAAACTTCATCTCTCCGGTTTCATACCATTGACTATGAATCCCATCCGGAAGATTGGCCAAAAACCAGGCGTCCGCCTTGCGGTTACCGTTGGAATACCACTCGCCTACTTGCCCCTCTTTTAAATCGTCCGCAAATGAAATGCGTAATTTCAATACTCCATTTTCATACCATTCCTGATGCAGGCCATTTCGTTTTTGATTTTTATAATGCGTGCAAACCTTGAGTTGCCCGCTCGGGTAATAATCTTTTTGTTCTCCATCGAATTGCCCCGCTTTGTAGAAATATTCACATTTGAGAGCGTCTTGTACGGGATGCCATTCCAAATAAGTCCCATCCAGTTGATCATCACAGAGAAAATATTCCCGAATTTTGCGGCCATTTACATCGTATTCTTGAATCGGGGCATTGGGATTTCCATCCGGATCAAATTCGGCAAGATAGGCAACCTGTCCGTTTGGATGATTTCTCCAATGGCTTCCACGGGAACGTCCGTTTTCGTAAAGCCCCGATCCTAGCAGGATTCCCTCTTCATCAAACCATTCCTCCTTCCCCTCTTTTTTCCCATTTTTATAAATCGCTCGATAAGATTCCCTGCCATTGGAATGATGGCGAAGATGCATGCCTACAGGAATTCCTTCGCGGAAATCAAGCATCTCGATGATATTGCGCTGCTCATCATAAGCAATCACAGCAGGGTTTTTCCCCTCTCCATGAAAAGAGCCGTTTTTAAACTGTTTTTGCGATTTTAAAATGCCATTGGGATGCCACTCGAAAGCCATGCCATGCAGCTTCCCATTTTCAAAGGGATGCTGAAGAGCTTTTACGCCATTCTCATAATATTGGATGCATTCCCCTTCAAGCTGGCCGGCTCGGTAATGCAGTTCTTCTTTGAGCTGCTCATTTTCAAAATAGACTTGCGTGAGTCCATCAAGAATCCCATTGATATATTGACTGCTGATGGATACTTTGCCTGAAGGAAAGAAGATCCGGTCCGCGCCATTCAAAAAACCGGCATGATATTCTGCAGTATGCTGAATGGTGCCGTCTTCAAAAAAATCGACGCGAGCGCCATCCGGAACCAGGTTCGATTTCCAAAAAACAGCTGCGGGAGAGCCGTCTTCCACTCGAGTGATATCCATTTCAGTGCGGATCTTTCCTGATTCGAAAAAAAACAGTTGTTTCACGGGCATTTCTCCCCCTTCCAATAAAGGCGCGTATAAAACAATAGATTCGGGAGCGCCATTTGGATAGACGTTCAAGATATCAGAGCGCCAATTCGGCTGCCGTTGCCTTAAGGAGTAAATGGTAGAATAAACCGATGGTTCTTGTGACTGGAGTTCATGCAACGTTCCCATCAGAAAAAGGCTTAAAACCAAAGACAAAAATTTTTTTTTCATCACACACACGATTGTTGAACATACGGAACGGCAGAGTAACCGAAAACGCGAATATTTTCAACCTGAGTGGTTATCAGGTGAAACTGGAATAAAATTCCCAGTAATGAATTTTTTCTTTTGTTTTATGTAGAACTTATGTATAACCGTGTAGAACTAAGTATAAGTAGGCATAAAATATATGGATCCGGTCAAAAATCCATTTTCTCCTAGCGCAGGATCTCAGCCTCCCGAGCTTGTAGGTAGGGTTTCTGTTCTTGAACAAGCAAGAATCCTTCTTGGGCGAGTTAAGCAAAGGCGGTGTGAAAAAAGCATACTTTTAACCGGTCTTCGTGGAGTGGGAAAAACTGTATTGCTTAATGCAATTGAACAACTTGCAAAAAGAGAGTTGTTTCATACAGTTTTTATAGAAGCTCATGAGAATAAATCTTTGGGCCCTCTTATTGTGCCTCATCTAAGAACTCTGCTCTTCGATATAAATCGAATTGCAGGGATGAGCGATAAGCTGAAGAGAGGATTGGCTGTTCTTAGAAGCTTTATTAGTGCGCTTACTATCACTGTAGGCGATGTAACCTTTGGATTTGGGGTCGAGCCAGAAAAAGGTTCTGCTGATAGCGGTGATCTGGAAATCGACTTGCCGAATTTGTTTGTAGCTATTGCGGAGGTCGCAGAGGACCGGGGAGTGGCGGTAGCGATTCTGATAGATGAAATCCAATATCTTACCCATAAAGAATTGGGCGCTTTAATTATGGCGATGCACAAAATTCAGCAGAAAGATCTCCCGTTAGTGCTGCTTGGTGCTGGGCTCCCTGTACTTCCAGGATTGGCTGGTGATTCCAAATCTTATGCCGAGCGTCTCTTTAGTTTCCCTGACATTGGAGCGCTTACAAAAGACGATGCTACTCAAGCATTGAGAAAGCCGGTAGAATTGGTTGGCGTTTGTTTTGAACCCCCTGCTCTTGAAGAAATTTTTAAGCTAACCAAAGGTTATCCATATTTTATTCAAGAGTGGGGATATCAGGCCTGGAATTTGGCAGACGAAAATCGTATTACTATGAGAACTGTGCAGGAAGCTAGTTCTATGGTAATCCAGCGTCTAGATAAAGATTTTTTCAGAGTTCGCTTTGATCGATTGATTCCTAGCGAAAAGCGTTTTTTGCGAGCAATGGCTCAGTTTGGTTCTGGAACTCATAGGACTGGAGATATAGCTGCTATTTTGAAAGTTAAAATTAACAGTTTAGGTCCGGTTCGAAGTAGGCTTATTAAAAAGGGGATGATTTATAGTCCTGCATATGGAGATATGGCTTTTACAGTCCCTCTTTTTGATGAGTTCATGATACGAGCAATGCCGGAGCTGACATCATTCTAATCTCGACTTTGTACAATTTGCTGTTTAAAATTTACACTTGATCTATAGCTCATTTTATGCATAAAATATGAGTTATAGAAATGGGGTCTATAACTCATGTCCTGGAACTGGGAACTACCCAATTGGCCACAATTCAATTATGACATTCACTCTCTTCAAGAATTGGATCAAGAATTCCTACTTGGAGCAGGGGGCTGTTTTGCTTTTTTAAAAACAATTGATGAGATAGATCGAAAACGATTTGTGGTGGATATCCTAAGTATTGAAGGAACCGAGAGCTCTCGAATAGAAGGGGAGACTTTAGATCGAAAAAGTTTGCAATCCTCCATTCGTAAGCATTTTGGTTTAGAGGCGAAACAAAGAACAAGACATGATAAAGAGTTCCGAATGGCAGAGCTTCTGTGCAAAACCTATGAAACATTTGATCTGCCATTAACACATGAAATGCTTTGGGAATGGCACGATATTCTTTTTGAGAATACGACCCATCTTGAAGACATGGGGAGATATCGAACACATCCTGAACCTATGCAAATAGTCTCTAATCGATACAACCTGAAGAATCGGGAATTTGACAAGGAGGCGGCGCAGTTTTTTGCGTCTGGAGCGAGCGACCATTGCCTCTGGCAAGGCGCGAGCGAAGACAAAAAAACTGCTGCCAAGCCGACGTCGTCAAAAACCGATTCTTCAGGTTGTTTCGGTATAAGCGCAGAAAAATATATATCCATTACAAAAGCGCCTAGAGCTACAGTTACTCGTGATTTAGCTGATCTCGTAAAGAAAGGCGCATTAGTTAAATTAGGAGAATTGCGGCATACAAGATATCGATTGAATATAACTTTCAACGCATCTTCCACTTGTTCCATTTTTGCCGAATCGTCCCCATGAAACCCGGGAAAAATACACCCTTTTTCCGAACTTGCTGTTCTGGTTTTGAGCGTGAGGACTGCTGAGGCGGATTAAATACAATTTTCAACGCACCCTCCACCTGTTCCATTTTTTCCGAGTCCATTGGAGTGATTCGCATTTGGAGGCGCTTCCTGTCTATCGCTCTACATTGATCAAGCATGATTTTTCCATCCAAACCATTGATTGTTGACTGAACTTCGAAAGGACGGATCGTTGCCATCTCTCCGGTAAGGCGAAGTGGCGCAACCATGAGGAGCTGCGGGCTCTCATTCACTCTATGGTTCGCGAGGATTAAACACGGTCTTGTTTTTTTTACGCCAGTGGCAGGGTCGTCGAGACCGACCCAGTATACATCGCCGCGCCTGAGGGGTTCGTTTTTAGTCACCATTTGCTCGATCCATCTTGTATTGATTTGAGCAGCCCAGTAGCTAATGGTATTCATGGCTTGAAAATAACATTTCCAAACTCTCTTCATTAAATCAGGGTGAAGTAGATGCCCTTTATTATCTTGCTGATTAGACTGTATAGCTTGTGTTTTTTTTGAGTGCGCAGACTGTGCGACGCGTTCAATCCCTCCTTGAGAAGTGGGGGATAGATCAAATACAATTTTCAGCGCCCTGTCTACCTTACTCATTGTTTCCGGATCCACTGAGACCATCTGATTTTGCAAGCGCTCCTTGCCTATTGCTCTAGATTGATTGAGCATGATTTTCCCGTTTCGCCCCCCGACTGCTGACTGGACTTCAACGGAACGGATTTTTGTTAGCTTCTTGCTGGTGATTGGCGCAATCGTGATGATGTCCGATGCCTCATTAACGGTATTATTAGAGAGGATGACACACGGTCTTCTTTTTTTAGTCTCAACACCGGTGGCTGGATCAAGGTCGACCCAATATACAGCGCCGCGCTGGGGGCATTCGGTTTTTGTTACCATGTGCTTAACTCCATCTTACAAAATATTTTTATAATAATATTATATCATAGCAGATAATTATTAACAAACGTAAACTTATAATAAAATTATAATTATGCAAATGGAATTCAGGTTCTCAAACATCATCCGGATGGATGGGTCCCGGTTTTTTGATGCCATCCCCCTCTTCTTTTCCCAATATCTTCAAAAGATCCCACTTTTCTTCTTGATCGCGACGAAACAAAAGGATTCCTTTGGGCTGAATTTCACCGGTTGAGAAAAATTCAAAAGAAATACCGTCTTGCCTCTCCCCATTTAAAAAAATCTCCCGGGAATAAACTGATATTGGGGAAAACGATTTGAGCGTAGGATCATCCATGCAAAAAACTTCAAATATCCAGTCATCCCCATGATGTTTTTTCAACACCCCCCGCCAATCTGATTGCATGTTTAACGCGACTCTTTGGATGGTTTGGATGCGGGATTTCAACTGTGCCAAATGAATCCGAAATTTTCTTTGGGCGAGAAACGGGTACATCTTCCAACCTACAGCTCCCGCGGCCATTATGAGAAGAGCCAAGGCCACTATGATCTCGAGCAAACTAAAAGACTGTTGTCGAATTCGTAGACGGCCTCTAAAACACCTATTCATCCTCATCGGAGGGCGCTTGTTTGTCAATTTTTTGCTTATATTTGTCATATGCGGAAGATGTGATTTTAAAATCTCTTTCATTTCTGTTGTAATGAATGACAAATTGAGATCCCCATCCATCCTGGACCAGTTTTTCACTATTTTTTGCCAGATTATATTTTTTTAAACTAGGTACCGGATCTTTTTCCAACTCGTCAGGAGTTGCTCCCTCTTCCAAGCAAATAAGAAGTAGATCGTGCAACTGCGCTTTCGCCTGTTCGGTGCGAAAAGCTCTTCCCCGGTCAAGGGTACCCTTCATATTATATCCAATCGCGCCGGTTATTAATGTAATCAGGAAAATAACGATCATTATTTCCAATAACGTCAGCGCCCTTTTTTTTCTTTTCATAACATCCTTAATTCACAAAAGTACTTACATCTGAAAGGGGCAACAGGACTGATAATAAAATGAATCCTACCAGGCCTCCCAGAAGAAGCAGGAGAATCGGCTGAGCCATTGTCGCAAAATGGGCCAGCGTTGTTTCCAATTCATCTTCGTATATTTGCGCAATTTGTTGCATCGTAAATGAAAGTTTACCGCTTTGTTCGGCAATTCCCAACATTCGGGAGACAAGAGGGGGGATCAAAGGATGATTCGCGAAAGTCGTAGAGAGATGTTCCCCCTGGGCAATCCGAATTTCTGCGCGGGCAATCACCTGTTCAAGAACCGGATGGCGCATCACCGTGCGGGATTGTTCAAAAACGGTAATCAGCGGCAGCCCCCCTTCAAGAAGAGTCGCAGCGGCACGTGAAAATCGGACGAATGCGACCTTGGCAAAAAAAGTTTTTAAAACCGGAAGCCGCATGCAAAACCCCAAAACCCGTTTTTTCCATAGTGTTGAGCGCCAGGCGGCGAATGCGGACAAAACGGATCCGGATAAAAGAATCACAATAGCCATTTTGGATTCGCAGGCACATCGACTGGCAGCGAAAACAATGCGGGTCAAAAGATGCAGATCGCGGCCGGAAAACAGCTCTTGCATGGATGGAATCACGAAAAATAATAAAGAAGAAAGGACAACCAGGCAAAACGCCGCGAGAAGAGAGGGGTAGAGAAAAGCGGATACAATTTGCTTTTGAATTTGGAGTTGCCTTGCGATCAAATGCGAGAGTTCATTGAGGCAAATTTCCAATCTTCCCGTTTTTTCCGCGTTTGCTACCATCGAAACATAAAGAATATCAAAAGTATTGCCATGGCGGCTCAAGGCTTTTGAGAAAGGATGACCGATTTTTACCTGGGAACAAAGATCGAGAAGGATTTTATGCGGTTTTTGCCCCCGGTATTTTTCTTCCAGGATAGACAATCCTTCATAAAGAGCCAGCCCTGCGTGAATGAGCCTCGCCAGCTCCCTCGTGATAGATAAAACTTCTTTTTTTGAAAGGGGTCTTTGTATCTCCTTGTCACTCAAAAGAGAAATCTTGATTGCAACAATTTGACGGCGGATCAGCTGTTGTTTTGCATCCTGAAGACTGTCCGCATCGATTTCAGCTGCAATTTTTTTTCCATCGTCCGAAATAGCCAGGTATTGATAAAGAGGCATAGCGTCAATGCTCTTCCGCAATTCGAGTCACTCGAAGGATCTCCGCCGAAGTAGTCATTCCGGTCATTACAAGCTGAACTCCTCGTTCAAAAAGGGAGATCATATTTTGAGCAAGGGCCGCTTTTTTGAGCTCTTCGGCATCCTGGCTTTTGAGCGCTTGCGTTTTAATTTTAGAGGTGACCGGCATCAATTCATAAATGCCGCATCTTCCCTGATATCCTGTATGAAAGCATTGAATGCAGCCGGTCCCCCGATAAAGATACCGTTCCTGCAATTCATTCTTTTTTAACCCAAGCTCATGAAGTTCTTCCTTGGAAGGGAGATAATTGGTTTTGCAATGGGGGCAAATCCTTCTGACCAGCCTTTGCGCCAAAACTCCTAAAATGGAAGAGGCGAGCAGATACGGTTCTACTCCCATGTCAGATAAGCGGGTTAGCGCCGAAGGGGCGTCATTGGTGTGCAAAGTACTCAAAACAAGATGGCCTGTGAGAGAAGACTGAATCGCAATTTCAGCCGTTTCCTTATCGCGAATCTCGCCAATCATGATCACATCGGGGTCTTGACGGAGAATATGACGGAGTCCCGTAGAAAAATCGAGCTCAATTTTACGGTTCACGTGCATTTGGGAAATTCCGGGCAACCGAATCTCAACGGGATCTTCGACTGTGATGATATTCATTTCCGGGGAATTGATCTCTGAGAGCGCGCTGTAAAGAGTCGTAGTCTTTCCGCTGCCTGTGGGTCCAGTGACCAAGACAATCCCTTCCGGAGAGCGGATGAGCTTGCGGAAAGCCTTTAAAATATCTTCGTGCATCCCAATGCGATCGAGGCCAAGCAGCACATTTCCTCGATCCAAAATACGAAGGACGACCCTCTCTCCATGAACAATCGGAAGAGTACTCACCCTAAAATCGATTTCACGCCCCCCCACTTTCAGTTTGATCCGGCCATCTTGCGGCAACCGATGCTCGGCAATGTCCAATTTGGCCATGACTTTGATCCGAGTCAAAACCTGCAGTTGCAGTTCGCGGGGAGGGACATGCCTTTTTTGCAACACTCCATCAATGCGGTATCGGATCGCTAGCCCCATGTCGGTCGGTTCAAAATGAATGTCGGACGCTCCCTGTTGAATCGCTTCGATCAACAATGTATTGACAAGTTTTACAACGGGATTTTGATCCGATTGCTCTAAAAGATCGTATTCTTCTCTTTGGGCATCGGCCTCATTTTGACCCGTCTCCTTTTGTAAATCGGAAAAAAATCGTTTGGTCTCTTCTTCTTTTTGTTGATAACACCGTTCAATTGCCGCTTCGATTAAATTTTTTGGACAATAAACCGGAATCAAAGGCTTTTTTAAAAATAGTTTGATCTCTTCGAGAGAATCGAGATCGAGCGGATCGGCAATTGCGACAGTGACCCCTTTTTCACCTTGCGAAAGAGGGAGAATTTGTTTTTGTTTCGCCAAAAGGTAGGGAATAATAGAGATTTTATCTCGAACAAAAGGGAACGATTCAATTTCATCGTGAACAGCTAACCCAAATTTTTCTGCAATAGAACGATCTGTCATATGTTATTAATACATGTCAAAGAACATTTTCATACTATTTTCAAACAGTTTCTTTCGTTGCCGGTTTTTCGCTTCATCCAACCTTTCGAGAAATTCAGGAATATCTCCGGCTCTTATTTGATACTCAGCTTGACGGATGCGGCGCAAATCATCAACAGGATTGCGGATAATACGGGGAGTAATAAACACAAACATTTCCGTATTCGTATCATGCATTTTCGTGAGTCCGAACAGTTTTCCGATTCCGGGAAGATCGCCTAAAAAGGGAATTTTCTCACGGCTGTCCTCTTCCAATTTTCTTCTTAAGCCGCCTAAAATCACTGTTTCTCCATCAGCGACGCATACCTGGTTTTCAATATGGCGCCTGTGGACCGGAGGCCGATCGTTGTTGAGGGTCAGATTAGTGGTATCAAACTCGAGATTGGTTTCCAGCGTTACAAACCCTCCCTCCTCATCATCTTCGTCGGTCATATGGATGGTGGGGGTGAGGTTGATCGTAATCCCGTACTGCGCGCGGGTAAAAGAGCGTTCAAACGTGACTCCTCCCGCCGCAAGCTGTACGGGAATCGCGCCATTATCAATCGAAATTTCCTCTACAACCGAAAACTGAACGGGGGTCTGATTGATGGCTAAAACGGATGGATTCGCATTGATTCGCACATCTTCTTGAGAGAGCAAAAAATTATATGTTAAATCAAAACCGGGACCTTCATGGCCAGTTCTGCTAAATATAAAACGGAAAATGCCTTTATGAAGAGCTTGCGCTTCATTATTGAAACTCAGCGCGTTTTGAGTTGTGTTGGAAGAGCTCGTTCCCAATTGCAAAAGATTGATCCCGATTTGTTTGTGATCTATCAATTTCTTTTCTATTAACAAAACGTCTAACTGTACCATCCGTTTCGGGATATCGAGTTTTTTTAAAAGAGATTTTATTTTAGAGAGCTCTTCTCTTCGCACGACCATCAAAAGAGAGGAGGTCTTTGAATCCACAATAAAATTGCCAAAAGAAACTCTTTGGTTCTTTTCCAAAAGCGCCGGCTGAATAAAAGGGGCGGTTGCCGGAAGAATGGGGTTGAAAGGGGTATTGGCTGGAGGATAAATAGGCCCGGGCAGTTGTCCAGGTTCCGCTGGGGGAGGGGGAGGAGGAGGGGGGTAAACGAAGACTTCCGTTTTTTTTTCCAAGCTCGATCCGATCAGAGAATCGTACACTTTTTCAAGGACAAGGGCGACATCTTCCGGATTGGAGTGTTTGCAGGAATACCAATAGATGACTTTTTCGCTCGGATCTTCCATTTGATTTTCCAAATCGCTAAGAATGCGATGGCCGCGCTCCACCGTATCGGCCTCCCCGACCAAAACCAGGCCTTGAGGCAATAAAAGGACGGAAAGCTCATCCGCGGCAGATGGATAATAGGTAGGCCGCCCCTTGGCACTCGAATCGGAAAAAACCGCTTTTAAAACTTTTTCCGCCTCAGCAGGGCTGACTTTCGTCACATTATAAAGACGGACAATCTTTCCTTTTCCCTGATCCCAAACCACATTATAAAGGTTGATTAACTTCTCAATTGTATCGCGAGTAGAGACCAACGCCACTTTTGAACCGATGGACTGGACGGTCGTTTGTTTTGGATCCGAAAACCTTTCAAAAAAAGATTGCACAGACCGAAGCTGTTCTGGAGGAGGGGAAAAAACAAAAAAAAGGCGGGCATGATTGGCAAAAAGGTGTAGATCCTGTTGCCTTGAGACAATGCCCTGAATCCCCGAAGGATCGAGTTTAAGGATGTATAGCTGTTTCGCAAAGGCGTTGAGCGTCTTTACCCCTACGCCATTTTGCGCTAAAACAATCTCGATCATTTCGCTCCAGGATTCTCTGGGAAGCGGAATGCTTGAGAAAAGGCTGATCTTCATTCCGCTCAATTCCTGGGGGATGATATAGAGGTGATCGCTCGCTCCATACTCCATGATCAGTTGGGCCAGGGTGGTTTCACCTACATCCCAAAGGGCATAGGCTCCATCGTCAGCGGCAGATTCGTTCACAGCGGCAGCGCGCCATTGTTCTTCTACGGAAGCGATTTTCTTTTTCAAAGATTGGACCTCGAGAAAAAGATCCTGATATTCTTTTTCACTCGCTGAATCGCTGGACAGATCCGCGGCTTTCTGAAATTTGTCTTTCAATGCCAAGCGAAGATCGGAAAGCGTTTTATTGAAGTTTTTCGCACCTTCCATATCGGGAGTTATACTGGAAATCTCTTCCGGACAAATCGAACCGGCGCAAGACAAAAGCAGAATAAAAAGAAATAAAGCTCTCTTCATTTTTCTTTTGCCTCTTTGCGAGTCGAATGTTTGAAATCGGGCAAATCAATGGGAACAATTTGCGATTTTTCCGAGTTGAACAAAAATCCTGTGATGAATTTGCACCCCTGTTTCAATTCAATTTTTTCAAACACGAATAATTCTCCGTTCATTTTACCGGATCGATACGCCTCCCGCTCCTCTTTTTTTCTTAAAATCCTCCATCTTTCTCCTGTTTTTAACACCCAATCGCCGGCACGTAAAATCAAACAATGTTTTTCCATCATACAGCTGATCTGTTTTCCGGATCGGATCCGAATGGAAGTAAAGAGATCTTCTCCTTTAATTTTGAGGGGGGGGGGGTCTGTAATTGGCAGGGCAAGGCGCACATGCCTATCCTCATGCCATCCTTCCAAAATGAGATTTTTGGCATCCGCGAATTCAATACGGGCAATCGCTTCCGGCTTTCCTTCCAATGATCCTTTCACCCAATGCTGCCCCGACCAAACCATCCAATCCTTTTCCTGCAAATCGAAAGCGGCATCTTCCACAGCAATCCGTAAAGTTTGCACGCCTTCATATTTTTCAGCAAAAACATTGTGGCCAAGCCATTTGGCTTCGCTTAAAACCCGAAAAGGGGATTCGATGGGAAACTCCTGAGATCCCTGCAATGGACTTAACTGGGGAGAGAGGGAGAATGTTTCCACTTTCAGATTTTCATTGGCCACCGTCTGAATCCAGGTGGTCGCTTGAATTTTTTCACAAGGGAGCTCTGCGACCTCCATCCAAAAACGGGAAGAGGGTTCGGCGAATTCCAATGTCCTTTCATGAAATTGCAAGCCAATGCGGCAAGGCAAAGAAATGCGGTTTGATTGAGCCGATTTTTTTAAACGGACAAAAAGAGCGGGATGTCCCTGATTTCCATCAGGACGTGGAGAATCGAATGAAAATGTCAATTCCGGTGCTATGCAAGGCAATGGAAAAGCAGGAGACACCTCTTTAAGGGCAAAAGAAAAAGCCAGCCCTGCTGCTTCATCGCTTAAGGTTTGTTTTGTGGAAAGAGTCAATGAGGGGACCGGAGCGGATGATTGAAAACAATACAATAAAAGGGCTATCCCTATGGATAAACCGGCGCCTAACACACCCACGGCTGTCCAAAATATGCGCTCGGGATAAAAGGGATAAAAAATAGGCCGCAACATCTTTTCAACGATTAGAGGGTGTTATACCCAAAGTGATTCAAAAGATCTAGAAAAAAAAGATAAGAACTCAACCAAAGATTTTCTTTTTTAGAAACTTAAGAAACAACATCTGGAAACCGAGATTGCAATTAAATAAAATAATCATTTAAATACAAGTTAGAGGTAAAAAATGGCAAAAAGCAAACTCGCTGATAAATTCAAAGAAGGGATGTCTGTCCATGAACTTGAAGGATTTGCGAGCAAACACACAACAGAGCTTTTCTCTATCCTTGCAATTATCATCGGAGCGATTTCGAGCGCTTATGATTTTTTTACCGGACCGAGGCTGACGATTTTTTTCTTAAGCGCTGGCGCATTGATCGCGATCCTATTCTCCGCCCCGGTTGAAAGGGGGCTTAAGCAGCTTTATCGTTTTGCATTTAAACAAGAAAAAATCACAGAGATCATTTTTGGACTTGTGAAGATCATCGTTGCGATTTTTATTCCTTTTATCTTTTTTGGCTTTTTAGGACTTCTTGCTGGCACTTCGTACCATTATTATATTAGACATGCTCAGGTACTATCTGAAAATCATCCAGCAGCGCCTCGCGAGAGTTCGACTGAAGACGAATACGATTGAGGCAAGACTGTTAAGAGATTCAGATTCTCTCGATTTTCGAGTTCTTTTGCAAAGCCCCCGTTATTCGTTCCAGGTCTTCATTCCCCTCAAGCCTTTGGTGTTTTTCTTTTCTCTGCAAGCCCCACCAGACCCACCTCCAACCTATCTACTTTTCTCTGAAATTCGAGAGTCGGTTTCGGATTGTTCTGTTTCATCAAATTCTCTATTATTAATTTATCTTCTTGCAGCGATTTAAATACTTCGGTATTAATCTTTTGGTTTTCTAAATCATCTATCTGTCGAGTTATTTGATCTATTTCTTGATTTTTGAGCTGCTCATCGTTTCGCAATGAATTAACATCTTCCTGCTTCGTTCCGTGAGGCAGCCCCTGTCTCTTTAGATCGCCCAGAGTGATCTCCAGTCCCTGTCGCTGAGTCTGGAGATTGATCTTCTCCTGCTGCAGCTTTGCCTTCTGCGCATTGAGTTTGGAGAGCTGTGTGGAGCGCTCCTGCTGCGAATTCAAATTTGATGAGACTTCATTTACCTTCCTGATAGTCATGTCGCATGCCGCTGGAAGTGTCTCAGTGATCATCCACCGAATCTCAGAAGCTATTTGAGACTGAGAAGATCCCCTTAAAAACTCTTCACTCTTATCCAGGAATTGTAAAGCTGCATGAACTGCCTCATAGGCAGGAGCATCCGATAGAATTTTCTGCACAGTTTCAATCTGTTCTTTTAACGCATATGTTGCAATTTCTCGTCTGCCACTTTCGCGGAAACTTTTAAAAAACACCCGAATTTTATTTAAAAATCCCCTGTCTTTTTGTTTATAAGACTGAACAAGATTATCTACATTAATTTTATTTGGATCAAGACGAATATTCATTTTACCCTCTCACGATTGTTTTATATATTAAATTAACATCTTTACGATTATTTATCAAAATCTATTTATTGTTATTAAGTTACTTTGACATAACTATTAATGAGTATATTATATCATAATTAAGTTATTGGGACATCATTATTAATGAATCTATGATATCATTGAAAATGAACGGGATACATCCAAAGTGATTCAAAAATTGGCCTTTGGGCGGGATTGAAAGCTGCCGACAATCGATTTTGCGGCGCTTTGAACCCGCCCAAAGGCCCATTTTTGAATCACTTTGGGTGTATAAACTTGAAAAACAGGGTAACGTTTCTTTCTCCTCGAAAAGAAGCAAAAAAGTGTTACCCTCATAGGGAAAATTCTGAATCAGGCCCGAAAAGACAGTCTCTAAGCTTGTCTGGTCAAGTAAGTGATTTTGATTTTTTGAGGATTAAAAAATCGCCGCACTACAGCTTTCGCAATCTCAATATCATAGGGCTTGCAAGAAAAAATATCGAGATAGGCATCGCCGCTTCCTTCAGCGAAATGGCCTGTTATAGAGCTTGTTTCAATCAATTGCATAAGGGAATAGCCTGACACAACCGGATTGTGGGATCCGAAATGCTCGATCAGGGGCTCGCCAAAAGCTTTCATATCAATTTCTTGAACAAGAGACTGAACAAAAAAACGGATGTTTTCAGCGTCTTTAATTTTATTCACATCACACTCTTTGCAATCCAATATTAGATGATATCCCCAATATGCCTCAGGCTCAATGCATGCGCAGTTGGAGGTAGATTGATTTGATTGAAATTCCATAAATACTCCAATTTATACCCAAAGTGATTCAAAAATTGGCCTTTGGGCGGGTTTAAGCGCCGATTTTAGCATCACTTTGGATATATTGTAAAAATGATTTTCGCTCTGTTATATAATGAGTTAGATCCAGCCCCTTTTCTTGAAAACTACTTACAAGAAGATAGGCGGTGGGACTGTTTTCGTGATTTTTCAATAGCGATTCCAATTCAATCCAGGCGGCCATCTCCCCCGGACGATTTTTTAATTCTTGTTGCAGGCAAGCGATCCTAAGGAGATTGTGGGCAAAAAGAAGAGACCCTCCCTTGGGATGTTCGCCCCAAAAAGCATCGATATTGCATTCGCGCGTCATCTTTTCCTTCAAGGTAACGGACGAGAGCAGCGCTTGTTGATAATCGCCTCGCTCAATCACAAGGCTTGTTTCGGCAAAATGGGCATGATAAGGCACTTCGCTACGGGCCAAATCGATAGATCGATAGGCGATCTGCAAGGCTTCAGCTCCCCGGCCGCCCTCCATTAACTTCTGGGCAATGACAGGTTCATATTTTTTCTGTAAAGTAGGAACCTTCCTAAGGGCTTTAGACATTTCTTGAAACAACGAACCGTCTTCCGGAAGGGCAATCCATTTTGCAACGAGAATTTCCGCGAATGCAAAATCCGGCGCTTTAGGGCTTGAATGAAAGGAAAAAATTAAAACCGCAATGCCTGCGAAAACTGTACCTATCGCCGCAATCCAGCGTCGATCAATAAATCGATCCAGAATGGATAGTTTTCTCTGAAAAAATGTCGGCAAATCCTGATGCATCACAACAATCGTATGAGATGATTCTAAAAAAAAGAAGATTTTATCGCTACTGAGGAAATTGGCAAACTACACCTGAGACATTCATTAGCATATTTCAAAAAGGCTCCCAAATTTGGTCAAGTGCGTAAAATTTGCGTATCTTGCGCGTCATTTCGAAGCCTTAACTTCTTTGAGAATCGCCCGGAGTTGCTTCTGAAGTTTTGGCAGGTTCTTTTTTGTCGTGTGCCAGACAGTGCCGACATCAACACCGAAATATTCATGAATGAGGACGTTTCGCATACCGCTCATCTCGTTCCATGGCACTTCTGGATAGGAGCGGCGAATGGATAAGGGAATATTTTTACTGGCCTCGCCAATGATTTCGAAATTTCTAATGACCGCATCCATTACAAGCTCATTTTCCTTAAACTGAGTTAAAGTCATGTTTTCAACATAGCGACTAACCTTTTCAATCGCCTCGAGGATATCCTGAACGCGGAACGTCCATTCCCTAGAAGACATGCTTTGCCTCGCGCAAGATTTTCTTTTTTAGGGCAGGATGAAGCGCATTTTTGGTGACCAAATCAACTTCACATCCAAGGAGTTTTTCTAAATAATGCTTAAGACTCACAAAACCAAAGAGACCTTTTTTTGAGTCGAAATCAATCAGAATATCGATATCACTGGCAGAAGTACTCTCATCTCTAGCAACTGAACCAAAAAGAGAAAGCGCACGAGCACCCAGACGCAGAAGCGCTTTTTTATGATTCTTTAAGATTGCCTGTGCCTCCTGAAATAACATAGGTTATCTATCCTTTTTTGATCGAACCGCTCACTTTTTATTCCGAACAGTCATGTCATGTTCTCTTACAATTATTTTTCGAGGAAATTTCCCAGCAGTTATCAACAATTCTCATTGCCAACAGACCGCCTATCATAACAGCATCTATTCAAGGGATCAAGAGGAGTAATACCACTTCAGCAGCTCCCGCTGACGCTGGAGCTGAGAAAAAATCGGCTTCGCCGAAAGTGCTAGAATTCTTTTGAAAAGAGCAGTATACTCGTCTATGCGAAAAATTTTAAGCGGAAATTGGCAAACTACACCTGTTCCTCTTAGAGACTGTTAACGGATTTCGCTTCTGTCGATTTTGGGGTTCTTTTGAGCCGATTTTCGGTTTGTTTTTGGGAGGTAATATCGACCAAATGTATATTACCCCCCAAAAACAAACCGAAAATCGGCCAAAATAATCCCCAAAATCGACGAAGCCGAAATCCGTTAACAGTCTCTTAGGATGGCAACGGGTTGTAAGGATGGATTTTAAGGAGATATTCTTCAACAGGCATAACAAGAATATTCCGTTCCTTGAGCCGATGCTTGCCGCGGTAAAGTAATAAAGGTGTCGCTGACGGATAATCTTCTTTAAAAGTTTCTAGCCCTCTCAGATCGCTCGGATGAATTGCTGTTCCATTTTTTACCTCGATTGCAAAGAAACAAGAGGGTCCGCTTACGATAAAATCTACTTCGACTTTTGAGCTTGTTCGCCAAAAGTGGAGCTGATGAGAATTTGCCTGGGCATCCACCCAAGCTTTCAGATGCTGGGCCACCAATCCTTCTAATGCAGGACCTTCCCTTTCTGTCTCTACATCGTAGAAATTTTTAGGACGAAGAGATGAATAGACGCCTGCGTCAAAATAATAAAATTTTGGTTGATGGCTTAACACTCTTTTGGCTTTTCGGTGAAAGACTTGCAATTGGAAAGAGAGGAGCAAGTCCTCTAAGATTTGTAAATAGCTGTCTACCGTTTTTCTCGGAATTTGACACTCTCGAGAAATATTGGAAGCATTGAGTACTGAACCATGAGAAAAGCTCATTGTTTCTAAAAACCGCGCAAAATCCCCCACATTTCTTACGATTCCTTCTGCTTGCACCTCTTCTTTCAAGTAGATGCCTCCATAAGCGCGAAGCACCTCTTCGGGATTTTCAGAATCAAGGATCAAAGGGAGCATCCCAAATCGTAAATGACTGGGAAGGTTAAAAGAATCCCCCAGCTCCCCCGCAAAAAACGGAGGCATGTGTCTTAAGAGAGCCCTTCCACCCAGCAAGTTGACTCCCTGTTTTTTCAACTTTCTGGCACTAGAGCCGGTCAGAACAAATTGATACCCCTTTTTCTCTTCGATTAAGTGATGGACGACATTCAGCAAATCGGGCGCCTTTTGCACCTCGTCAATGACCACCGTTTTCTGTTGCGGCGCTTCCGCCAAGACCTGAATCAATTTTTCAGGTGCGACGAGAAAATAACGAAGAGTTTCAGGATCGAGAAGATCGATCCAATAAGCATGAGGATAACGAGCTTTTAGCCAGGTCGATTTACCTGTGCCTCTTGGCCCAAATAAAAAATAACTATGAGGATCTGGGGGGATCAAAAAACGGTTATACATGATGAGACCAATTATGCAAAATTTGGTCCAAAATTTGCAAGATTTTGCAAATTTTTATAACTCGCTTTCCGTCAATATATTACAGAAAACGTCGTAGTCTGACCCAAAGTTCGTAGCCAATCTTAATTCCCCAACAATCTCTGAAGATATATTCTCTCCATTTGATCGATCGTCTCTTGTAAAGTGAACTTCTCTTCGATCAGTTTCTTCCCGTTTCGGCCAAGCAGCCGTCGAAGGGGGGCGTTTTCCTTCAATTTCAATACCGCTTTTGCCACCTGACTGGCAGAAAACGGCTCTACCCGAATCCCTGTAATCCCATGAAGACAAACTTCGTCAAGTCCTCCAATGGGAGTGGAGACCAGAGGTTTTTCCAAATACGCCGCTTGTAAAATAGCTTGCGATACCCCTTCATGTGCCGTACTGAGCAAAGCAAACACATCTAAAGCCGCCATGGCGGCAAAAGGATTTTTTAAATGGCCGGTAAAATGGACGATTCCGTCCAATTTCATCTTTGCCGCCATCTCACGGTAAAAAGCTTCATGTCCGCCGCCAATCACCACCCATTTGATGTCTCTTGATTCCCTCAGCAAATCCGCGGCTTTGAGAAAATCGGCGATCCCTTTCCAAGATCGTAGAAAACAAGCGGTTCCGATCAATACATCCCCCTGGAGAACCCCCAATTTGGACCGAATATTTTGTACATCTTCTTCCGCATAACAAATTCGAGCTGGATCAACCCCTGTTGGAATAGATTTGCATTCAGATTCCTTTTTCCCGGATTGCAAGCGGATCATCGGAAGGATCGAGGAACATGTCGTTACAATAAAATCAGCCAATTTTCCATAAAGGATCCTGCTATTCCACCCAGGTTTTATCGGGGTCGATAAATGACGGGTGCGAATCACCGGCCGCCGGCTTATGCGCGCAGCCAATCCTCCAATCCAGGCATCTAGAGAAGAGTGCGTGTTGATCAAATCAATGCGGTGGCGGCGGATGAGCAAGAGGAGTCGAATCAAACACAAAAGCCAATAGGGCTTATGAAAATTTAAAGGATAGGCTGTAAAGCCCGCTTTACATGCCTCTTCGATTAACTGTCCTCTCTGCATCACCACTAGAAACACTTCATGGCCGCGAGAACGCATCTCTTCCGCTTCCCTCAAAATGCGCATTTCCTGTCCTCCCCATCCAGGAGAGGCTTCCAAATGAAGAATTCTCATTAGACCTGTTCGTATCGATGTAATATTTTTCTATGGCCTGCTGAAAAAGGGAGCTCTTGGAGACAATCTCGAGACATCCATATGCTTCCGTCCACCGGAATCGGAGCGGCCGCTTTCAATAAATAAGGGAAAAGGCGCGCTTTGTATCTTGTAAAAGTGTGGGTGACCTCTCCTAAAAACTGAACATACTTAAGATCCATCCCAAATAGTTTCTTCAAGTTACGAATCATATGTCGAACGCGCCAAAAAGATGGATCTTTTTCTGCAAAATAGGGAAATTCATAAAGATCTGCCATGACTTTTCCCGGTTTTTCTTTTCGGATCAAAATAGAACCTGCCGCCTCGATGACAACTACAACCCGGGTTAAAAGGGTAGTGGATGTTTCCTTATTTTTTATGGGCAAATCATGGGCAATCCCTCTCTTAAAAGCCAAGCAGCGGGGCTGCAAAGGACATTGTTCGCACCGGGGCTTCGGCAGACAAACCGTAGCTCCCAGTTCAATGAGGGCCTCGCTTGTGACCCAAGGCTGCTTTTCATCCAAAAGAGCTACAGTTTTCTCCTCTATTTTTCTCCGCGCGGCTGTCTTGCAAATGTTTTCGGCAATTGCAAAATAGCGGCTGATCACTCTGGCCACATTTCCATCGACCGCCGCGGCTTTTTGATAAAATCCGAAATTCAAAATGGCTCCGGTCGTGTATGGCCCAAGACCTTTAATCTTCATTAATTCTTCTTTTGAATGTGGAATTTTTCCATCAAAAAAGGAGAGCATCTGCTGCGCTCCTTGATGAAGATTGCGGGCGCGGCTATAATATCCAAGCCCTTCCCAGGCTTTGATGACTGTTTCCAAAGAGGCATTGGCAAGCGTTGCAACATCGGGAAATTGTTTCATCCATCTTAGAAAATAGGGAACCACGACCGAACTTCTTGTTTGCTGAAGCATGACTTCGGAAATCCAAACTCTATAGGGATCTCTCCTTTCTCTCCAGGGAAATGAACGCTGATTTTCTTTAAACCAAATGTGCAACTCTTCCATAATAACCTGAGTTTTGTGCAATCTTACGATCAACGAGCGTCAGCGAGTGGATCGCAAAATTGCACAAAGCCCGAGTTAATAGAGTTCATTATGGACAAAGCTGGATTGATTTTCGACGATTCTTCTCATTATCTCGACCATTTGGCCCCTTTTTGCGCTCTGCACAACTGGCCTCTCATCATTTGCGAACCAGAAGTGGCCGACCTGGCGCGCCTTTACTACCCGTCTTTGAAAATCATCGAGATCAACCGTTGGGATGTAACGCTGCCGCCTCTTATCGTTTCATGCAATAGCAAAAGACTCCTCCAATCTATCTTTGCACCGAAACATTCAACCACGTTTCTTTGGCTTCCTCATGGAAACTCCGACAAAGGATGGAAGCTTCCCATTTTTGAATCGTTAAAAAACGAAATCGCCCTCGTATATGGTCAAAAAATGATCGATTTCATGCATCAAAAAAATGTGCATCCCAAAATCATCCGCATTGGGAACTTTCGCCTCTTTTATTGGATGCAGCATGCGCAATTCTACAAAAAGATCCTGGAAAAAATCATCTCCAAAACTCAGGTGCAAAAGACCTATTTGTACGCCCCTACCTGGAATGATAGCGAAGGCAATGGATGTTTTTGGGAAATGTTTCCGATTCTCGCCGAAAACCTGCCGCCTGATTGCAATTTGATGATTAAGATTCACCCGAATACCCGGTGTCAATCAGCTCCTGAAATCGAGCGTTTAACAGGTGAGTACGCAAGCCGTTCAAATATTTTCTTTCTTCCCGAGCTTCCTCCCATCTACCCCCTATTGAATATTTGCGATGCATACATTGGGGATATGTCTTCGATCGGCTATGATTTTCTTTATTGGAACCGTCCTATGTATTTCCTGAAAACCGGCCGGCAATCTCAATTCTTATATCGCTGCGGGACTGAAATCAGCCCGGGTGCGATACCATCGATCTTTCTTAAGGAGCCGGCAGATAGAAAAAAGATCCAATCGCAAATGTACGCTTACACATTTAATACCTATTCCCCGCTTACAGGAGGGAGTACAAAAACGATTTTCAAATCATTCAAACAGCATGCAGTGGGGCGCGCTTCAATTTCATACGAAAAGCTCCCTTCCTGTAAAGGAGAGACAATCGTTGCGATCCCAACCGACAAGCCTTTTGGAAAAACACCATCGAGTCCCGAAGTCACTAAAAGGTCTCCTTCTACAATTAAAGGAGTAGATGGATCCGGTCCTTTGAACACCTTGCCCGAACGCAAATCCCGCGAAGGTCCTTCAGCATCCGGGTAGTCGTAATTGAATCCGCTCCCTTTCAAAATTAGATCTTTAGATCGCCAAAACGGAGCTCCTGCACCTCGAAGCTCGCCTTTAGCCAAATAGATTTCCTTGGAAGCGCTCTTGAATGTTTCTTTAATCTTTTGCAATTGACTCACAACTTCGAATAAATCGTCCCAATCCTTCATTTTGTCGGACAAAGCGTCAATGCAAGCAATCAGCGCTGCCGGATATTCTTGCCGCAATACGCGAACAGCGGGCGTCAGGCTCGAATCAGTGATCAGACGCACTCTAGATTGTCGCTTGCCCACATAATCGATCACCCCGATTAAAGAGTTGCCAATGACAACAGGGCTGTTTCTACTGACAATCAGGCGCTGCAGCTTCTCATTTTCCTCTTCTCCTACTCCAATCCATAGACTGCTGCCCCAAGAAACCGGATCTCTATAAATCACAATTGCCGGTATTGCCTGCTCCTTTAATTCCGAAAGCTCCGGCCTCTTTTCTTCATGCCCACATTGAATATGATACAATGCCCATTCCCTGACCCATTCGATTTGATTTTTCAGCCTTTGATTTTCGAGTTTCAGAAGAGACAGCTCGATGGGATCATTCAACTCGACTGAGCGATGGACAAAGCGCTCTTTGATTGCATCTGCGCAAAGCCAGGCGGGCGAAAAAACATGAACGGCGAGCGATCTTACCCGGTCTGATGCCTGATACGACAAACTGGTCCAGCCTAAAAGAAATAGCCCCAAAAAAAAGCAAGGCAGCATTTGATTCATTGAATCACTTTTGGCATACGGAAAATAGGCCGTTGACTACCTGATCGATATTTTTTTCATTCAATCCAGTTAATGAAATTCTACCATTGTCGAGTAAATAAATACCAAATTCATCAATTAATTTCTGAATCTGATGTTTATCCAGATCGATCAAGAGAAACATTCCTTTTCGATGGCGCAAGAACTCGCAATCCATTTTTGCCGACAACTTCCGGATGATGCTCTCCTTCACTAAAGAGATCCGATCCCGCATTCTGGATAAATCTTGTTCCCATTCTTTTTTTAAATCCGCATCCTGTAAAAGCGCGCTGACAATACGGGCTCCATGAGCAGGAGGATTTGAGTAAAGGGATCGGATGGTTTTCTTAATATGCGATCCTACTCTCAGCTTGACCGCCGCATTTTCATCGACAATGAAAAGAGCTCCTACCCGTTGGCAATACATACTAAAATTCTTGGAACAGGAATAAGCAATCAACATTTCGTGGCCATCGTCCATAAAGATTTCTATGGCTTTTCTGTCTTTTTCTATGCCATCGCCAAACCCTTGATAGGCAAAATCAAAAAAAGGGAGCAATTTTCTCTTTAACATTACTTGCGATAGCTCTTTCCATTGATCTAAAGATGGATCGCATCCAGTTGGGTTATGGCACACGGAGTGTAAAATGACGATCGTTTTCTCGCGCATCTCTCTCAAAGAAGAGCACAAGGCCTCCATATCGATTCCACGAGTTTTTCGGCTATAGTAAGGAAAGGTCTCAACAAGACAGCCGGCCCTTTCAAAAATAGATCGATGATTCGGCCATGTTAGCTGAGGCACGGCTACTGTTTTTCCTACTGATTCGGATAAAAATTGCGCGCCAACCTGAAGCGCTCCAGTTCCTCCCAAGCTTTGCGCGGCGAAAACACGATGATGATTTGCTTGCCATCTTTTTTCCCCGAAAACCAACATTCCAATTTGTTCTACAAAATCAGGCAAACCGCTTAATGGAAGATAGTCCGCCAAAAGATCCTGATGCAAGATCTGCTCTTTCATTTTTTTTACGGAGGGAATCAAAGCGGCGCGCAGATGTTCATCCTTATAAATTCCAATCGTTAAATTGATTTTATCCGGGCGAACATCCGCTTGGAATGCTTCGTTGCGTCCGAAAATTGGATCGGGTTGAGCTTCTAATATTTCATGAAAAAACATTTTGATTTAAAATAGGCCCATATTTAAAATTCAACAGTCTAAACTACTCTAAGAATTAAGAGAAGGGGCGTTAGCTCAGTTGGTAGAGCGCAACAATGGCATTGTTGAGGCCAACGGTTCGACTCCGTTACGCTCCATACAGTTATCTTTTTTTCTTCTTATACAAGAAAATCAAACAACCTCCCATGATGATGAGAATCACTCCTCCTACCATAAGAAATTCGGCTTTTTTTAGATATTGCTCGGCTTCCCCGCCGGCTCTTTCTGAAACCAGGTTGCTTACTATATTTCCGGGCGCTCCAGTTTTAGAAAGAGGGCTTGTAATAAAATTGACCTCGCCCATTTCTCCGGCTACCCGTCCTCGAATCGAATGAGAAAGAATCAGGGCAAAAATACCCAATGCGATTAAAGCAGCTCCAATCCATTGTTTTTTGTTCATGTCACAAAATCCTTGTTACTCACCTTCGAGGAGATCGAGAAAAGCTTGCAGCTGTTTAGCCCTTGTTGGATGGCGCATTTTGCGAAGAGCCTTAGCTTCAATTTGCCGCACCCGCTCGCGAGTCACTTTGAATCGAACTCCCACCTCTTCTAAAGTTTTTGGCTTTCCGTCCAACAGGCCGAAACGCTCGATCAAAACGGTCCTTTCCCGTTCTGTCAAGGTCGCCAAAACCTCATTCATCTTGTCTTTTAAAATAGCATACCCGGTCGCCTCTGCAGGAGATTCAATAGCCGTGTCTTCAAGAAAATCTCCAAATTGACTTTCCCCTCCATCGCCGACTTCAGCCTGAAGAGAGATGGGGTGCTGCGCAATCTTGTAGATTTCCCGGACACGCTCCGGAGTGAGTCCCAGCTCATGAGCCAGCTCTTCAGGCGTTGGTTCGCGGCCGGTTTCCATCATCAATTTTTTGGCTCCCCGCAACACTTTATTGATCGTTTCGATCATATGGACGGGGATGCGGATCGTTCGGGCCTGATCTGCAATCGCACGAGTGACTGCTTGACGAATCCACCAGGTCGCGTAAGTAGAAAACTTGTATCCTCGCCGATACTCGAATTTTTCGACCGCTTTCATAAGACCCATATTGCCTTCCTGAATGAGGTCTAGAAAGGAGAGGCCGCGATTGGTATATTTTTTTGCAATAGAGATGACAAGCCGCAGATTCGATTCGACCATTTCCCGCTTTGCTTCCTGGCTCTTATCCATCCAGCGCTGAAGCATTCGGACATCTTTTTTAAACTCCTCCAGGCTGCGCCCCGCGGCAAGCTCCCGTTTATAGAGTTTTCGCTTTGCGGCAGCCAGTTTCCCGGCAGCAAACTTGTTTTTTTCTGCACGGGGAGTCAGTTCCTGTATTTCTTTCTCCAATTGCAAAAACCGGTCATAGGCAGTCAAGATGACTTCGCCAAAATCCTCAATGACATTATGCCGGCAGCAAAAACGGCGCAGATAGGCTTGGGATCGAATACGGCATTTTTCAAGATTTTCGAGCAGCTCCGTTCTTTGCTCTTTTTTCAGATCCGGATCTTTGCTTTGTGTGAGCATATTCTCCAGAAGCTGGTCTTCCGTTCTCATGAGATCGCAGAGTTTCGGCAAAAGATTCAGAAAAAGGGATTTATCGGAAACTTCCTTTTCCGCGACAATTTTGTCGAAACGCTCTTTTCCGCTGATCAAATGGAAAGAGATGGAAATCGCTTCTCGAATTGAATAGCGGAAGCGCATAATAATTTTTTCAATTTGAATCTGAGCCTTTTCAATCCGTTTTGAAATCTCCACTTCTTCTTCACGAGTAAGAAGCGGAACCGATCCCATTTCCTTGAGATACATGCGGACCGGATCATCAGAGGTGCCTTCGGTACGTTTTGGCAGCCCTTCCAGTTCCTTGGTTTCTTTTTTCCGCTCTTTTTGCCTCTCCACTTCGGATTGATTGAGCACTTGAATATCCATCCCGCTCAAATAGATCAACACTTGATCGATCTGCTCGGGAGAATCAAAAGTCATTGGGAGGATTTCGTTAATTTCCTCATAAGTGAGATACCCTTGCTCCTTGGCAATGCCCACCAATTCTTCAATTTTTTGTTGGTGCTGAGGGTTGCTGAAAGTAGTATTGGCGCTCATGATTTCTAAAATATTCTGGAATTTAAAGATCCCTTCTGTCAATATCATATACCTCTAGAGATTAATTGCAACCCTAGAGATTCATTGCTATCAAAGACTATCAACCAAAAGTTTCTGTGGCGACATGGCTCTTTATGCATCTGACGAAGAGAGCTACATTTTTGCCGCGAACGCAACCGCCAAAGGCTCTTATCGTTGCCTGGAATGCAGAGCTCCCGTAAAAGTTCGACGGGGCAGAAATCGGGTTCCCCATTTCTATCATCTTCAAAAATCATTCCAATGCCGCCTGTATAGTAAAAGCGAAGACCACTTGATCGTGCAGCTCCAGCTTCAAAAAATCCTATCGGAAAAAACGGTCCGGATCGAGCGCCCTTTTCTTGCCATTCATCGCATTGCCGATTTGCTTTGGGAAAAAGAAAGCATCGTTTTTGAAATCCAATGCTCACTCATTGAGATCGACGAGGCGAAAAAACGGATCACAGACTATGCCAAAATCGGGCTTAGGGTTGTGTGGCTGTTGGACGACAGGATCTTTAATCGAAAGCATCTTCGTGCAGCGGAAGAGTTTCTCCGCGCCCACACCTGTTATTATTTCACTTTTCGGCGGCTCGGCTCTTTTTTTTATGACCAGATGGAAATTATCATCGAAAAAAAGCGGCTTAAAAAGGGACGCCCCCTAAAAGTCGATCTTTCAAAACCGATTCTAAAACCACTTCTTGAATGGCCGGCCAATCTGCCTGAGCAAATCGAAAAGCGACTCGCAATTGAAACGTACTATTTTCAGGGGGATGTGCTGCATAAAACAGTTTTATCGGCAACTCGGCCCTTCATAGTTCTTGTTTTCAAACGATGGAAAACATGGGAAATCGAGCTCTACGCCTGTTATTCTTCGAAGGGTACATTTAAAGAATTTTTTAATCAATTGATAGCCCGTCCCTATTTTCAGCTTCTCGAATGGTTAATTCGAAAAACGGATAAATAGGAAGGTGAAGTACACGAGAACGGCATAACAAATGAACGTTCGAACAAGAAGTCCTGTTGGGAACAATTTTTCCAAGCCAGATTTTTGAGGATGATCCGGATTGAACCAGACCACCCACTCCCGTTTTGCAATTTTCTGAAGAAAGGCTCTCGCGGCAGCTTCATTGAGATGCCATGGCTTGGACAGACGAGCCTTTCCATGCCACATTTTTCCCCCGAATTCAAACACATAGGATGCTTGAATCGGAAATTTCCCTTTCACCTCATTGATCTCCCATTTCAAAATACGGGCGGGAGCACTCTGTTTAAAAGTAAAAAAATCGAAACAGCTGCTTGCGGATTTTAAAGAAAAATATCCTGCAATAAGACCTCCTGAAAGGAGGAGCAAGATAAAAAATATGTTTTGGCGCCGCATGATCTTCTTTACGAAATTATACGAAAGAGATTATAGTATTGTCATTTAAATTGCAGGAAAGGACATATGGCAGACACAAAAACAGACAAAAAGAAAGAACAGAAACAAAAACGCCCATCAGCACTCAAAAGAAACTTGCAAAGCGAAAAAAAAAGACTTGCCAATCGCTCCTTCCGCTCCTCTGTGCATACCGCCATCCGTTCTCTTGAAACCGCCCTTGCCAAACCGGCGGAAACCACTCAAATTACCGAGCAGCTCAAAAAAATTTACAGCATTGTCGACAAGGGCGTAAAACGGGGCATTTTAAAACCTCGAAAAGCCGCTCGCACAAAATCACGCCTTACTGTTCGTTGTATTAAACATTAAATTCGCAAGTGCTCGTGATATCAAGTTTATGAGCACTTGCTATAATTAATTTCCATTGATTCAATAAGTACTTTCCTGTAAACTACTTCTAAAAAGGAATTATTTATGGCAATTGCACAACCCGCCAGCATGTCAGCTTATCACTACGCAGCCCTTTGCCAGGCCATTAAGCAACGGGCCGATGTCATCGAGGAGCTCAACAATATAAACGCGACTTTGCGTATAGAACAACGTTGGGATCTCGCGCAAAGAGCACATCAAATAGAAATACCATCCCAGGAACTTCTTGCACAGACATTTAAAAAAATGCAGGAGGTTACTGACAAAGTAACAAAAATATTCAAGAAAAAAGAACATATACAAAAAATTATCAATCAAACAATCCATCAAGATGCAGTTGAATTTGAACGTCAACTGAACACGCATGACACAACAATAAGAACGTCGTATGGACAAATGCTGTACAACACACAGACAATTCTGGCGCAGAAACAGACGCCACTTACATTGCTTCCCTTCAGCAATCTTTCTCCTTCTAATAACAATAAAAATATTGAACGAATGGCTGTTCCCACCATCGCGACAATGATTGGGGTAGCGACGCTGACAGACTGGGGCAAACAATTGGGATGGGATCTTATCCAATTTCCCGCTTATATTGCTCAAAACGAACGGCTTCAAAAATTTATGGCTTCTTATGCCCCTGCGATCGGCACTTTTTCACTTGGTATTGCCGCTTCTTCTGTTATTTATTCTTATTGCAAAAATCCAATCATTAAACTCGCGCAGAAAATATTTTCCGATGATCATTTGTCAAAATTACCACCCGTTGCGTCTTTTGGTGCCATGTTTTGCTATTTTATTGCCGGGCCTACGCGAAGCGAAAACCATGCCCCCTTGCACATAGCTGCGAGTATTGCGACAGGATTAGGCACTTGGAAAGTAGCAAGGTTAGCCACAAAAACCATCCAGCGGCTTGTTGATCAATACAATGTACAGTTGTTATTGGCATCGGAAGAGGAAACGCCGAGTGCCAATAAAATAATAACCACATTATCAAATTGGCTTCTAAATCGCTCTATATCGCTCTATTGTGCAGCAGCAGCCACCCGCCCTAATGCGCCACGGCCAGAGCTTCCCGCCCATAATGCGCAGCTACTAGGGCCACCTGCCAACCAACAATACGCATCAGGTTCACTACTCAGGAGGAGGCCAATTCTTAGCCCTAATCCTTCTGGACAAGCCGGACATTCTATTTGAAGTTGCAGCGATCATTTTTTCCAAAACCTCTTTTTGCCCTCGAATTTCAACCCTCTTTTTTGCTCGGGTAACCGCTGTATAAAGCGCCTCTCTTCCAAAATTTTCGCTTCCTTCCGGAAAAAGAGCTAAAACTTCTTCAAATTCGCTTCCTTGGGCTTTATGAATAGACATACAAAAGCTGAGTTCATAAGGAGGGGGAGCAGAAAAGCGGCGCATTTCAGCACTGCGGGCATCAGGGAAATAGGCGGCTTCAATATGATTTTTTTGCCCAATTAAAATTCCACTCATCCCATTATAAATCTCGCTAAATGCATCATTGGCAATCGCTATAATCGGAGCAGACCACCACTTCCCGTTTTTTTGCAGATCTTGAAAAATTCGGGCATTCAAAGCGTTTGTCCCGTTCGGACCTTTACGAATCGGATTTAAAATGCGAAATTTCCCATACGTTTGAAAACATGCTTTTGGATCGGGAAAACCGTGATAAAAAATTGGATCGATTTTTTCATAAAATGTGTCTACCGAGATAGATTCATTCCAAGCAGGCATAAGCTTGAAAACATCTTCTTGATCTCCTTGCTTTACAGCTTGAGCAAATTTTTGCAAAAAAATATCTTCCGTTCTCATGCAACGATCCAGAAAAACACCGAAAAGCTGACTTATTTCAGCAAAAAGACTGCAAGCGTCCACCGGAGGAAGCTGATGAGGATCTCCAATCAATATAAGCAGCGTATCATCGCCTATGGCCTCTAAAAGATGTGCAAAAAGAGAGACGTCGATCATCGATGCTTCATCAACAATAATCAAATCGGCATCGATCTTTCCCTTTCTCATAAAAAGGCGGCTTGCTCCCGGCTGCAATTTCAAAAGTTTATGAAGGGTCGATGCTTCAATATGCAGTTTTTCGTCAATACACCCTTGCATTTGAAGGGCGCACTGAAGATGGGATGCGGCCTTGCCAGTTGGCGCTGCAACATGCACATGGAGATGCTCTTTTTCTCTTTTTTTTAAAGAACGGAAGAGCAAGTTCACTAAATAAGCTGCCGTATAGGTTTTTCCAGTGCCCGGACCTCCGCAAATCACAGTCATTGGCTGCTTGAGAACTTGTCGCATTGCCCGCATTTGTCCATCCGTTAATTTCCCGGAAACTAACGAAATATGTTTTTCAAATGCCTCCTTATCGAAAAAAAATGGAGACGAGCCTTTTACAAGGCGCATGATATGCTGAAGAATATATGTTTCATAAACCCAATTCTTTTGAAGGTAGTAACGATCTTCATCTACAACAATAGGGGTTTTCGGAAAAAGGGAACTCCCCTCTCCAAGAATAGAGGAAGGAAGCGATAAAATCTCTTGGCCTAGTTGATCTTTTTTCATGCAGAGATGGCCTCTCCGCGCCTCTTGGAACAACCGGGGCAAGGCAACCGCTGCGTCGATAGACGCTACGCCCGCTTTTTTTAACAAGGCATCGGCTAAAAACCGATCTAAAAAACCAATCTCATCCATCTTTAAAACTCAGGTTTGAAATGGTAATATCTTCCGCCTCTAAGAAAAAGATAAATCGCTCCGCCAAAAATTTCATCAAACGGCTGGGTGTACATCCGTTGTAAATCCCCTCGGGTGTAAAACCGCTTTACATGTTTCTCAAGGGCTGTAGCGTAAATGTCTGCCTGAAGCCAATAATCATGAGCCGTCATGGCGGCTTCCAAATCAAGATAAGATGCGGCATCCGGGCCTAACCAATTTGTCTTCCAATCTAAAAAAAAGAATTTTTCCTCTTTTTTAAAAACAAGATCAATATACCCTTTTACAAAATGCGGCGGTTTTGAAAAGAGAAATTCCATTTCCGTTTGCAGATCTTCCGGCATGAGTTCCATTAAAGAAAATGGTTTGATGCCCAAACCATTTGGGCGCGTTGCGTCGATTTTTAGATTCAAAGTGTTCCAAACCATTTGCCGGATGACGTTTTCCCATGGAAGAAGCGAAGTGTCTTGCAGATATTTTGAGACAAGAGATTCAACAGAGCGCAAATCTTGCCAAATGGGGGTATAGGCAGAAAAGAGTTTCTCAAAAATGTGATGGATGATGATGCCGGTTTCTGTCCCTTTTGGGATCGTGTGAGTGCATATACCTCTTGCAGAGCTGCCGTCTTCGCATGTTGAGGATGAAAACGGCTTTGGTTGAGCCAATGTAGTGAAGGAATAAAGATAACTACATATACCTTTGGGTGGGATTGAAAGCTGCTGAACATCGATTTTTGCACTCGACTTTGATACAGGATCAAGAGAGATTTTTTCTGGCAGCTCTTCGTAAGTGACATGTTCTATTGTCCTCAAAAAGGAAAGAAAATCTCCTTCTTGGGATTCGATCGTTTGACAAAATAATTCCATGGAAGAGAGAGAGCCGCGCGACCTTTGATTTTCGGACAGCGGAACATAGAGCCGTTTTTTAGCTCTCGTCATTGCCACATAAAGCTGTCTCAATTTTTCCGCCTGCGCCTCTTCTTCATCATCTTCTTCAAGGGAGCGGGAGGAAAGACCGAGAGCGAATACCACATCGAATTCGAGTCCTTTGCTGACATGCAGGGTTAAAACCTGCAGCGCGTCGGTTCCAGGCTCAACCCTTCTCCGCCCTCCTTCTTCTGCATTGAGCTCTTCAAAATCACTTAAAAATCGAAGAAGCCCCTGAAAAGAAAACCCCTTTGATCCCTCCCACATGAGAATTTCTTCAACGATTTGCGTTAAATCTCTTTGGAATTCCGGATCGGGAAATTCGCAGGCTAAAATTTGTCTGCAAAATGCAATAAGCCCCTGACTTTCAAGAATAGATCGATTCAAGCCCAAATGAAAAGAGGCAAACGGACCTGCGGCTACCGTCCTGATCAAAGCGTTGTCATAGGAAACATTCATGGCTCGAAATAATTCGTAAATAGATTGAAAAGCGAGCGTTTTTCCAAGAGGAATATGACTGCGGGCGTAAGCCGGAATACCTTGCTTTTGAAGGCAACGCAAAGCCAGTTCTGATTGATAGCGATCTTTTACTAAAATTGCGAAAGATGAATAAGTTTTAAGGAGAGGAAAGAGTCTTTCAATCTCGCCTACCGCGTAAGGCAAAGAACACTCTTCAAAAGAATGAGTCAGGATAAAATGGACAGAGCCTAAATGGTCGGAAAAATCAGATTGTATCTCTCTTCCGGATTGCACGGAAAATGAAGGGATTGTTGTTTTTAATTTTGGCAAAAAAAGCCAATCGCGCTCAAAAAGGGCATTTAAGACAGAGACCATATCAGAAGAGGAGCGGTAGTTTGTATCAAGACAATAAAGCGCTGAAGCCCCCAAAGACGCCCTGGCTTCAAAATACGTGTAAATATCCGCTTTTCGAAAACGATAAATCGATTGCTTCGGATCGCCTACAAGGTAAAAAGCCATCAAAGGCTTTTCGATATCCAAAAAAAGGGTTTTCAAAATTTCCCATTGCATAGGATCGGTATCTTGGAACTCATCAATGATCACAGCTCGATATTTTTGTCGAACGCAGCAAGCAAAACCCTCTCTATTCAATGCGACTCTCATTTGATGCAAAATTTCATCCGGGCCAAAACATTGCTCTTCAAGAAGGATCGGCTCTTCAATTTCTTTCCACGCGTTTTGCAGCAGCGAAAAAACATTTCCGGGATGCATGGCCTCTTGAATCAAAGGATAGATCGTCTTAGAGGCCATTTCGAAAAATTCCGGGCATTTTTCCGTGGCTTTTATTTTTCTATTTTTGGGGTCAAGAAACGCAAAAAGGCTCCCTTTTTCACGGAGGAGCTTGCGAAATGCATCAAGAGGGGATCGAGCCATGGAGGCAAGCGCCTCGATTTGCGCTTCAAAGTCGCCCTTTACTTCTGCCTTGTAATTTGATCGGATTCGCTCAAAGGCCTTTAGCCCGCATGTCTCGCATGAGTGAGCAATGAGGGCCAGGTGTTCATTTGCCTGAAATTGTTCAAACAACATAGAAAATGGAACGGATTTATTTGTTTTCTTTTGTAAAAGCTTTCGTATCAGCTGATCCTGGGTATCGCACTTTTGAAGCAGCCGAGCCATCTGTTCAAGGCAGAGAAGATCTGGACTCACCCCTGTTTGTAAGAATTTTTTTGCAAGTCCATAAAGCCGTTTGGGCATCCTGATTTCCCGATCAGGGTCCGGGAAAAAAAAACCTAAATCAGCCTCAAAAGCAAATTCTTGAAGCGAGCGATAACAAAATCCATGGATTGTAAAAATTTGACACCGGTCAAACACCAAAAGAGCCCCTTCCAATTTTTTCGCGGACTTTGCAGAAAAAAGATGGGGATCTAAATATTCCCATCCTTTTGATCCTGATTGAATACGCGAAAGAGCTTCTTGAATATTCGAGCGGATCCTCTTTTTTAAATCCCGCGCAGCAGACCGTGTAAATGTGACAGCCAGGATTTGTTCAATTTCCATCTCTTCCGACTCTAGAAGCAATCGCACAACAACGTGTTCGATGGCAAAAGTCTTGCCTGTGCCCGCTGAAGCTTCCAAAAGATGGGGTCCAAAAATAGGGCAGTCGAGCTTAAGACAATGAAAGGCCCTGTTAGAGGGTGATGAGCTTTGCAAACGCAATATCCAACTCCTTTTTCCAATGTTCCATCCAACGGGATGCGGCGGGAAGTGAAATTCGCGCCATGACCCAATCGGAAACAGGGTCTTCAAAGCGGGCCGATTTCTTCAAAAGCCTGTCTTGGATCTTCTTCTCCCATTCTACAGCTCCTTTTCGTAAAATAGAATCTGCCCAAGGGCAAAGAAGCGGAGAAGGGGCTGATAAACTAAGAAAATAATAATAAATGAAAGCTTTCAAGGCGTCGAATGGGTTGTCTAAAAGTTTGATTTTACCTGTTTTCAAACAATAGATTTCAGATCTGCCGGAAGCGACCAATGTCGCTAAACATTCAGGCCAAACTCTCAAAAGCCCCTCCAAATGATCATTACCGGTATGAATAAACCCTTGCGTGGAAAAATTTTTGATTTCGCCCACCAGTTTTACGCGAAGCTTCGGAGTCAAAACGAAATCCATCGCAGGAAATTCCCATTGCAGTCCCGTGTTCTTTCTTTCTCTACAGCTTTTTTTAAAGGAGGCAGGTTCAATAGAAAGTTTCCAAAATCGCATTAGATGACTCCATTTCTTCGAGGTTTCTTCCAAATCGACCTGAATGGCTTCGCCGCAAATTCCTTCGGGCAACTGTGGTAAAAGATCGCCTAATGGTTGTTGAAGAACTGCTTTTAAAAGTTTTGCTTTTTGCTGGGAAAAGGAAATTTCATCCGATTTTTCAAAACGAATCCCCAACTTCCTTTGCAGATAAAATTCCCAAGGGTGGCGAGCCAACGCGAAGAGGTCGGATAAAGGAATGGTCAATTCCCCTTCCGGCAATGAAACAGAAGGGTTTTCAGGCCAGAAAAAAGAAGATGTGGAGGAACTCGGAAGCGAAGGCGCTATGCGCTGCGCGGAGTGTAAAACAACCCATTCCTTCATTGGGGCATCTAATGAGCGGCTCAATTCTTCGATCATTGGGCAAGGGTTTACAAGATGGCCATCGCAAGACAAATGAAGATAACTCATATGAAGAAAATCTTTAGCTGCAAAAATGGCTTGCAGGAAAAGATAGCGGTCTTGATCAATAGGGTTAAATGCGTAAATTTTTTCTTTTTGCAATAAATCGAGGGAAAAGGGGGCGGCTTTGCGTGGAAAGCTCTCTTCATCCATTCCAATTAAAAATAAAGCGCGGGCCGGAGTAATAGCTCCTTCGCAAAGACTCGCAAACCGGGTGGCATGAAGATGCGACGCATGCATTTCCCCATCCGGCATTGATCTTTTTAAAAGTGTTTGGATAGGGGCGAAAGGAAATAAATACCCATCTGAATCCACTTGCGCCAACTCTCGTAATGTTTGCTTGAAAAACCTCCAGGCGGCAGCATCCGCTTCATTTGAAAGATCGACTGAAAAATATTTTTCAACAATGTGCGCAATCCATTTGGCCCAATCTGAAAGACTGCGAGAGTGCTTTAATAAGGCAAGGTCTGCTTTAAGGGATTGGTGAATTGCAAGAAATTGTTCCAAAGCATCCATATTCCCCTCGCTAATCCTCCTTTCCTGCTCCCGCGGGTATAAGAAAATGCATGAATCCAATACACATTCTTCAGATAGCGCTCTTTTTGAAGCCCATTTCCGCATCTGGTCCACAGTTTCCAAATCCCAATCCCTTGCCCGATAAAAAGACGGATTTTCAAAAAGATCCATCAAATCATCACATTCCAAATCCAGTGAAAAAAAAGAGTGCAGTCCTTGATAAAAAACACTTTTGGTCCCAATTTCCATTCCGAAGATCTTAAAGGGAAGGTCGAAAAACACGAGCTGAATCAAAGAAGAATAGGGTTGAATATCTGGAGCCAAAACCGCAATGTCTGAAAATTGCAAACCCTCTTTTT
Organism: Chlamydiales bacterium; assembly: GCA_035480615.1. GTDB lineage: Bacteria > Chlamydiota > Chlamydiia > Chlamydiales > SM23-39 > CAIPFQ01. The sequence goes on along the minus strand of DATIHO010000048.1, from coordinate 63,532 downwards.
CAACTAACTGTAAAATGGACGTGCGTACATGTTCTATTTCCCTTAATGGGGAAGAGCCGGTTTTTGAGACCTGGATGGAATTGTCTTCAGGAAATGTACGATCTGTAACGGAGACGAAATCAAGAAGCCGCTCTTTTAGTCTCGATAACGTGGAATTTTTGATCGTATCGTAAGATTGATAATCTTCTTGAATTTCCCACTCGAACGCATCGAGGATTTTTAGCGTTTCTCTACCGGCCATTCCAAGGTTCGCCAAGAGAGGAGGAGCGTCTTGTAAATACATTTCAAGCTGATCTCTTTGCTGAACAGAGACCCCCTTTTTTTTCCAAAAACGATCAAGCCTTTTTTTTTCCCGATCTGTACAAACATCTTCCCAATAATGGCGGCAAGGAGAAAAAAGATAGACGGCATGAAAATGAAAAGATTGCCAGATGACCGGAGGCAAATAATCAAATCCAAAACAATGGATGGACCCCCGTTTTCCATTCAAGGGAACAGAAAGCCGCAGCTTTCCTGAGGCAAAAAGGGCTTGAATCACCGTTTTTTGCCAATTTTTATTATTCAGGTTATTTGGATCCGATAGAAATAGGGAAGGGCACAAAAATCCATAACGTAAACTTAAGCGGGTCAACTGATCGGCAAGTTCCACAGTTCTTTTTGACGATCCTTTCAAATAATTACAAATTTCCGCCACACGGCTCATTTCAAGCTCTTGAAAAAGAGCGCAAAAAACATCGATGTAGCTCGAGGAAGAAGCCTGCAGCGCTTGTTGTAAAGTCATGATTTTACATCCAGCGATCGCTTTTTCCTCAGACCCATTTGCCATTTGCATGAAAAGCCATTGTTTGAGAGTGCTATTTGGCACCATGATTGTGCGGGAGGCAAAAATTCCAAGGCCATCATTGTGTATTTCATTTGCCAGATGGCCCGCTAGGAGGTCGAGTCGGTGACTTAGAAAGAGCTTGCTCATGAACATCAAGTATTGCAGAGTAGATACTCGTAAATCACGCTTTTTCTGTTGCAAGAGCAAGGGGGACTAGATACCCTTGATATAACCTGAGTTTTGGGTTCATTTCATAGAGCCTTGTCGCATCTTTCGGGCAATTTTCGAAGATTTTGACGAGCCCATAGGTGCTTTCTAGCTTGGGCCCGTCAAAATCTTCAAAAATTGCCTCGAAATCTGTGACAATTCTCTATAAACTGAACCCAACACTCAGGTTGACCCAATAGGATGCAATTGCGTTGGTTCTTTAAAAAAAATGATTACCGGTCTTTTTATCTTTTAAATGCGACGCAATTTTTGGGCGCTTTAAATGACAATATATTTAAACTGCTGGTGATTTATCTTTTAATCAATGTAAAGGGAGCGGCAGCCGCTCCAACCATCTTGTCTTTAGCAGGCGCAATTTTCGTGATTCCTTTCCTTCTTTTTTCATCAGGGGCGGGCGTATTAGCAGATAAAATCAGCAAAAGGACTATTATAGTAATAGCTAAATTGCTCGAATTAATTATATTGATTTCTTCAGTGTTTGCTATTTCTTTTCAATCTGAATCAGGATCTTATATTTGCCTTTTTTGCATGGCAGCGCAAAGCGCCCTTTTCGGCCCTTCAAAATATGGCATTATTCCTGAATTGGTCGAAGAAAAAATGGTTTCCAAAGCCAATGGCTCTCTCACATCGCTCACTTATTTAGCAATTATCCTGGGAACTTTTTTAGCTTCATTGCTCACAGACATAACGCATAAGAATTTTCTTTTTGTTTCATTTTTTTGTGTTTTTATTGCTGTGATTGGTTTGTTAACAAGTCTTGGAATTCGTCGAACGGAACCGCAAAGATCGACAAAAAAAATCAATCCGTTTTTTTTCTATGAAATTTATCAAACCCTCAAGGCAAGTTGGGATGTGCCGCATCTTTTGACTGCGATTTTTTCTTCCGCGTTTTTTCTTTTTATCGGGGCATTTACACAACTCAATATCATTCCATTCGCTATGCAATCGCTTCATTTGAGCGAAGTGGGAGGAGGATATCTTTTTTTAGCCACCGCGGTAGGAATTGCAATCGGGGCGGTGATTGCCGGACAGCTTTCGAAAGACCGGGTAGAACCTGGAATTTCTTGTGTCGCCGGATTTTTTATTGCCCTGTTTTTCTTTACTTTATCTTTATTTTCCTTCTCATTGATTGTCACAATTATCAATTTGACTCTCCTTGGGATTGTAGGAGGAGGCTTTCTCATCCCTTTTGATTCTTTTATTCAAGTGAACAGCCCTGATGCAAAAAGGGGGCAGGTGATTGCCGCATCAAACTTTTTTAGTTTCATCGGCGTTCTTCTGGCAGCTTTTTTCTTGTATTTAATTAGTGAAGAATTGGGTTTTTCGGCATCGAATGGTTTTATCTTTATGGGGATTTTGTCGTTTATAGCAAGCACTATCATTGCCGGCAGGCTTTCGAGTTTCCTGTTTCCATTTTTTGCACAAAAAATTTTAAAACGATTTCGAAAACTCAATGTGATCTCCCCTTTGCCCAAGCCATCCGAGTTGATTATTTTGGAAAGCAATTCATGGTGGGATGCCATTTTGCTTTTTTCTTGTCTTCCGAATTTAAAACTGTTCCTTCCGGATCGTTATTTTCATCACTTTCCATGGATCAATGGTTGGATCGATTCGATTCGATTGGTTCCCACCTGTCCTGAATCAATGGAGCAAGTCTTTCAGGAAGCAAAAAAATTTCAGGAACAGAATCAATTTGTTTGCATTTTTTTCCATAAAAAACCGGATAATCAATCAATCATAGAATCTTACCAAAAAGTTTTTGGAAGATTTCATAATAAGTTGGTTTTTATTAAGGAGACTAAGGAAAGAATTCTAAAGCGTTTTATTTTTCGTTTCTATCAAAAACAAATCACAATGACCTTTTCCAAGAACCCACCCGAATAAGAGGCTGCAGAAGAAAATTGCACCGCTTTGAGATAGGGACTTTTGCAAATTCATCGAATAGGATAAACTACCTCCATTTTAGGGAAGAATGTGCTGACGCCAAATGGTATAAAGCAAGAGATTAGCTACATCTACATTCACACTTTAGCAACGCGTTTTGGTTATTCCTTAGAGGCTACTCGAATCGATATGGATAGCGTTGACGTAACTATTTGCAGTAAGGGAAGAATTGAGGGTTCAAAAGGCATTCTCTTATCACCCAAGATTGATGTTCAATTAAAGACGACTAAACAAGAGTGCTTTGATGATCCGATCGCATTTAACTTATCTAAGAAAAATTATGACGATCTCCGAGCGAATACGATGGTGCCGAAAATTTTGGTTGTTCTTTTTTTGCCTGTGGAAAAGGATTGGTTCGATTTCGATGAAGAAAAAATCTCACTTTATGGCAGAGGCTTTTGGAAAAGCTTGAGAGGGCTGAGTGCAAGTGAGAACCGCACATCTGAAACAGTTTATATGACACAATCGCAAAGAATTACAGACAAGACAATCCAAGAACTAATGATTGCCGCTGCTAATAGAGAGGAGCCTGCTTATGTATCCTGTTGATCGCGAGCTTTTTTCTGAGCCATTGATCGATTATTTAAAGAGTCGAGGATGGACAGTAATGGAATCTGAGCCTGATATCGCAGTTTTGCGTAAATTGCTTGATGATCAAGAAGAAGAGATTGTTTTGCCGAAAGATCGAACTTACGCAGATTATCATCAAAGAATTCAAGAAGCTGTTCAGTATTTAGCGAAAAAGGAACACAGCTCTGCAAGAGACATTGTAGAAGAAGTGTTGCTGCAAAAGTGGGATGTTTTGAAAATCAGGATTAAAGGGGAACGCATTGGCAGTGGTTGTATGCCTTATCTTGATAAGGGGATTATAGAGGAAGGCGTTCGTAAAGTTCTGTTTGCAGCTGCTCGGTCGGTTCGTGATCCAAAACCATATTTTAAGAGGTTATATTCAGCTGCTGCTGAGCAATGGATGAATAGATGCCGCTCAGTAGTTCCTGAAGCTGGAAGTTATATTTTAACTCTCAGATTACCTTTAGAGAAAGATTCAGAAGAACTTCCCTTTTCAAGAAGGGTTGCAGAATATTTAATGAGGTCTCTCAGTAAATTGATTGAACTCAGTGAAAAGGCTGATGTTTTGGGTGAAGAGGAAGAATTTCGTTTAAATGCTAATCTTTGTCTTGGATTAGCTGAGATGAAACCTGATGAAACTCCCATTCATTTTGATTTCGAAATGAAATGGTCTTCAGAAATTCCTATAGACGAGAAAGTACCTGCTAAAGTTGAAATTCAAGATCGTCATTTTCCTTCGATTGTTAGGATTGGTCAGAAGCTAAAACCTCAGACCGAAGTAAATCAAGACCTCTTTATAGGCAAGGTTTTGACCTTGCACGGAGAGGCCGATGAGCAAGGAAATATGCAGGGGGAAGCAACGCTAACTCTTCTTGCGGATGAACCTCAGACAAAAGCCAAAGTGCTTTTTGGGCCAAAATTTTATGCAATTGCTTGTGATGCTCATAAGCAGAATCAGTACGTTCGTATCTCAGGTGTTTTGTTAGAAAGGCCACGTTGTTCAGATCTCAAAGACGTCTCTCTTTTTGAAATTATCAAGTAACACTCTTCTAATAGTGAAGTCATTAAAAAGCTGCAAAGTCATTTTGACAGTCTTGCTCAGATCACATCCGATAACTTTGATACAAGGCAATCTCCCGCCACGAGTTTTAGGACTTGTGATAGAATGGGCGACGATGTATTCAAAAGAAGATGTTCTCAAATCAATAAAATAGATATATACCGAAACAACCTGAAGAATCGGTTTTTGACGACGTCGGCTTGGCAGCATTTTTTTGGGGTTACTCGCGCCTTGCCATAGGCAATGGTCGCTCGCTCCAGACGCAAAAAACTAAAGCCGCCTCCTTGTCACATTCCCGATTCTTCAGGTTGTGTCGGTATATCAGGAAAAAAGGGGTGTTTGTATAAAAAAAGTTTTATTTTCTTTTCTCTGCATTGGAATGGCTGCTTGCGTAAGCTCAAAAGGTTGTGACGCTGGCAACTGCCCGGAAGAGTGTACATGCAGAACAAGTAATGTCTACGATTCGTCTTCTTGCAAATGTTCAAGTTCTTGTTGCAACTGCCATGCCAAACGTGGATCAATGTGAGAAATGCGGTTTAAAATACAGCGATCGTAGAAAAGGTATATCCAAATTCGTCTCGGACACGTCTTTCCACATTAAGATGGAAACGGCCTGTCACTGAGGCGGTCAATCCGAAAAACCATCCAAATTTACGTTCGTTATGAAAATCTATCGGGCCTGTTTCAGGGGTCGAACTTACGTGAAGACGAGAATGAAGATAAGTCCCTCCAGCATAGGGAGTCAAAAAAGCAAAACGGGAAGAGAGGGCTCCGCTGAACTGCCATTCTTGCAATGCCAAGTTGTGTTGTGAGAAATCGATAGGTAAATGCAAGTGGTTGAGGAATTTGAAAAATGTTTTGCTGGATTCAGGGATAGCAAAATACGTGAAGTCACAGCTGAGATAAGTTTTTCCCCATTGAATAAGGACAATTTTTGTTCCTGCGCTCCAGGCAAATTGATAATGGCTCTCAAAATCTTCCAAAAAAGACGGGTGGGTACGCCCTTTCGCTTGTTCTTTTGTTCCTCCCGCTGATCCAAAAATTTCCATTCTCTCCACAAAAATCATAGAAAAAGTAGCAAGCTGCGAATGAAGACCGAATTCTTTAAACGTTTGGTTCGGATCGAAGTCGGGATTTTGCTGATCTGCAGTATAGCGCTTGTTGGAAGTATAGTCGTAAATATATCCGCTTGTCCCTTTAACAAATGGATAATTTAAAGAAAAAAACCCGGTATTCATAATAGCCGGATTGGCCGGATTACCCACATATGCGCTAAAAAGATGGAAAGGAATGAAAAGATAGAGCCACTTCATGTTTTTTATAGAATATCTAAGGGAAATATTATGCGTTTTCTGGATGAAAAATACTCGCGCTTGCACGAAGTCTAACAAAATCTATCAAATAGATCTATGGAGAAGTGTCAAAGCTTTTTGCCAAGAAGGCTTAGAAAAAAGTACCGAGAAAGGGAGAAGAACCGATAAAATGTTGCGAGATAGAGAGTATGTGAGATGGAGCGCTCTCTATCAACTTTTTTCTTGTCCAATCTTACGATCAACGAGCGTCAGCGAGTTGATCGCAAAATTGTACAAAGTCGAGATAATGTGTCGCAAAAAATCGTTCATCTTACAGAAGACGTAATCAATAAAATCGCTGCCGGCGAAGTGATTGAAAATCCGGCGGCAATTGCGAAAGAATTGATCGAGAACAGCCTTGATGCAGGCGCGCAAACGATTAAAATCTTCATTGAAGAAGGAGGAATGTCATCGCTGAAAATTGAAGATGACGGATGGGGGATGGATCAGGAAGATGCCCGGTTATCTTTGGAGCGGCATGCTACATCAAAAATTCGGACGGAAAACGATTTATTCGCCCTTACAACGATGGGGTTTCGAGGAGAGGCTCTTGCAGCAATTGCCGCCGTTTCCCACTTTGAAATGCGAACTTCCGAAGGACAGGGCATTGGAACCCGCATCGCAGCCGAAGGGGGGAAAATTACAACGATCGAGCCTTGCGCCCGCAATCGCGGGACAAGCGTTTGGGTGCGCGATCTCTTTTTTAATGTGCCGGCGAGAAAAAAGTTTTTAAAATCAGCAGCGGCAAATCGCTCTGCTGTCATGCGGGTTGTAGAAATAGCCGCGCTCGCGCATCCCGAAATCTCCTTTTCGTTAGAATCCGATGGGAAAATCATCCTGGAACTAGAATCTCAAGAGCAAAAAAAAAGAATTGCAGCACTTTTAAATCCCATGCCGCATGAGATTCTGGGCTGTGGAATTTGGGGATTGCTTGCCTCTCCCGAAGAGGCGAACGCACAAAGAAGAAGCCAATATCTTTTTATCAATAAACGAGCCGTATTTTCCCCTTTGATTGCGAAAGCTGTAAAAGCGGGATTGGGGACGAGAATCGACGAAGCGCGCTTCCCTTCTTTTATTCTTTTTTTAGAACTCGCCCCCGATCTCGTCGACGTCAACGTCCATCCTCAAAAAAAAGAGGTCCGTTTTGCAGACGAGAAAAAAATATTCCGGAAAGTGGAACATGCGGTAGCCTCCGCGCTTCAACCTCCGGCTCTCGTTTTTTCCCGAAGCCTTTCTTTTGCGGCGGCCCCTTTTTCTTTCACGGAAGAATTGCCCACTCAAACACAAAAACCTGCCCCTTCCCCCTCTTTTGATTTTTCTTTTGCCTTGCGTCCATTGGCCATTTTGGATGGCCTGTTTCTTTTGCAAGCCGAAGAACTGCTTCTTATCGACTTGAAAAAAGCTCACGCCAGAGTTTTATATGAGTCCATCAAAAAAGGGCCGACGGCAGCACAGGCGCTTATGTGGCCTATTGAGGTTTCGGTCAAAGACGAACAAATAGTAGATGAGCTGCAAAGCATGGGAATTGAATGCAGGTGGATTGGGAAAAAGACAATTGCAATCGATGCCCTTCCTTCTCTTTTACAGCCCGAGGATTTTTTTGATTTTTTAGATGCCTGGTCGATTGGAAAAAAATTGGACATGGCGGTTTGCCGCTATGCGTCTTCAACAAAAAAGAAATTCGCCCCGGATGAAGCTTGCCTGTTATGGAAAAAACTTCTCCAATGCAGCGATTCCCTTTATGATCCTTTAGGGAGAAGAATTTGGAAGAATGTCAACATAGAACAGCTGAAAAAAATATTGGAGGATTCATGAGGTTGGGTCGTGCGTGCAATTATATGGCCGATTTTAAAGTAGACGCATTGATGATCGAAAACCCCTCGGATATCTTTTATTTAACCAATCAGTGGTTTTCGCTCGCAACGATTCTTTTAACGCCGGACACAGCATCGCTCATCGTCGATGGAAGATATTTCGAACACGCTAAAAAAACCGTCCCGTGCAACGTCATTTTAGCGGAAAAAAACGTCCTTGGGAAAGAATTGGAAAAAGCAAAAAGAGTGGGATTCGATAGCGCTTTTATGACGGTGGATCGGTCTTTCGCAATGCAGCATTCCATTCCCTCAAAAGAGTGGATTCCGATTCCCCGCCCGCTGAAAGAGCTTCGCGTTTGCAAAGACGAGGGAGAGATCGCCGCTTTAAAAGAAGCTGCGCGCATTACATCTGATGGATTTCGCTCTATTTTGGCAAAATTAAAGGAGGGGATCTCGGAGCAGGAACTCGGATTGGAATTTGAAATCTATTGCCGCAGGCAGGGCGCATCAAAATGCAGCTTTGATCCAATCGTGGCTTTTGGATTGAATAGCGCGTTTCCTCATTATCGGACAGGAAAAGCTCATTTGCAAAAAAACCAGATTGCCCTTTTCGATCTCGGTTCCATTGTGCAGAATTACGCAGCTGATATGACTCGAGTTTTCTTTTTCGGCCAACCTGCTTCTGTCCTGGACCGATTGTATCGATTGGTGAAAGAGGCTCATGACAGGGCAGCGAGCGCCATTCGGCCTGGCACGAGGCTTGGACAATTGGATGAAATCGTCCGCTCTTTTTTTGCGAAGGAAGGGGTGGAGCAGCTTTTTTCGCATGGCCTGGGACATGGAGTGGGAATTGATGTGCATGAACACCCGGTCATCCGCTTTGACAGCGAAGATCGGGATCTCCTCTTGCGGCCCAATATGGTATTTACCATCGAGCCCGGACTTTATTTGCCGGGAGAGGGGGGAGTGAGATACGAAAACACATTTGTTGTCACAGAAACAGGCTCGGAAAATTTCTATGCGACGGTCTCTTAGAATCCGCAAAGATATAAATCTTATTATTTTTTGTTTTCTTGTCCTGAACCTATTTTTAAATGTTGAATTTCGAATCATGCTTCTTATTTTAGGGGCCGAGTTTTTGATTTATTTTTTTTTAATATTCATGAAACGGGGATCCCCTTTTCGAAAAACCGCGAATCTTATCCGCAGCTATTCAAAAGAAGAGTTTGAAAAAATTGCGGCCGTCTTGAATGCAATGAATGAAAATCTCGAAAAACAAATCGTCCGTCTGAAACTGGCTCGGAGGGAAGTTGAAGAGATCCTCGAATCTTTGGGAGAAGGGGTCATAGCGACTGATATGCAGGCCAAAACAACATTTGCGAATGAATGGGCGTGCAAATTTCTTGGAGTTTCTCGTGCTGAACTTTTATCGATTCCGCTGAATCGAATTGATGGGATGCAAAAAGATTTAGCTTTGCTTTGCCATGAACTGATTCAGGAGGTATTGAAAACTTCTCAGTTAGTTAAAAAAAGTTGGCATGAAAGCAAAAGGGGAATTTATCTCGAAGTGGTAGCGGCTACCCGATTTCAACGAGGGGTCATTTTAGTTTTACAAGACAAAAGCTCTGATTTTAAAGTAGTTGAAATGGGAAAAGATTTCATTGCCAATGCGTCGCATGAGTTAAAAACTCCGATTACCATCATCCGCGGATTTGCGGAAACATTACAAGATTTCCCTAACCTTTCTCCGCAAATGCTTCAAGACGTTCTTGAAAAAATTGTTCGCACTTCCCATCGACTGGAAAATCTCATTAAAAGCTTACTTACCCTTGCGGACATTGAAAATTATTCACAAGACAAGCTCCAGCTTACAGACCTTGTATGGATCGCGGAGCATGCAAAACAATTTGCGATGACAGTGCATTTATCCGCGCACATTTCTTTTCAAAGCGAACTGCAATCCGCCTCCATTCTTGGAGATGCGCATCTCCTCGATTTGGCCATCATGAATCTCATTGAAAATGGGATCAAGTATTCCTCAGTTCCTACAAATATTGATATAAAGATCCAAAAAAAAGAGAGTAGGGTACTGCTCCATGTCCAAGATAACGGCATAGGAATACCGGAGTCTGATATTCTCCATATCTTCGACCGGTTCTATACGGTCGATAAGGCTCGATCCCGTAAATCAGGTGGAGCGGGGCTGGGTTTGTCTATCGTGAAAACGATTGTCGAAAAACATATGGGAACAATATCTGTCGCCTCAACACCCGGGGCCGGAAGCACTTTCATAGTTGATTTACCGTTGCGAATGGTATACCCAAAATGATCTTTCGCACTTCTCTTTTGCATGGCGAATCATTCATCCATCAGATTATAAAAATGACTTCGTCCCCCGGTCCAGCGCAAAATGGAAAAATCTTTCCTATCTATAGAGACAATCTGTCCTGTTTTTAAATGATCTGCGAGTACGACCAATGATGCATCCGCCAAGTCAATTTTCGCAGAAGAATATCGACGCACAATATTCGCAACTCGTATAGGCCAATCTTGAGGCAGATTAGGTAAGACGAACAGGGACGGAACTTTTAATAAGAATGCACACGCGATGGAGAAACTCTTCCTTTGAGAAAGAAGCCAAAAAATCTCCTGGACAACGAAAGAAGTCGTGTACCATTTTAGCTCCTTGATCTTTTCTACTATTGTTCTGGCATTTGCATGATGCTCATCATCAGCATTAAACAACGCGACCACGAACCCAGTATCGATAAGAAGCTTTTTTGAAAACTCGAACACGAGATAGCACTATGCCTTAAGCAAAAGGTCTTTGTAATTTTTGCTCGTAACACCCGTTCCTGTCAGACATCCTATTAATCCCGACTTCTCTAAAATGGATATCTTGGACATAACGGATTTTTTAGGAACTGGGCGAACCGCCAATTTCTTCTTCACCCTGCGTTTACGGGTAGTGTTCTTCTTTGACCGAACCACCTTATTCTTATCTCGAACAGCCATAGCATGCTCACTTTCTTACGGTTATTATCCAGATCGCTTCGATCCTCCTGGCCCTCTGTGCCATCAGAGGGCCCATCATAGCAAAAATCCACACCAAAGTACACTCAAAAACAAGAACAGTCAGCCTAAATCCAATCCAAGAATCATTTTGGGTATATAACTTCTTTTCTTAGAAAGATTCGGTATTCGGAATCTTCCCCAATAAAGGTACCCTTTGAGGGTTTTTCGTGATTTTTCCGTTTGATTTCAAAAAGATCGAACGCAGGGGGGCAAGGAGCATGCACTTCTTGACAGATCCGCTCAATGCTTTCCTGAGTAACCGCCGGCGCTTGCGAAGCATGCAATGCAGCATACAGTTTATCTGCCCCTTTGGGAGTAAATAAAATAGAAAGAAGGGTGGGATGGGCATGAAAAAGGCAGATTTTTGAAGAAACGGGCTCAAATTTGAAGTAATCGAGAAGAGAAAGATATCCATTTATCTTGGTGCCCTTAAGCATTTTATAATACATCTTTTGGACGTTCCCATCTTTAAAAGATATTTTTTCAAGAGCCGTAAACTCATCTTTAACCATTTTATTGCGAATCTCCTTTAACAGAGCATCCAAAAATTTGTATTCGGATTGTGCCTTATTATCAAAAAGAGTGTCTCCATATAATATCTTGAGAATATGGGCAGCGGTTTCATAATGGCTCCGCACATCTTCAATATTTCGATGAATTAGAGGGAAGAGATTGAGCCGTGCGCAAGAACCGTTAATAGGAGGAGGTGGTGGTGGTGGATTTTCCGTTTTTGGCTTAAAATCGTTAGTTGCGTGTTCTTTATGGCCAGATTTTTGTTTGAAAGATGCATAAAATTCACTGATTATCTGATCGAAAATTTGACGGTTGGCGGCAAAGTGGCCGAGATAGCTTCTTCTCAGTCTATAGGAATCCATCTGTTTTTGGAATGAGGCGATAGCGCTAAAAGAAAGAATACACAAAATACAAAGCACGAATCCAATGATATTCATTGACTTACTGTTCCTTTCTGCTGGTAGGAGACAAGCGAAACAGCGGAAGTGAAAAACGCGTAAGAAATAGAGCCCTCTTTTTGCTTGATCAAAAGACGGATCATCAAGGGGGATTCTTGACGTTCTTTCGGCCAATCATTATTCCAGGCAAGTTCTTCGTTTACAGGAAAAGCAGAGTCTCGTGTTTTGCTTCCCAGAAATAGAATCTGAAACGTTTCTACTTGAGGTAGGAGATTGATTTTGCGCCAAAGGCGTGTTTTTTCTTTTTTTTCCATCGGCCAAATAGCAAGAGCCAGATTCCTCTCATCATCCACATAAAGTCTTGCGAGCACCGAGCCGCTAAACGCCGGATCCGGATCGATGCCATGATCAAAAACAGCAATCAGACTCTTGTTTTTCTCATTTCCAAGTTTTTTGGTGTACATCGAATATTGGGATAAAAAAAGATCCTGGAGATACGTTTGCAGGTGCTGGCGCTCCAAGATCGCATTTCTTGTAAATTCGATTTTTTTTTCAAAAAAAGCGCTTTTGGCCATAGAGGTAAAAAGACAGGAAACGAGAATGGATATCAGGAAAAGCCCGATCAGGATTTCCAATAAAAACACAGTGCGTTTCGCAGCTTTTTTTATCGCACATTGGCTCAAAAGAACCCAAAATACGTGTTTTTCATCCATGCATATTCCTATGATATTATATAGTTTTCAACTACTATTATCCATCTTCACAAGGATGTGAGGAGGATACATGTCAAGTGATGCTCAAAAAATAGGTCGATCTGAGTGCCCTGTTTGCTTTCGGGAGAACCTTCCTTCTTCATCAATTGTTTATTCGTCCTGTTGTTTTCAAAAAGTCTGTGCCATCTGTGATCAAATGTTGAACAAATGTGCTCATTGTAGGGCCGAATTGGGGGATTTGCGAATTCGATTTGGTGATATCCGATATGATCAGAAAAACTCATCCATTTTACGGTTGTTGCCAAATCATAATACAGTTAGCTCTGTGATTTCAGTCGTAAAAAGATATTTTCCATTACTAGAAACTCAATTAACGAATCGACTAACTATGTTTTGTAGATATAGTGGAAGGTGGTATTGTATTCATAATGATAAAATTGCAATAAATGTTGATGGTGAACATTACCTTCAAAATATGAGGCTTCCTCATATAGAACTTACGGACTCTGAGGTTGATGGCTGGATTGTAGCTTTACTGACCTCGGGTAATCATTTGACAACAAAACCTCTTACAAAAGAAGAAATTCATCAAAAATGCAAATCTTATGCTACTAGAATTCATCCCAGCCCTCTTACGCAAGACTATGTAAATTCGCGAATCGAAAATTTGGCAGAACGTGGATATTGTAAACTTAATGAAGAGACTGGAGTGTATCATTATCTTCCATAAAATAGGCCTCTTGCGTAACCTGATATCCAAAATGATGCAAAATCGGCATGCATATTTGGACGATTGGCGATTTACACTTGAGTTTTGGAGTCCCGGAAAAGAAAATGGACATTTTCGGTTCTGCATGGGAGAACCATGCAGAAAAAATCGCGACCCACTGGAAGGCTCTCGTTCATCCCGAGGATCTCGTCTTAATTCCGGGCGATATCTCTTGGGCGATGCGTCTTGAGGAAGCGGCTGTTGATCTTGCCTGGATCCATCATTTACCGGGAACGAAAGTGATGATCAAAGGCAATCATGATTACTGGTGGGGATCTTTAAAACAAGTTTCTGCAATCCTTCCCCCTTCTATCCATTTGATCCAAAACAATGCGTTTCATTGGCGCGACGCAGCAATTGGGGGAGCAAGGCTATGGGACACTCCTGAATATCGGTTTGATCAATTTATTGAATTTCAAGAAAATCCTCGTAAAAAGTCTTCAGGGAATAGGGAGGAAGTGATCCAGGAAGAATTTTCACAAAAAATCTTTGCTCGCGAATTGGAACGGCTTAAGATGAGCCTAAAACAAATGAATCCCAATGCGAAGATCCGGATCGCCATGACCCACTATCCTCCGATTGGAGCGGATCTGCAGCCTTCGCGAGCGTCTCAGATCTTGGAACAAAACCAGATTCAGATTTGCGTTTTTGGACATCTTCATAATGTGAAATCGAATTGCTCGCTGTTTGGAGTAAGCCGCGGAGTGAGCTATTTTTTAGCATCTACCGATTATATTCGCCATCAACCTATTGCAGTGTTGTGAGAGATTGTTGTCGCGGGCAGTCTTTGAGGCCATTTCTTCTACTTGAAGTGTTACTGGCTCTTTCTTTGGTGATTCTTTGCGCCATTCCCCTGATTTTACAACCCATTCGCGCTTACCAATCTGAAATCGTTCTTCTCGAAGAGATTGAAAGAGACCGGCTGGCTGACTGGACGTTTTCCGAGATCGAGGAACTGATGTTAAAAAATGCAATTCCCTTCGAAAAAATCCCAAAACATCATCTCACCACAGGGCCTTTCTCTTTAAATCCAATCACCATCCAACTGCCAGGACGAACACCAAAAAAAATCGATCGTTCTTATACTTTATTTGGAAAAGGGGAAAAACAGGGAATGGAAGAAGAGCATTACCGAATGGTTTACGTAAAAATCCAATTCAAGCCCGAGCTTTCCAAGAAACCTAAAATTTATACATATCGGATTGCAGTGAAACAGGTTACAATTTGAAGCCGTTTGGAAGGCGCGTCCCGGCCGTTACAATAATGATCCCATCCCGGATAAAAACACCTTGCTTGCTATCAAACCGCTCCCGTTTTTCTTTATTGACGAGATGGACCCGATTGCCGATACAAACATTTTCATCAATGATCGCTTTTTCAATGAGACAATTTTCCCCGATTGCAAAGTCATCGAGCGATTGATTTTCACGATGCGTTGGAAAATCATAATGGTTCCCCATCATTACTGTATTGCGCAAAATCGTCCCTTTTTTTACGTGCGATCTCAAACCGATGACGCAATTTGTGATTTCTTTCGCTTCGATGATACTGCCTTCGCAAAGAATAGAATCTTTGATGACGGTCGATTTGATTTTAGGTCCAGGAAGAAATGTAGGGCACGTATAAATTGGATGCTGTTCATCATATGTATCGAGTCCCCGATTTGTTGCATGGGTTAACATGAGATTTGCTTCATAATAAGAAGCGACCGTTCCAATATCTTCCCAATATCCATGATAAATGAAGGCCGATGTTTTCCCGTTTTTGACTGCCGTATCGATGAGATGATAACCGAAGTCGTGCCGTTTGTCTTGATGGAGAAGATCGATGAGCGCGCTTCGTGTGAAGACATAAATTCCCATGGATCCTAAATAGTAGGCCTCATTGCGAGGAGAGATGTTCCAATTTTCAAAAAATTCCGCACCTAATCGAAACTGCTTCAATCGAGAGGGATCTTTCGGTTTTTCAACAAAATCGATGATCCGGGCCTCTCCATTGATTTTAAGAAGGCCCATCCGCTCCGCCTCTTTTTCATGCACAGGAATGGAAGCAATTGTGAGATCTGCTTTTTTTTCTCGTGCAAAAGCGACCATACTTTGAAAATTGATATTGTATAATTGGTCTCCGGATAAAATGAGAAAATACTCAGCGCTCGATTTAAGAATCGTTGGAAGATTTTTCCGAACGGCATCAGCCGTTCCGGAAAAAGTCGTTTTTTTTCCATGCTTTGTCCCTTGAGGAGTTAAAATATCAATTGATCCTGGATTGCAATTATCAAAATGATAGGTTTTGTTGATGTAATTCTGTAGTTCCCCGGAAAGATATTGCGCGATTACAAAAATTTGTCGAAAATCAGAATTGATAGAATTTGAAATGGGGATGTCAATCAGCCGATAGCGGCCGCCATAGGAAACAGCAGGTTTTGCATGGTGGAGCGTAAGAGGATGAAGACGAGTCCCTTTTCCTCCCGCAAGAATAATCGTAGCAACTTGTATCGATTTTTTTTTGGGCATCTAATTGCACCATAGGAAGGGGGGTATTTTTCATCAAGAGGACTCCAAGAGACTGTTAACGGTCTCTCACAAAAAGATGCGCATTGTAAGATGAACGGACAAAAGGGCCTGAATACATGTGCGGCACTCCGAGCGAGCGACCTATTTCCGAATATTTTTCAAATTGTTCGGGAGTAACAAATGATTTCACTCGTAATTTATGCCGGCTTGCCTGTAAATATTGACCGATCGTAATGATATCTACCCCAATTCGATGTAAATCTTGAATGGTTTCTTCCACTTCTTTTTCCGTTTCTCCAAGACCTACCATAATTCCCGATTTGACGAAAATGGTCTTTTTAGATTTTTTCGCTGTTTCCAGGATGCCCAAAGTCCTATCATATTGTGCATTATGCCGAACGCGAGGAGACAAGGAGCGGACCGTTTCTATATTGTGGTTGAAAATCTCCGGTTTTTCCGAAAGGATGAGATCGAGGGCTTCAAAATTGCCCGATAGATCCGATGTTAAAAGCTCGATTGTCGTATTGGGATTGTTCTTCCGAACAGAGCGGACAATTCTTGCAATATGGGAAGCGCCCGCATCGGGAAGATCGTCCCTTGCGACCATAGTAATTACAGCATGCTTGAGACCAAGCTCTTTGACCGATAAGGCAATCCTTTCCGGTTCATCAGCCTCAGGAGCTTTTGGAGCTTTGCTAAAATCGATGGCGCAAAATCCACAATTCCGAGTGCACTGTTTTCCCAAGGCAAGAAAAGTAGCCGTTTTTTTCGTGAAACATTCAAGCCGGTTCGGACATTTGGCCTCTTCGCATACAGTGTTTAGCCTATATTTTTCCAAGATCGCATTTGTTTGAAAAATCTCTCCTCCATTAGGGATCTTGCGATGCAACCAGGAAGGGAAGCGGCCTGCTGTTTGCGATTCGGGATTTTCAGGCAAAATATTTAATTTGTTCATTTTTTTTGCTTTGGCGGAAAGTGAATGGGGCGATCGGCCGCAATGAGGGCTGCTTCCAGCCAACTTTCAGCAAGAGTCGGGTGGGCATGAATCGTCCCTATTACCGACTCTAGCGTCAATTCATTTTGAATGGCAAGGGTCATTTCAGCAATCAGATTGGAAGCTTCATGCCCAATGACGACAGCCCCTAGAATTTGCCCGGTTTTTTTATCTGAAACGATCTGGGAAAATCCCTCAGTATCCAGGGCCGCTTGCGCTTTTCCAAGAATTGTCAAGGGAAACGTTCCCACTACAGCATTAAACCCGGCTTTTGTTGCAGCTTCCAGTGTCATTCCAACCATTGCGATTTCAGGCGTTGTAAAAATGACCGCAGGGACCGCGTCATAATGCATTTTATCAAAATGACCAGAGGCATTGGACGCGGCTACAATTCCTTGATGGGAAGCTACATGGGCAAGCATCCATTTACCCGTTACATCTCCGACCGCATAAATTCCTTTCACCTCTGTTTCCATTTTGTCATTAATTTCCAAAAAACCCCTTTCAGCCAGTTTCAAACCCGCTTTTTCCAAATGAAGCCCTTCGGTATAAATTTTGCGGCCCACCGAGACTAAACAAAGCTCCGCCTCAACCGTCTGGTTTCCTTCCAAAAGGATCTGGACGCTTTGTCCTTGATCTTCTACCTTTAAAACTTTAGCGTTTGTCCGAATCTCCATTCCTTTTTTTGTGAATACTTTAGTCATATATTGAGACACTTCCGCTCCCTGAGGGGCCAAGATGGCGGAAAGAGCTTCGATAATCGTAACTTTTGTCCCAAGTTCTGCAAAAAGCGATGCGAATTCACAGCCGATATACCCTCCCCCAATGATCGCAAGGCTTTTAGGCGCTTCGACAATCTCCAGGATCGAGGTGGAGTTTAAAATTCGTTTGTGGTCGCATCGAAAAGCCGGAGTGTCCAAAGGCACGGAGCCTGTTGCAATAATGATCTGTTCTGCAGAAATCAAGAGATTGTCCTGGCCCGTTATTTTCAATTCCCGGGGAGATTCAAATTTGGCGTTTCCATGAACTATAGTGATTTGATTGGACTTCAAAAGCCCCAAAAGTCCGGAGCGGATCTTGGCTACGACAGCGTCTTTTCTCGCTTTCATTTTGCTGTATTGAAAAGAAATGGGCCCGGTTGAAATACCAAAATCAGCAGCTCTTTTCACCTGATGCAAAACCGCAGCGTTTGAAAGAAGCGCTTTGCTTGGGATACATCCGACATTCAAACAAGTGCCTCCCAATAAATCTTTTTCGATCAACGCAACCGATTTCCCCAATTGCGCCGCGCGGATCGCCGCTGTATAGCCGCCGGGTCCGGAACCAATCACAGCCACATTAAATTTTTTTCTTTCTGTCATGAAATCCTCTTTTCAACATTTTAACAAGGGACGGAAAAAACAGAAAATGGCTAATATCATTGCTATGGAAGAAACTGCGAGAAAACCCAAAAAAAGACAAAAACTTTGCCACAACTGCGAAGGGGAAATTGACCTTGAGGTCATTGTATGTCCGTTTTGCGCAGCCGATTTAAGAAAAGAAACATCGGAACAGGGCCATTTTTCTCTCTATTCAAATCCAAATCGGATGGTCGATGCTCAAACTTCCCAATCCCTCTATCCATCGCATCCAGCGCCAAGGCAGCCAGAGGCCAGCCGCGAAGCATCTCAGAAAGAAACTCCTCTAGAGGAAGAATCTAAAAATGTGTTTATTCCAACTGTTCTTTTTACTTTGGGAGCGCAGCTTGTTTTACTCGGTCTTTTGATTCTTCTTTTTTCGCATAAGGGAGTTGTTGTTTTAAAATGGGATGCAAGCTGGTGGTTTGTCTATTGCCTTGCAGGCTGTCCTCTGTTTTATTTCGGCTATCGGGCGCTAGCCAAGCTCTAACTTTTTTGTTCATAACTTTGTTCAAAACCTGTCGATAAGTTTGACTTTGTTCAAAACCGAGGGGTTTTGAACAAGTTGTCAACAAGTTATGAACAAGGTTTCCCCCCCCTTTTTCTCTCCCAAATCTGCTTGAGTTATCTACATTTCCACAAAGACAGAAGAAGAATATCTAATTCTTTAGACTCTATTAAATCTATAGAGATTGTGGAAGTTGTTCATAAGAACGGCAGATCCGCGTATACTATACCCAAAGGCCAACTTTTGAATCACTTTGGGTATACTCGAAGATGCTTGAAATCTCAGACTATTTTTCTCTTCAACGCTTTTCTCATAGCGCCCTTTGGAGGCCAGGGGAACCCATCTGGTCGCCGCTTCTTTTATTAAATAATTACTTGATGAAATCAGTTTTCCGTATAGAGATTCAAATCGCGTCGGGAGTCCATTTGGAGCGAGCCGAACTCATCGCAATTGGTCGAAATACGGTGATTGAACCCGGAGTGTTCATTCAGGGGCCTTGCATCATCGGCTCGAATTGCATCTTGCGGCATGGAGCTTATTTACGGGGGGGGGTGATTTGCGGAAATCGATCTGTCGTTGGACATGGGACGGAAATCAAACATTCGATTCTTCTCGACGATGTGGCGGCCACGCATTTCGCCTATATCGGAGATTCAATCATAGGCAATGGAGTCAATTTGGGGGCCGGAGTCAAATGCGCGAATTTGCGTCTTGATAGAAAAGAAGTGTCTATTTGGGATTGCGGAAATCGGGTTTTGACCGGTTTAAAAAAATTCGGCGCTGTGATTGGAGACCGGGTGCAGATCGGGTGCAATTGCGTCTTAAATCCAGGGACTCTCATTGGCAAAGACAGCATTTCCTATCCTCTTTTGCATTTTGGCGGGTCGATCCCTCCCTTTAGTCAAATTGAAGCGGCCGCAAAAGTCCATATAGAACCTATCACCAACCCTCTTTTTGCTTTAAGAAACCGTGAGCTAACGGAAAAAGCGCATGCTCCTTGAAAATTACCGTCAAAAATTTGAAAAAGAACTCCCCTTGGCAATCGAACGTTTTGGGAAAAAAAGCCGTTTGCGCGATGCTTGCGAATATGCCCTTGTCTCTGGAGGAAAAAGAATCCGCCCATTGATCGTCATGATGACTGCCGATGCTTTATCCAATGGTTTAAATGTCCTTCCGGCGGCATTGGGAGTGGAGTTTTTTCATACGGCGTCTTTGATTGCGGATGACCTTCCTTGTATGGACAATGATGAATTGCGGAGAAACCGCCTCTCTTTGCACAAAGCTTTTGGAGAGGCTACCGCCATATTGGCGAGCTATACGTTGATCGCGGAAGGATATGGAGGGATTTACCTCAATCAGGAGCAAATGAGTCAAGACAACCGTTTTTGTTCGAAGGCAAGCGAAGCTTCATTTCTTTGCCTCTCCGCCGCTACCAAATGCGCCGGGATCCAGGGCGCCACAAGTGGGCAATATTTAGATCTGTTTCCGCCCGATTCAAGCTGGAAGACGATCCGGAAAGTGATCGTGCAAAAAACGACTACCCTGTTTGAAATCTCTTTCCTTTTCGGTTGGCTTTTTGGAGGCGGATGCACATCTTGCGTGAAAGAGTTACAAAAACTGGCCTTTCATCTTGGCATGGCATTTCAGATTGCCGATGATTTGCAAGACGATGTACAAGATGGCGTGAAAGAAATGAATATCGCTATGTTATTTGGAAGAAAAAAAGCGATTTCCCTTTTTGAAAAGGAGATCGCTTTATTTCGAACCTCTTTGAAAAAACTCCATCTTTGGACAGAGCCGTTTCAAGAGTTGTTTGAAGCCTTACACCAGAGCCTCTGCGGCATTTGTTGTTGAGGGCGTCCTCGCCTGTTGCATTTTGGCAAGAATGTTTTTTTCAATCTCTTCGGTTAATTTGGAATTGTTTTTCAGTTCTTCACGAGCCGCCTCTCGGCCTTGGCCAAGACGATGGGTTTGGTAACTGAACCAGGTCCCTTTTTTATCGATGACGCCGCAATCGACGCCGATATCGATCAATGAGCCGATATGAGAAATGCCTTCATTGAAAATGATGTCGAATTCCGCAGATTGAAATGGCGGAGCGCATTTGTTTTTCACAACTTTTACCCGGACCCGTGAGCCGATATCAGCTCCGTTATCTGAACTTTTAATGCCTGTAATACGGCGAATATCCATCCGGATCGAAGCATAAAATTTCAGGGCGCGGCCCCCTGTCGTGGTTTCGGGATTTCCAAACATCACCCCGATCTTTTCGCGGATTTGGTTGATGAAAATTGCGCAGGTATTGCTTCTGGACAAAGTGGCTGTCAATTTTCGAAGCGCTTGAGACATCATCCTGGCCTGAAGCCCCATATGCTGATCTCCAATTTCTCCCTCGAGTTCCGATTTGGGAACAAGTGCGGCAACCGAATCGATTACGATCACATCTATCGCATTGGAGCGGGCCAGCATTTCGGCAATGTTCAAAGCCTCTTCGCCATTATCAGGCTGAGAAATCATAAGATCGTCAATATTGACCCCGATTTTCGCAGCATAAGCAGGATCGAGAGCATGTTCAGCATCGATATAGGCAGCAAGACCTCCCGATTTTTGTGCATTTGCAACAATATGGGTTGCCAATGTGGACTTACCGGAAGATTCGGGTCCGTAGATTTCAATGATTCTTCCTCGGGGAACACCGCCAACGCCAAGAGCGAGATCGAGAGAAACAGCCCCTGTTTTGATGACGCTGAGGCCGTGGGCGGCGGAATGTTTGCCAAGGGCCATGATCGCCCCTTCCCCAAATTGTTTTTGAATATGGGCAATGGCAAGTTCAAGCGCCTTTTTTTTTGCAGAATCTACTGCAGGTTGTTGTTGAGTCATAGATTATTACCTCCGTATCTCTATAAGCATGGAAGGAAGATCCCCTTCTAGTCAAAGAAAAAAAAGCGCCTCTTATGATAACTCTAAACAAAGGAGATAAAATGATCTTGGTTGGAGATGTCGGGGGAACGCATACGCGGCTTGCTTTTTTCGAAAAAGGGAAGAAAATTTCCGATAAAAAGTATCCCAGCCGTAAATACCCGGGACTCGAATTGATCATCAAGGAATTCATGCAATCGGAAGGAAAAACCGCGTCAAAGGCCTGTTTTGGGATTGCCGGAGCAGTGCTCAATGGGAAATGCAAAGCGACCAACTTGCCATGGGTATTGGATGAGGCGCAATTGAGCCATACGTTTCAGATTCAGACAAAGCTGTTGAATGATCTCGAAACAAACGCGCACGGTTTGCATTTGCTTAAAAAAGAGGATCTCTATTCCCTTCAGACAGGAAATTCGGGCGGCCAAGGAAACCGGGCTCTGGTTTCCGCAGGCACCGGCCTCGGAGAAGCGGGATTGTATTGGGATGGAAAAAAGCACCATCCTTTCGCATCCGAAGGGGGACATTCGGATTTTGCGCCTCGAAATAATGAGGAGATTGCTCTTTTCCAATATCTTAAAAATCAGTTTGATCATGTTTCCTATGAAAGGGTAGTGTCTGGCCCTGGACTCTATAATATTTTTCGATTCTTGGTGGATACAAATCAAAGCTTGCTTTCTCCCGAAGTGAAAATGGAAATGGAACAAAGAGACCCGGCAATGGTGGTGTCGGAATGGGGAGTAAAAAATAAAGATAGGACATGTGCAAAGGCGCTTGACTGGTTTGTATCCATTTACGGCGCTGAAGTGGGAAATGTGGCATTGAGATTTTCGGCTCTTGGAGGCATTTATCTGGGAGGGGGAATTGCGCCGCATATTTTGGAAAGATTAAAGGGGGAGGGTTTTCTTTCTTCCTTTATAAGCAAGGGCCGTTTTCGGAGTCTTCTCCAAACGATCCCCATTCAAGTTGTATTAAATGATGACACCGGCCTGATTGGCGCGGCGGCTTTTGTGGAAGATGTAAAGCCATGAATCCGGAAAGAACACGAATCGAAGAAGCTTCATATTTTTTAAGAAACAAGGGGTTTAATCCTTCGGTCGGTTTTCTTTCCGAATGGGAAAAATGGGGTCCTTATGTCGCGGAACGGAGCTGGGGGACTGTCCGGGAAGATTATAGCGTAGATGGGGATGCGTGGAGTTCTTTTCCTCACGACCATGCCCGTTTTCGCGCTTTTAGATGGAGCGAAGATGGAATCGCAGGAATTTCCGACCGGTATCAGGTTCTTCTATTCGCGCCTGTTTTTTGGAATGGGGTAGATCCGATTTTGAAAGAAAGGCTTTTCGGGCTGAGTTGCTTCGAAGGAAATCACGGGGAGGATGTAAAGGAGATCTATTATTATTTGGATGCGACTCCAACCCATAGCTATCTCAAATATCTCTATAAATATCCTCAAACTCCTTTTCCCTACCAGAAACTGGTCGAAGAAAATGTGGGAAGAGGGGTGGATGATCCGGAATATGAACTGCTGGACACCGGGATTTTTAATGAAGATCGTTATTTTGATCTTTATATCGAATATGCAAAAGCAGAACCTGACGATATTTGTATTCGGATCGAAGCGATCAACCGGGGTCCCGCCCATGCCCCTCTTCATATTTTACCGCAACTTTGGTTTCGCAATCAGTGGAGTTGGGAAGGAGAGAAAAAGGCGGAACCGATCATTCGGATGGATGGAGAATTGTGCATGGTAGCTGATGATACCGAAATGCCAACGCCTCAACACATTCCATTTGATTACCATCTTGGAAAACGGTATCTTTACGCCTCTTCAGGAGGACGCTCTCTTTTTACGAATAACGATACGAATCAAAATGCACTGTGGGAAAAACCAAATGATACTCCCTATGTGAAAGACGCGTTTCATCAGTATCTCATTCAGAATCATGCGAATACTGTAAATCCCAAACAGGTGGGGACCAAATCCGCATTTCATTACTTTTTTCCGAATATTGCCCCCGGAGAGAGAAAAGTTGTTTATCTTCGTTTGACGCCAAGCAAGATGAAAAATCCTTTAGAATCTGTTGAAGAGGTCATCTCGCTGAGAAAAGCCGAAGCGGATCTTTTTTATCAATCTATCCATCCGAAAACCGCCTCTGCAGAAGAAAAAGAGATTCAACGGCAAGCTTTTGCAGGCATGATTTGGAATAAGCAAATTTATAATTACGATGTAGGCGCCTGGATTGAAGGAGACAACCCCAAAAAACCTCCTCCCGAAGAGCGCAAGAATATCCGAAACATTCATTGGCGTCATGTAATCTCCATGCGCGTTTTTTTAATGCCCGACAAGTGGGAATTTCCCTGGTTTGCGGCTTGGGATCTCTCCTTTCATGCCCTCACCTTCGCTTTGATCGACATGGAATTTGCGAAGCAGCAGCTTTGGCTTTTGCTTTTCGATCAATTTCAGCATCCGAATGGGGCTTTGCCGGCCTATGAATGGGAATTTAGCGACGTAAATCCCCCTGTCCAGGCTTGGGCTGTTTTAAAAATTTTTGAGTTGGAAAAGAAGAAATTTGGGAAAGAAGATTATCCGTATCTCGAAAAATGCTTTCATAAGCTGCTACTCAATTTTGCCTGGTGGATCAACAAGGTAGATAGCCTCGGTCACAATATCTTCGAAGGGGGATTTTTGGGAATGGATAACATTGGATTTTTTACAGAGAGGTCAGAAAAATTGCCCCCCGGGTTTTTATTGGATCAAGCCGATGGCTCGGGATGGATATCGATTCTCTGCCTGAATCTGATGCGCATCTCCCTGATTTTGGCAAAAAGAAATGCGATTTACGAGGGGTTGGGGATTAAATTTTTTCAACACTTTGTGTATGTAACGGCCGCGATGAGAAAGGGGTATTGGCGTCATTATGATATGTGGTGCGAAGAGGATGGATTTTTTTATAGCACACTTCGGTGTCCGGATGGGAAGCACAATCAGATCCGGGTTCGGTCTCTTACAGGGGTCATCCCGTTTTTTGCCTGCGATGTGTTAGATGAGGAAGAATTGAAACAATATCCCGATTTTTATTCGGCATTTCAATGGTTCATAAAAAACAAGTCCCATTTGACTGATAAATGCGTCCAAAAAATTTCCCATTCCGCAGGCACAAAGTTTCGATTTGGGTTATTGGATTCGAAGGAACTTGCCCGATTTTTAACCTATCTTTGGGATCCTAATGAATTTCGTTCAGAATTTGGGTTAAGAAGCCTTTCAAAGTATCACAAGGAGCATCCTGTTCGCCTTTACGGCCAGTCGCTTTGCTATGAACCCGGAGAAACAAAGGAGAAAATCAAAGGAGGGAATTCAAACTGGAGAGGTCCGATTTGGGTTCCTATTAATTATCTTCTGATTGAAACGTTGAAACGGCTTGGGGAGGTGTTTCAAGATTCATTGCAAATCAAAATACCAAACGAAGAGGCTGTCACATTGGATCAAATGGCCGAAAGCTTTTCAAAAAGGCTTTTAAATCTTTTTAAGAAAGATCAGCAAGGCAATAGGCCCATGTTTGGAAATGTGGAAAAATTCCAAAAAGATCCCCATTTTAAAGATCATTTGTTTTTTTATGAACATTTTCATGCCGATAGCGGGCGTGGTTTAGGAGCTTCCCATCAAACCGGATGGACTGCGTTGGTGGCAAACTTGATCGATGAATTTAATACATAATGTTTTCAAAAAAAACAGGCCGGAATTTCTTCCGGCCTGCCGAAGATATGATTATGCTGCAGACGCGCTCTTAGAAATCGATTCTTAGCGTAGCAGTTAAACCTTGTACATAGAGATTCCCATGCGGCATCGTATTGATTCCGACTCGCGCGCTAGGGAATTGCCGAAACATATTTTGGTCGAAGAATACTTGGAATCCATAGGATGCTGACAGATCGATATGCCAGTCATTATGGTCAAAGTAAGATCCCCATCCCAAGCCCATTTCAAAATCCATGTGGGCTCTCAAGAGGCTTCTGGCCTTATCATATGTTATGATGCTGACCGGGCGTCCGGTGGCAAGAGACGTGCCATTTGAAACATATGGGATAAAAACGGTTTTGTCCTGGATTTTGTATTGGCTATATAGAATATCTCCATAACCGGATCCAAAGAATCTAAATCCGCAGCCAAGCATCCAATCCATGATTAAGCCCAATCTGGGACCAAGTCCCCAAGAATGCGCTCTTTGATAAACATTCGCTTCTCCCGGATAAGACATGACGGTTGCGGATATGTCGTTCACTGCTGCAGCCGTAGTATTCCTATACTGCGTATGCATGTTTTGCGTAATCCACGCGCCCCTTGCTCCCCATGCCGAATGGAACACCAGCCACCTGCCTACGTAGTAGACGCGGCTCATTTCAACATCAACGAAGTCGAGGTTGTTTCTGTAACTGCCATTCGCGGTATTGAAGAGCTGCCCGGCTATCCCGTAGATCCAGGAATGCCCCTGGGTTGCCAAGATGCTTGGGGTAGTCAACGGACCGTTTGAACTGGCATGGTGCGTTCCGTGGACTCTGGTATATTCGACATATCCAACCCAATCATCCCATTGAAGGTTCATTCCCGCACCGACTTGGAAACCGGGTTTGAAATCGAAATCCATGTCGATAAAAGCGCCCTGGATTGTGGGTTCCGGAGTGACGCCCAGAACCGGGTTATTGTCTGTCAGCCCGATAGACATATTGTCTTGCGAAGGCTGCCAATAAATAAAGCTGCCGGTTACGAAAAAGTCGATATCGCCTTGCATGCCGATATTGATTTCTGCAGGCGCATTATATGCGCATACAGTGGGCTGCTGTGGAGCTTGAAGAGGGCCGCAACGTGGCGGCGGCACAGGCTTGCACACAGAAGGTTGGGGCGGACATCCGCCTTGGTTTTGATTTTGCCCAAAGAGTGATGCAGCCGCTAAAAATGAGGCCGCCATCCAGGGCATTGTTTTCGTCGCTAAGTTCATTGTTGCTCTCCGTTTTGGAAGAAGGTTTTTAGCTTGCGCTAAGATTGTTTCTTTTTTTTTCATATCCACCCATCTGCTTTTCAGCGATGCATCTTTCATGCAGTCTCCGAAGGCAATTTTGGTTATTACTTTATTTTTTAAGCCTGCGGATAAATTTAATCAAGAAAAATGCTGAAAAAAGTTTTCGCTCCTGTATTTTTCCCATTTTTCCGTGTGCCGATTCCGGATCATGCAATACATCCCAAGATCATTATCTCTTCTTTATTTCCCTAATAAGGATTTGCTAATCTATAAATCAACAAGTTTTTTTTCTGCGCGGAAATTGAAGGAGCGGAAAGGTGGAAAATATCTATATTGTCGACGCGGTGAATTACCTATTTCGATCGTATTATGCGATCGGGCCTATGCTCAACCATAAAGGACTCTCGACCAGCGCCTTATATGGATTTATCCGCTCTATTCACAAATTGCTCAAAGATTTTTCACCTGGACATTTTGTCGTCGTATTCGACGGTCCCGATAATAAAAAATCAAGACTCGCAGTGTATGCGGACTATAAAATGCATCGCAAGGAGGCGCCTTCCGACCTTTACCCGCAATTTAAATGGGCCTATGAGTGGTGCGAGATGGCCGGCCTTTCGACTCTTTGCGTCGAAGGGGTAGAAGCGGACGATACGATGGCGGCTGTTGCCACATGGGCCGCGAGGCAGGGAGCCGATGTCTATCTTTGCTCGAGCGACAAGGATTTGATGCAGCTTGTCAATGACAAGGTTTTTGTGGTTCATGCGCATAAAGACAATCTCCTGATCAATGCGGAAAAAGTTGAGGAGCTCTTCGGCGTCCGTCCGGATCAAATGCTCGATTATTTAGCCATTGTCGGAGATGCGTCTGACAATATTCCGGGCATTCCCGGATTTGGCCCAAAGACCGCGTCTGCTTTGCTTGCCGAATTGGGTGCTTTGGATGTGATTTTAGCCCATCCTGAAAAAATCAAAGGAGAAAAAAAACAACAAATCCTTCGAGCCAATAAATCCCAGGCGTTGATGAGCCGCGAACTCGCCACTTTAAACTTAAGTGTGGAAGTTCCAAAAAACGAGACATTTTACGAAATCAAAGAAATCGATAGAAATGCCCTGACCGAATTTTATCACCGGATGAAATTCCTATCTCTTTTGCGCGATATGGGAGAAATCAAAACTTCCTCTAAAAAACCGGAAAAGCATCTTCAAGCCGTATACCATTTCATTGACGAGGAAGAGGAGCTGAAAAGGCTTTTTGAAAAGTTGGCAGGCCAGCGCCAGGTTTGTATTGATACGGAAACTACCTCTGTATCGCCGATGACAGCCGCTCTTGTCGGAATCGGGTTTGGTTTGGGGCCTAAAGAAGCGTGGTATGTTCCCCGCAACGGAAAATTGGGAGAGAAAACAATCTCTTTACTGAAAGCTTTTTTTCAATCTTCGCAATGTTCCTTTTTCGGACATAATATAAAATACGATCTCCATGTGTTGGAAAATGAGGGAATTCACCTATCTTCCATCTCCTTTGACACTCTGATTGCTTCTTACCTTTTGAATCCTCAAAACCGGCGGCACGGATTGGATGAACTTGCGCTTGAGAAATTCAAAAAAATAAAAACTCCGATTGCCGATTTGATTGGAAAAGGAAAACAGCAAATTTCCATGATGGATGTAGAGATCCAAAAAGTGTCTGCTTATTGTTGCGAAGACGTTGACTACACAATACGGCTGAAAGAACTGTTTGAAAAGGAGCTTGAGGAAAAAAATCTCACAAAGCTTCTCTCTGATATTGAAATACCGCTTTTGCCCATTCTAGCCAAAATGGAACGAACCGGAATTTATTTGGATGTGGAGCAGCTCAAGCAATTGGGAGCAAATCAGTTGCATCAACTGGAACACCTCAGGCAAAAGATTTTTCAAGAAGCAAAAGCGGAATTCAATCTTAACTCGCCGAAACAGCTCAGTGAAATTCTCTTTGTCAAGATGGGATTCAAGCAGCCGTTTCGTAAGAAAACGGAATTTTCAACCGGAGCCGATGTGCTTGAAGCTTTAGCTGTCCGGCATCCGATCGCCAAGCTTCTTTTGGACTATCGAGGACTGGAAAAACTCCGCTCCACATATATCGAAGCTCTTCCCACATCCGTTTTGCCCCGCACGCAGCGAATTCATTGCACCTTCAGCCAATCCGTCGCAGCCACGGGACGCCTCTCTTGCCAAAATCCAAATCTTCAAAATATTCCGGTCCGTTCCAATGAGGGGCTCGCCATCAGGCGCTGTTTCAAGCCCGAGCGCCCCAGCTGGTCTTACATCGGCGCCGATTATTCACAAATCGAGCTGCGCCTTTTAGCCCATTTTAGCAAAGATGAGGAGCTGATCCGCGCGTTTTCATCAGGCCAGGATATTCATACCCATACCGCATCTCTTGTCTATGACATTCCCCCTTCTATGGTTACTTCCGAAATGAGAGACGCGGCAAAAACCGTCAATTTCGGCATCATCTATGGGCAGGGCCCGTTTGGACTTTCGAAACAGCTTGGAATTTCCATAAAAGAAGCGTCAGATTTTATTAAAAAATATTTTAATAGATACCCTAAGATTTCAGACTATCTCGAATCGTGCAAAACAGAGGCGCGCAAAATGGGATTTGTTACGACCCTCACGGGAAGACAGCGACCGATCCCCGAAATTCACAATAAAAATCCTGCCATTCGCTCCGCGGCGGAAAGGCTCGCGGTCAATACCCCTTTGCAAGGGACTGCTGCCGACCTCATCAAAATGGCCATGATTGAAATCGACCGGGAATTGGAAAGCCGAAAGTTGGAATCAAAAATGATTCTCCAGATCCATGATGAATTGATTTTTGAAGCGCCTGATCCAGAGCTTGAGACAATGCAAAAAATTGTAAAGGAAAAAATGGAGGGGGTTTTATCTTTAAATGTCCCAATTGTAGTGCAAATGGCCGTTGGCAAAAATTGGGCTGAATGTTAAAGTTGAAGAAAATTGCTATCACAGGTGGAGTAGCAAGCGGAAAAAGTACCGTTTGCCGGATCTTCAGGGAGCTGGGAGCTTTCGTTGTCAATGCAGACGCGATTGCTCATGCCCTGCTCGATTCCGACACCGATCTCGGGCAGCAAATTATCCGGCAATTCGGCTCAGACATTTTAATTGAAGCGAAAATAAACCGACGGATGTTAGCAGAAAAGGTTTTTAAAGATCCGCAACAGCTCGAAAAGCTGGAAAAGCTTTTGCATCCGGCTGTTCTTCGCACAATCGAAGAACTGTATTTGAAACAATGTGATTCGGGAAAATACACGTCATTTGTGGTAGAGATTCCTTTGCTTTTTGAAATTCGGGGAGAATCATTTTATGACTGGGTCATTACTGTGTTGGCGGATGATGCGATTGCCCGTCGAAGATTTCAGCAGGCGGGCTTCACTTTAGAAGAATATGACCGAAGAATGAAGCGGCAATTATATCCCGGCATAAAAGCAAAACGGGCCCATTTTACCATCGAAAATAATGGAACGATAGATGATTTAAAAAATCAGGTCGTTGCATTGAACAAAATTCTAACCTAAGGCAAATCCTACATGAATCAAGATCAACAAACCGAATCCAAAAATAATCTTTCCTCTCCCGAACAATCCTCTCAAAATTTTGAAGCTGTGACTCGAATTTCCGATTTGCAACGGATGAATATCGATCAGCTTCAAGCATACGCCCGCAGCATCGGCCTCAAACATACCGCCCCTTTGACCAAATCGGGGGTGGTGTTTGAGATTGTGAAAACCATCTCCGAGCGGCCCAATGAAGTGTTATATGGAGAGGGTGTTCTTGAGGTTTTGCCCGATGGATTTGGATTTCTCCGCTCCCCCAATTACAATTATCTTCCTTCCGCTGAAGATATTTATGTATCTCCAGCCCAGATCCGCCGTTTTGATTTGCGGAAAGGAGATACCATCTTCGGGTCCATCCGCTCTCCAAAAGATAAAGAAAAGTATTTTGCCATGCTGAAAGTGGAGCGGATCAATGGAAAAACGTTCGAACAAACTCGCGACCGCGTCCTTTTTGAAAACCTGACCCCGCTTTATCCCAATAAGCGGCTTGTGATGGAGACGAGTAGGGAAAGGCTTTCTACGCGCGTCCTGGACCTTGCTTCTCCTATCGGCAAGGGCCAAAGAGCATTGATTGTCGCGCCTCCAAAATCGGGAAAGACGATTTTGATGCAAAACATCGCCAATGCCATCGAACTCAATAACCCCGAAGTCATTCTTCTCGTTCTTCTCATTGATGAACGGCCTGAAGAGGTGACGGATATGATCCGCACGGTCAAAGGGGAAGTGATCGCCTCTACATTCGATGAGCCGCCGGAAAGGCATGTGCAAATTGCCGAAATGGTGATAGAAAAAGCGCGCCGCCTCGTTGAATGCGGCTATGATGTAGTCATTCTGCTCGATAATATTACGCGGCTTGCCCGCGCTTACAATACGGTGCAGCCCCATTCCGGAAAGATCCTCACAGGAGGCGTCGATGCCAATGCCCTTCATAAGCCAAAACGGTTTTTTGGAGCCGCACGAAATGTTGAGCAGGGCGGTTCTCTGACAATCATTGCCACCGCCCTTATTGATACCGGCTCGCGGATGGATGAGGTGATTTTCGAGGAGTTTAAAGGAACCGGGAATATGGAGCTTGTCTTGGATCGGCGCCTTGCCGACCGGAGGCTGTTCCCGGCGATCGATCTGATTAAAAGCGGGACTCGAAAAGAAGAGCTTTTATTCCATCCGGCCGAGCTGCCGAAAATTTATCTTTTGCGCCAGGGAATCGCCGATTTGACCCCAATAGACGCAATGAATCTTTTGCTGGCTAGATTGAAAAAAACCGCCACCAATGCAGAATTTCTTCTTTCTATGAAAGATTGATACCAGTAAAAAGAAATTATGTCGATGCAGCGAACCGGCTTGCTTGTTTTTTTGTGTGCGCTTGGACTGGTCGGGTATTGGGCCTGGAATTTTTTCCCTGGAGTCAGCTCGAAAATTGAAGATTTTTTTACAGCAGATACATTTCAGACGCTCGAAGTGCATTATACCGCTGAAAGCATCATGGAAGCGCATCGCATGGAGCTTCTATCGGATAATGCCCATGTTTTTCTCGAACCGACGCTCAAATTCGTCCCCTACCTTCTGATGGATGTGAAATATACGCGATCGCAAGACAAAACCGGAGAAGGGGTGATTCTATGGGGTCTTGTCGATGGGGAAATGGTCGTCAACACCAGCACATGGGAAAGGACTCATGGATTTACGGATTGCATCGCTGCAAATGCAACGAGGCAAGAATTCAAGGTCATTAATGCTCTTGCGTCTCGGGGAGGTTCCTGGGATCGCGATGGACTTTCTAAATTTTTAAACATCGAAAATCATATTCTCGATGCATGGATTGACAGCTGTAGAAAAAAAAGCTTAATTGTTCAAGCCGGCAATACGTACCGGCTGCATTTGCAAAATCCTCGGCTTATGGTCATTCCAGAAACCAAACTCGAACATTGGCTTGTTACCAAGCCAACAAAAAAAGCAATCCGTGTAAAAAAAAGGTATCGGCCTTCTCAAATTGAAGCGATTACCCAGGCTGCGTTCGGCAATGATTTTGCCATTCGCAAAACGACGGAGATTTTTTTACCGATTTTTTGCATTATCGTTCAAAATCCGGATGGAACCCAGATGACGAGTTATTGGAATGCTCTCAATGGCAAGCGTCTCTCAGCTCCTCTTTATGAAATCGATTAATTAAGTCTATTATGCATTCTAAAGATATTCGATATAAAGCAGTGCTTTTCGATTTAGATGATACATTGATTGATTTTAAAAAAAGCGAATCAATTTCTCTGAGGAAATGTTACGCAAAATACTTTCATCATCTCAGTTTTTGGGATGCTTTTTATGCTCATTACATTGATGTGAATCGCAATCTTTGGAATCTCGTCGAAGAGGGAAAAATCTTAACATCTGCTATTGCAAATCTCCGCTTTAAACACATTGCAGATCATTATCAGATCCCATTTTTGCCGGAAATTGTCCAGTTTTATGAACACCAGCTCATTTTGCACGCAGAGTGGATTGAAGGGGCTGAGGAATTGCTCGAAACATTACAATCCTTTTCCATTCCCATTGCATTTGTCACCAATGGATTTACTCATTTACAGCGCAATAAACAAAAAAAATTAGGGTTTTCCCGTTTTTCGCAAATCATGGTCGTCTCTGAAGAATGTGGCGTTGCCAAACCTCACCCTAAAATTTTTCAAACAGCGCTTGATCTGATCCCTTCCGAGCCCTCTCAAACTCTGATGATCGGCGATTCTTTAACAAGCGATGGGCAAGGGGCCAGAAATTTACAAATTCCTTTTTGTTGGTATAATCCTCAAAAGCTTCCTAATCCTTTCGACTGGAAGCCTGATATTGTGATTCACGACTTAAAAGACGCAATGCAACATTTAGGGATTGCGGTTCAATGATTCGAAAGCGCTCCTTCTACTCGCTCATTTTTACGATGTTTAACGATGGGTTGGGATGGGGGATTGTCTTGACGATTTTCGCTCCCTTGGTTCTGGATGTGAATAATGGGTTTTTGCCTGCAGATACAAGCATAGAAAAACGCAATGTGTTGCTAGGGTTTCTCATCGCCTGTTATCCATTTACCCAATTTCTTTTTATGCCTTTTATTGGCGCTCTATCAGATCATTTGGGAAGAAAAAAAGTGCTCGAGTGGACGATTTTAAGCGGCGCTTTGACGTTTGTTTTATCGGCGCTGTCCGTATGGTGGGGAAGCATTGTATGCCTTGTGATCTCGCGTATTCTTGCAGGAATTTGTTCGGCGAATGCAGCCACTGCCCAGGCTGCAATTGCCGACATGAGTTCCGAGAGGGAAAAAGGAAAAAATCTGGCGCTATCCGGAATTGCCGGAGGAATATCTTGGATTGTAGGGCCGCCTCTTGGGGGCATTCTCTCTTCTCATACATATTTTGCTTGGGCGGATTTTTCCACTCCGCTCTGGTTTGCTGCGGCGCTTTTCTTTATTAACTATGTCTGGATCGTATGGGGTTTTTCTGAAACTCGGGTGAAAGACCACCGAGAAAAACATGACTGGAAACAGGAAATAAGAGATCTCTCGAAACTTTCCAGAATACCACAGATGAGCGGGTGGCTTGTAATCTCTGGCCTGTTTTTCCTGGGATGGGGTTTTTTCATTCTTTTTTACCCAGCTTTGCTAGTGCAGCATTTCCACGTGGATCAGACAGTGATTGGGTTATTCTCCGGATATCAGGCTATTTTTTGGCTGATCGGTGCTACAGCTATGAACAGGGGGCTGGCTCTTTGCTTTCTCCCGGAAGTATTCATCTTGGGTGTTTTGCCGATTGTTGGAGTGTTGGTAGCGGCTTTGGCTTATACACCCACAACCATGTGGTGGTATGTCATTTTGCCATGCTTGGCGATGGGAGGGTCTATTCTTTGGAACAGCATCCTGGCTTTACTTTCCAACCTCGCTGGCAAAGAGAATCAGGGGAAAGTGTTTGGGGTTTCGCAGTCGCTGATGTCTTTTGGCATGTTCGTCAGCTCCATATTGGCGGGTTCTTTCGCTGCCATTAGTGAAAAAAGTCCCTTGCTGGCGAGCAGCCTCTGTCTCATTGGAACCGGAATTCTTGCGTGCGTTCATCATTTCCGGAGCCGGCGTAACGCGAGTTTTGAATAAGCCGATGCGTCCTCGCAAGCTCGGAAAGCAAAAACGCATCGGCTTATTCAAAGTTGTCTAAATTTTGATCGAAAATCGGCTCAAATATGAAGTTATTTGTTGCGATTGGTATTAGTACAGCTTCTTACCATTTACAGTCGTAAATGGGCGTGCACCATTGATCTCCAAATAGATCGGGAGGCGTGCAATCTTCCCGGATCAATCTACAATCTCGAGAAATAGACACTGCGGCGGCTGCAACTACAACCAGAAGAATAGTACCGATCACCAGGGCTCCAATAATGGCGTCCCGCCTTTTCGCTTCTTCATCCCGGACAACAACCACCTGCTCATAGGGCGAACTTACTACAACAGGAGTTGGGGACGAGTGGATGACCACGGGTGGAGTTGGATTGGCGTACACGGGATAGGAAGGGAAAAAAGAAGTGGGAAACGAGGAACGAATATAGCTAGGGCCTGTGCGAATCACCCTTGTCGTACAAGGAGAAGGAGCACATGGATTTGGGGTACAAGAAGCGGTAGTATTGGATCTTTTACTATATGTAGCACCTCTAACTTCAACCATATTTGCCTTCCATAACCAAAATATGAAGGTATTGTAAACAACCTCCCTTTTTTTGTCAATACGCATGAAACAAAAAGCTGCATGAAAAGAAAAATATGATCTGCGAAATAGGCATTTTATACCACTTATCAAAAATAAGTTCACTTTGGCTACGTCAGCTTTGCAACAAATTTTTGGGTATACTCGCGCCTTGGCCATAGGCAATGGTCGCTCGCTCCAGACACAAAAATTTGTGCAGCTTCCTTGCCAAAGTGAACTTATTTTTGATAAATGGTATTACTTGAAGAATCGCTTTTCACAAGAGCTAAAAAAACCGACCCTCTTACTGAGTGATCGGTTTTCTCGTCTTTTTTCGTTAACAAGCCCTGCTCCTATCTGGAACCAGAGCCACAGACTAAAGAGTCATTGCTAAAACTTTAGATTTAGATTCAACAGCATCTTCCCAAAGAAGTTCGGGCTTCTGAAGAACCCCTACAGCGGCATTATGAACCAATTTAATCTGTTCATATTGTTTAGGTTCAAGAATTTGAAGTGTTCCAGCACATTCGGAAGCATCTTCAGTTCTAAGCCACCGAGCAGCTAATACCGCATCTTGTTTAACATCGTCACGATAGTAAAACTCAATTTGGTCAGCATATTTTAAAAATGTGTCGTTAATCCTTTGAGGAGTTAGTAACCCTTTTTCTTTTACATCTTGTTCTGTTGTGTTTACAAAGGTTTTGTTTTGTTCTTGTATAGAATCCCAGCAAACGCCCTCTGGAGCCGATACATGAATCAAGCTGATGGTGTACCCCTGAGCTTTGAGGAATTCAAAAAATTTGCCTGTTGCGGGATGCGATGAGGTTGATCCAAAGTAAAATGCGTACTTTTCTCGAATTAAGTTCCCTAAAATTAAATGTGTCGCAGCATTAGATCCTGGACGCCATTTATTATATACGCTTTGTCTGGCAGCCGTTGAATCATCGCTACTTGCAAGGTCTGCAACATATGTTCTTGTCTGATTCTTTAAACAAACGTCGTCAGGGCATACATAGGCATAGGTTCTACCTTTGCTTGCATTTGCCTCTAAATCTTGTCTTAGCTTGATGGTCTTACCAGCTCCTGGTGCGCCAGCTGTGATAATAGCTAAATTTTTTCTGACAGGATTGGTTGCCAAAATCCCTTGCCATAATGCGTTAATATCGCTACGCAATCTTTCAGATTCTTCACCTGTATAAACTTCAGGATTATCAAATGCTTTTCCAGATAGAAAACTCTCCAAAACTTTTTGAGGTAAAGAATATTGATAGTTCTCATTATAAATGAGGCTTAAGTTGCAAACATCACTGCTAACTTGGTTTGACATGTGGTCCTCCATAAATGTGTCTTTTGTATCCAGGGCCGCAATGGCCAGCAAAAAGGAAGAAATAAATTTGGTGAGATATAGCTGTTTCACGCCAAATAGCATAGGAAAAAGAGGAAGGCAAAGTCAAGGAGAATTTAAACCTCAAAAATGCAGAGTATGTGATGTCTTTTTGCTCATAGATCCATCCATAATAGAGAAAAGCCCCAAGCTAATCCTTGAGGCTAGACGCCGGCCAGGTAGTCCCAACCCACTTAGAGAGTGTCTACAATGTGAGCTTCTGTCGATTTTTGGGTTCTTTTGAGCCGGTTTTCGATTCAAATTGTGGGGGTAATATCAACTTTCGTATATGACCCCCACAATTTGAATCGAAAATCGGCCAAAATAATCCCAAAAATCGACGAAGCCTCACTTTGTAGACACCCTCTTATACCCAAAATGATTCAAGAATCGGCCTTTAGGCGGGTTCAAAGCGCCGAAAATCGATTCTTGAAAAGGGGGCTAGTATTGAAGAATACAACCCCCTTTTCTAAATGGCATTTTCTCTTTTTCAAGCAATTGAATCAGAAAAGGCCGCGAGATATTAAGAAAATCGGCCGCTTCTTGAGTTGTCAATTCCGCGTGAAAAGGAACGATGGTTACAGCATTACCTTTGGCTATCTGCACAAGAGTCCGAAATTGGTATTACTTCGGTCGAATATTAGGTCTGATCAAAATGGGAGGAGGCGAGACATAAATGCGCGGACGCCGTAGATACGATGTAACGATCGCATACTGCTCCATTCCTTCGCCAATGACGACGGTCCCTCCCTTATTTGTGATTTGCACTCGTCCTTGAGAGCAGCCTACGGCCAGTATTCCATCTTCGAAATTGGCTTCCATCAAAGTGCCGAGAAGGCCCAAAGTGGCGTTCGGTGTTTCTATATCATATTGATCGGGGCTTGGTTTAATCTTGCCGCTGAGCATCCGCATCCCCCCGTAGAAGAGTTGAGAGTGGCTGCTGTCTTGGTCAGAGCCTTTCGTATATTTGTATTCTTTGACGAGATATTTTGTGTTGGAGGCAAGTTCTAAAATACTTTCATCCAAATATTGGATTTGGAGAGCCGAATTGGGGCCGACAAGAATCATGTCTGCGATATAGATCGCGGAGCCCAATTTGAGTGTTCGGGAAGGTTGCAATGTCCGGGTTGCTTGGGCGTCTCCTTTAATATTTGTGACGCTGGCCACCTGCTCCGCGCTAAAAAGCGAAAAAATGGCTAAGACGCCCAACCAGAGAATTACTTGACCTCGAATGTTTGTACGCCATCCCAATTTGGATCCGAAGGTTTTGGTTCTTTGCATCGCGCTAAATACATGGCATACAGATTTTTATTTTCTTTTGCATTAAAAAGCTGTTCCCAAATTGTTTTTGCCAGTTCAAAGTTTCCTTTCAAGTAGGCATCGAGCGCTTCATGATGCCGTTCTATCTCATCTTTGATCGAAGGGGTCACGTTTTCAATTGGACAAACCAGTTCGAAAATGGGAATGGATAATTTTTTCCCCTTTACTTTGACCCGATCCAGCTTTCGATAAAAAAACCGGTCTCGCGTTGCAGCTTCTGCACTGCCGGACACAATCGTTTCGACAGAATAATATTTTGTGAGATCGCTCAATCGGGAAGCCAGGTTGACATCGTCTCCAATGGCTGTATAAGAACGATGAAATTTTGATCCCATATCCCCCACATACACAATTCCAGTGGCGATGCCAATGCCGATTTGAATCGGGGGACGGGCCTCGTCCGCAAATTGTTTATTGATTGCTTTGAGTTTTTCATGCATTGCAGATGCTGTAAGAATGGCATGGAGCGAGGTTTGGGCATCTTCAAGAGGAGCCCCCCAAAATCCCATAATCGCATCGCCGATGTATTTATCGATGGTTCCCCGTGTATCAAAAATGAGTTGTGTCATCTCGGAGAGATAGAAATTAAGAAACGCCTTGAGTTCCGACGCGCTCATCTTCTCTGAAATAGATGTAAAGTTGCGGATATCGGAAATGAGAATCGTCAGCTCTTTGCTTTCTCCATAAAGGCCAAATTCGCTTTTCTTTTGCATCATCAAATCAATATATTCATTCGATACGTATTGACCGAATATATGTTTAATTGCCTGGCTTTGTTTTGATTTAATGACATATCCATAGACCACATCGAATAAAAGAAGAATTACAATCACGAAAATAGGAAAAAAGACCGAGATCACTATCTGTTGATTAACCCATAGCCAATGGTCTAGTAAGAGAAGTGCCGCAATGCACAATGAGGAGGAGGCAATTTTTGACAGGGGGCCTATTCGAGCTAAAAATACTGCAAGAGGGATTCCCAATCCCAAAATCAATGCGACCGAAACTCCTTTGCCCCAGGTTGGGCGATAAGGGAGGTAATTATCGATAATTCCCTGTGCGATCGATGCGTGAATTGCAATCGCTGAAAATGATGGAGATACAGCTACCGGAAAAAGATCGCCGCTGCCCGTTGCCGTTGTTCCAACGAAAACTAGTTTGCCGTCAATGGCATCGCGATTTACTTTGAGATGGAGCACATCGGTTGCGGAGATTTGATGAAATGTGGGTATTGCTCCTCGAAAAGGGATCAGAATTCTTCCATAAGGATCGACCGGAATGGACCTTCGATCCAGAGTAATGTTCTCTAAAAAATCAAGATTTGCATAAGGTTTGGAAATGAGCTCGATCTGCTGAGCATTTAAAAATTGACGGACAGCTACCAAGGCGAGAGACCCATAAAGGTCGGAGCTGTATTGATAGATCAATGGGGCAAATCGGATAATGCCGTCGTAATCGGGAGTGGAATTGATAAATCCGCCATATTTGGCTGCATTTTGTAAAAGTTCAATATTTCCTAAGTAATTGGTTTTATGTGGAAGATACACATGAGACATCTCCGAAGTGATTTTGGTCAAAGGCTCTGGCAATATGCCAACCGATCGATTGCCCATGCCAAAATACATCCCAAGGACGGAAGCTTGATTGCTCAGGGCTTTTGCGAAGATTCCATCATAATCGAAATCTGCCAGCGTGCTCTGTAATTCAGGAGGGATGGGATTGTTTTTTCGTTTCAGATCTTCAATCACTTCCTGGGCGATATTATCTTCCGATTGGGGAAACATAAAATCCAACGCAACCACTTTGGCGCCGAGCGTTTTGAGGTTTTCGACAAGAAGCGCCATTTTTTTGCGTGACCAGGGAAGGCGCCCTTCTGTCTCAATGCTTTGGTCATCGATTGCTACAATGACTGTCGATGGATTTTGTGCTAAGGGTTTAAACGTATGGCGCACTTGCAAATCATACGCTTTGTCTTCGATGATGTTCATCCAGGCAAAGAAAAATCCGGAGTTCGAAAAAAACAAACAGACAGCGATAAAAATGACAAATGCGATTCCGATGATCGTAGAGGGCAGTTTTTTTTCATGAATGGCAATCGACTCATCGGTCGCTTTTTTTCGATGCCATTTGAAGAGATTTAATAAAAAATTGCCCTTTTTGGAATCCTGACTCTGCATTAATTGCTTTGTAATACCAATCGTAATAAATTCGAAGTTATTTTGGCCGCTTTTCTTGTTTTTGAGGCAGTAATATGCGAAAAGTTGGATCAGCCTGCTATTTGACTGTGGTTGCCAGTAAATCTCCAGTTATTGGTTACGTTACGAACTTTTGACTGGATAAGCTTTTTTGTAAAATTCGCAACTATCTCAAAATTAATAACTTAAAATTCCATTGAAAAGATGTATCTTAAAAGATACGATATATGCTATATGGAAATCGGGATTGAATTTTACGTGACCCCTTCCGGGCGCAATCCTTTTGATGATTGGTTTGAAAGCATTCGAGAAATGCACACACGGTCTAAAATTTTAACACGATTGGGCCGGCTTAAGCTGGGAAACTTTGGAGATTGTAAATCACTTGGCAACGAAATAGCTGAATTACGAATTCATTACGGCCCAGGAATCAGGATTTATTACTCCAAAGTAGGCAATAAGGTGATATTGCTTTTGTGTGGAGGAGATAAAGGATCACAATCTAGGGATATTGATAAGG
This sequence comes from Chlamydiales bacterium, assembly GCA_035480615.1. Classification (GTDB taxonomy): domain Bacteria; phylum Chlamydiota; class Chlamydiia; order Chlamydiales; family SM23-39; genus CAIPFQ01. The sequence goes on along the minus strand of DATIHO010000048.1, from coordinate 23,189 downwards.
CAAAGGAGTACCTAAAGGAATATCAATCCAGGGAGAAGAAATATGGCAAAAAATAAAAAATATGAAGAATGGCTTCTTGAAAAATTAAAAGATCACGATCAAGCTGTTGCTTATTTAAACGACGCTTTAGAAGAGAGCCTTAAAGGGGATGAAGAATCTCAACAACTCTTTCTCATTGCTCTTCGAAATGTTGCAGAAGCACAAGGTGGAATTGGGGCTTTAGCCAAGAAAGCGAATGTCGGCCGAGAGAGTCTTTATAAGACTCTTTCAGGTACAGGCAATCCCAAGTGGCATACCCTTGTTTCTTTGGTGATCGCGCTTGGATTGAATTTGCGATTAACTTAAAGATTAAATGATCTCAATTGCAAAAGAATCTGATCTCGAAAAAATTTACGTCTCCTTCTCTAAATCTCACATACCGATCGCACCAGCTCCGACTGGCGCGTGAGCTGGTGGATTTCTCATAACCAAGTTGTATAAAATGCACCGAAAATGGTACTATTTCTCATTCAATTGGACCTATGATGACACCGCCGCACAATCCAATATCCGTTGTCTTTTATAAAGCAGATGGCAGCGAAAATGGAGAAAAAAGGTCATGGCAAATAAACACCGAGGGTCTAGCTTAGATGATTTTCTCAAAGAAGAAGGCATTTTTGATGAATGCAATACAGAGGCCGTGAAAAGAGTCCTGGCTTATCAGTTTGAAAAAGAGCTCAAAAAGCAGAAGAAGCCCAATTTGCAAAAAAAATGAAAACCAGTAGGACGGCGGTAGATCGACTCCTTGACCCAAAAAAATCATGCAGTCTCAAATCTCTTGTGATTGCTACCTCTGCTCTAGGAAAAACTTTAGAAATTCGGGTTGTATAGCCGATCCCCTATTTTTCATAGAAACTCTAATACTTGTTGCGTTACGACTTTGGACTGGATTATTTCACAAAAATCACTATCGTTTTCATTATTAGCCAGTTAGGGTTAAAGCTGTCATTTCAGGAAAGGACAGCTTGTATCATAATTGACCTTATGCAAAAGGATGAGAAATAGAAATCAATTTTAGAGACACTATAAGCAGAATTTCACTCAGCGCTTTCATTCACAGAAAAAAGCACACCTCGTGCTTATAAATTTCCTGAAGCTAAAACGATTGATTAAGGTTGCCCCATAGGCATGAGACACGCGGGAAAGACCTATTTCTTATTTCAAACGACCCAAAAACACTGCCACGCGAAACGCGAGCTCTGCGTCAAGCAAAGCAAGAATTAGGCTTTCCGGGAAAATTATTAATCCAAGTTGCTAGTCGATCATCCTTAAAACTTCGCCACCAAAAAAATTTGATGGCCCAGAAACCTGGGCGAAGTTTAAGGATGATCGACTAGCAACTTGGATTATTAGATTACACTCACTATTTACGACATTTAAAAAATTAGTATAAACTAAAGGCGCCTATGTCGCTGCATTTTGGTGCTATTTTTCTGGCTTGCTTTATGACTATTGCAATGTTTAGCGATGGGTTGGAACCGCCGGGTTCAGACATTTGTCAGGACGGTAAAAGACATGCCCGCGTGTCGGTCCGGCATATAGAAACAGGTGGAGTCGGATATTCCGAAGGCTACACGACGCTCGAGGGCTTTTTTGCCCCCGATCCAGAGCCATTGCGCATGATTCCATTTCTCGATGTACGCGGCCATATTTTTAACAATGGAAAGATGGCAGCAAATGCGGGCCTTGGATTGAGAAGAATCACGGGGTGCAGAACATTTGGACTGAACGCCTATTATGACTACCGGAATACGAAAAGGCTCCATTACAATCAGGTGGGAGTTGGCCTTGAAACGCTAGGGAAGCTTTGGGATTTCCGCCTGAACGGGTATTTGCCGGTAGGGAAAAAGAGTACATCACCCTACGATACGCGCTTTGATGGATTTTCAGGTCATTATCTCCTCCTTTCCCAAAAGCGGCAATTCGCGATGAAAGGCGCCGATGCAGAGATCGGTTTTCATTTCGGTAAAACGGAAAATTTTGACTTTTATGCAGCAGCCGGCCCTTATTATTACATAGGTCCCATAGGTCCCAACACCTGGGGAGGGAGAGCCCGTTTAGCGGCGATGTTCAAAGAATACATCACGCTCGAAGTGAGCGACTCATATGACAGGATGTTTCATAACAATTTCCAGGGACAGCTTACCTTGAGCCTCCCTTTTGGAGGCAGATCGCGGGTTAAACCAACAAACGCCTGTCATTCTTGCAAATTAGCGGATGCGCTCGTCTCCCGAATGGTCCAGCCTGTAGGAAGAGATGAAATTATCGTCGTCGGAAAAAGGACTCAAAAAACACCCGCGATTGATCCTGCAACCGGCGAGCCGTATTTCTTTCAGTTTGTCAATAATACAAGCAGCTCCAACGGGACTTTTGAAAGCCCCTATCCGACGCTTGCTTTAGCTGAAGCGAACTCCGGGATGAACGACATCATCTACGTATTTCCCGGCGATGGGACGACAACCGGAATGGATGGGGGGATTGCGCTACAAAACAACCAATATTTTTGGGGCTCAGGCGTTAGCCACTCCATACAAACATCCCTTGGGACTTTCACCATTCCTGCTCAAAGCAACTCCTCCCCTACCATTACAAATACCGATATCGATACAGATGGCAACGTAATCACACTAGCCGCCAATAACTCCATAAGCGGCTTTATCATTACATCTGCGATCAATGATGCCCTCTATGGAACAGATGTTCAAAGCCTGGATGTCTCTTTTTGCACAATTGAAGATACAAGTACTTATGCAATCGAGGCTTCCTTTTCCGGCGATGCTTCCATAACTGTCACGAACAACCAGTTTTTGAATAACGTCAACGGAGTCTTTTTGACTCTAAATGGGACATCCACTGTCGTCTGCTCGGACAATACATTTGAAGGGCAAACTTCTGTTTCCAGCGTTCCTGTGGAGATCGCAGCTGACAGCAACGTCTTTTCCGCTCAAATTGAAAGGAATGTCTTTAACGGCAATATAACAGGCACCGTCCGATTTAACCTTGACAGCGTAGTCGGTGCTGACATCGGATTTCTCAATAATACGGTAACGGATAACGGAACGGGATCTCAAAGTAGTTTAGGATCGAGCTTTGTGGTCATTTCGAGCGGAACGATTGATCAGTGTTCGATCGTGTTAAGCGGCAACACGCTTTCCGAAAACACATCGAATGCTCTTTACCTGCATACTTCCGGCGCAATGACCGCTCTTGAAATCACAGCATCTATGAATACAATGTCCGATAATGGAGGCTCTGGCCTGGTCCTTGCGACTCCAGTCGATACTTTGACGCTCCTTGCAACAGACAATAGCATCACGGGATGCAATGATAATGGAATCGCCATAATCAGCTCCGGCCATTCTACAACGGGTACTATCACTATCAACAACAATGCCATTACAGACATTGGAAATTCATCAAACGGAATCGCTATAAACCAAGACTTCGCTACTCTGAATCTCACCATCTTGAATAACGAAATTAATAGATGCCAAGGGACCGGGATCCTCAGCTATGCCCCTACCGGTATCGGTTCTCTCACATTGGATATTTCAGGCAACACGATGAGCAATTGCGCAAACTTGTCATCGAATGCATCGGCCGGCCTCGATATGGAACAATTCACAACCCTTGTCGGCTCTGTTACCAATAATACGCTATCGGGCAATGCGGGACTTGCGATAGCGATCGGATCAACCTTGCCCAGCCCAGCAGCCTGCCTCACGTTTACCGGCAATAACAGCAGCACCGATATTCTTCTCTCCAATCCGGGAGGCGGAGTCTTCAACTTGGCGCCATGCGATGTCGATACCGTGAATGTAGGCACCATTATCACCTCAGGCACGATCAACCCCGTTCAATCCTGCCCTAACGCTACGCCCTGTCCTCCGTAAGCATCCTCTGCTGTTTTGAGAAGTTGCGAAGTCGTAGATTCATCTACGCATTCCTCTCCACAATTTTGACAAACATTAGCAGGAACTTTTTTTACCACTAAGGTCATTGCACCGCGCACGGATGAGGTGCTTGGACGTTCTTTCCCAGATTTTGACGATTTTCAGATTCTCTCCTTCCTCTTTGAACTCGAGATCTATATTACAAATCATGTGGTATCTCCTTTGGACTTGATCGGGATCTATCTTATCCTGGTCTATAACACATTTTAAGGTAACTTGCGGACCAAAAGCAAAATACTTTGCTTCCAATAAATCGAAATTATTCGTAACTGCAAAGAAAGTATTTTGAAAATGCTCTGCTACAGCATCTTTTCCTTCTGTTACTGTTTTCTGTAATTCCAAACCAGATTCGACTCTTGCCCAAACAGCACTCACTTCATCAGCAAGCGCATCTACGAGCCATGGTTCATTAAGAGCTAGACAATTTGTGACATAAGCTTGCGCCATGAGAAGAGATCGTGTGGAAAGTGATTGTGATGATATTAGCATAACATGTCTCCATATATGGGTTGTTGATCGGAGGATTGTAGCAAAATTTTGATGAATTTTAAAAGATTTTTTTACGTTTCCTTAATCTTTAAACCAAGCCTCATTAGCTATAAACAGCTCAACATTACCTCTCATGCCAGCTGAAAATTGCGAATATCTACGTGAACACCCATTTTTAAAGCATCCTCTGCTGTTTTGAGAAGTTGCGAAGTCGTAGATTCATCTACGTATTCCTCTCCACAATTTTGACAAACATTAGCAGGAACTTTTTTTATTACTAAGGTCATTTCACCGCGCTCAAGAGTCACCGTTACCATGCCTTTTGCAGTCTCCCCTTTCTTGCAAATCATACATTTCATGGCTTTCTCCTTCTAAAGTTATCATCCCACTTACTAGGGTCAGGTTCATAGACTGTAATTACAATCCATTCCTTTTGCTGTGCATTTTCAGCAAGCACAATATGCAAAGACCTGAAACCAATCCACCCCAAAATTAGTTTACTGGGGTAGGGTTGGTCCGAAGGGTGATTTTCAATAACTTCACCCTTTTGAATTACATATTTTACATTTTCTTCGCTTATCTGCCGTTCAAACATTCGTTGAACAGCATGAACCCTAAATATGATAGACCAACTTTTCATAAAGACGACATTCCGGGTGCAGGATTCGAACTTGCGACCAATGGATTAACAGTCTTCTAAGCTGCCGTACTCCACAACAGCTCAAAACGTGTAACAGCAATAATTTTAGGAAATTAGGGAGATTCTATTCAAGGCAAAGTTGTGGTGAGATGTGGCGAAAGATTGCGTTCTACTGGAGCATTTTTGGCTCCTTCAGGTTGTTAGTTTTGCAATTCCCTCTATATACCCAAAGGCCAACTTTTGAATCACTTCGGGTATAAATCTTGTCGTAGAATCAGAGCGCTTAGAAACCAGTAAAATACAAGTACAGGGATCAAAAGAAGAGCGCCATCCGAAAGGGACAGAAAAAGATAATTGATCAGCCCGCAAAGGATGGCTTGTCGGATGGGTGAAAAAGAGGGATATGAAAAGGAAAATAAAATGGGGCCCGTCAATGCCGCTACAAAACTTAACAGACCAACGATTCCAAAATTCGATAAGATCCCGAAATACACGATTTCATTGATTCCGCTAAAAGATTGGATGGGGAAAAGATGCATTGCACTGAAGGATTCCAGTTGATCGACCCTGCCTCCCATTGTTACATCAAAGAGAAACGAAAAATCAAATCCAAAATAGAAAGTAATAGATAAGATTGCAATCAAAGAAATTGCAAGAGTAGTGAGCAATTTTAATATTATGTTTTTCTTCTTTAGAAGAATGGATGCGATAATTTCACTAAAAATCAAACCTGCCCAGACAGTTCGAGAGAAAGATAAGATCAAAGAAAGAAAAACTGTGGTTTTTTTCCATCTGGAAGACTCCAGAAATTGATATAGCGGAAGCAGCATTAAAATGCATATTCCGTAAATATTTCCATTATTATAAGTGGAAATGAGTTTAAACACACTTCCCCTATTGTTGCATTTGTTTTCAACTTCTCCATAATCATGGTAGTTTACAGTTAGAAATGGAATTTCAATTAATTTTCCCGTTATTAATTTGATTATAAAAAGAGCAATTCCGTATGAAGAAACGAAAAGAACACCTGTCTTTACTAATCTAAGGAATAAGCACAGATTCATAGAGTCAATATATTCTGACAAAAAAAGATAAAAAATCCATGGAAGAAATAGCAGACTGACTAAAAATGAAATTAATAACGAGTTATCTGCAACTCCATGAATGATAAAACTGATTATGCTGATTATTTGAAATGGTATTGTAAATAAAAAAGCGCTGAATCTTAAATTGTGAAACATGTAACGGTTTCTAAAAAGGGAAAAAAGAGAGACAATGCCCAAAAGCACATATCCCCAAGTGATGGGAATCGCACCAATTTTAAATCCTCCTTTCGGAAATACGAGAAGGAATAGCCAAAGAAAAAAAAGGATTGCTTTGGAGGGCAAAAGAGATGATCGAAGAACAATCATTTTTTCATATGTTTATTCAAAATCGCAGCGAGCTTCATCATATGAAGAGGTTGATCTGACCCAAAGATTTTTGCAAGGGCGGGATCGGGGCGGATCAGGCGTTTATCAGATGGATCTTGTAAGTTGTGCGATTTGATATAGGCCCAAATTTGTCTTGTCACATCGACGCGCGAAAGTTCTTCTTCTCCGAGGAGCGCGGAAAGTTCTGTAGAAAGTTTATAAAGCGTTGAGGGAGCCCTGCTCGCGGCTTTTTTGGTTTTCTTTTTAGACAATGGTTCCCCCTTTTTGCCGCCGCGGCGTGATTTTTTCACATAAGGTGTTTTTGAGTGATTTTGATATTTCGTCCCAAGCTGGTCAAGGGTGTTGACAATCACATCGCAATCGGGATAGTTGCTGCAAGAAAAAAAGGTTTTTCCGAAGCGGGATTTGCGCTGAGTGAGATGTCCATCGCAACCAATAGCAGGACACGAAGGAAGCTCTGCGGCTCCGTAGATCTTTTCCCCTTTTTTTGGAATGTTTACGATTCCTTTGCATTCGGGGTAGCTAGAGCAGCCAAGGAATGGACCGAAACGGCCGTGGCGAAGGGTCATGGGGGAATTGCATTGAGGGCAAAGTTGTTCCCAATTGAAGTTCGGAGCATAGTCGTCTTTATTAAAAGTGATTGCTTCGATGGCACTTGTGAAATCACAATCAGGATAGTGGGAACAACCGTAGAAATACTTATTTCTCGACCAGATTTTTTGGAGTTTATGGCCGCATTTGGGGCAGTCGAGTTCAGTGAGAAGCTTTGGGACGACAGCCTCCTTTTCCGCTTTGTCCACAAGAGGGATAAAGTCGCGCCAAAAGTCGCGAAGTAATTCTTTCCAATTTTTATTATGCTCGGCTACTTGCTCCAATTGATCTTCCATTTGAGCCGTAAAGGTCACATCCATGATCGGGCGGAAGTTTTCTTCCAACATTTGTGCGATCACTTTTCCGAGTTCTGTAGGTTTTAATGTCTGATTTTCTTTCGTCGTATAGTCTCGGCTTTGAATCTTATTCATGATCGCCGCATAAGTCGACGGGCGGCCAATGCCAAGCCGCTCGAGTTCTTTAACGAGCGAGGCTTCGGTAAATCGGGGAGGCGGCTTGGTAAATGACTGGTCCGACATGACGTCAACAAGAGACAGGGGCATTGCAGATTGAAGGTCGGGAAGGGTTTTTATGTCCTCGTCTTCATCTAACCCTCGATCCTTTTTCTCTTCGTACACCGCGAGAAAGCCGTTAAATTTGATGATGGAGCCTGTGGCCCGAAGGACGAGGCCCTGGTCTGTGTCAATGTCAGCCGAGACGGTGTCATAAATAGCCGGATTCATTTGAGAGGCCATAAAACGGCGCCAAATGAGAAGGTAGAGTTTATATTGGTCGATGGAAAGATATTGGCGGATCCGTTCCGGATCGCGAACCGGATTGGTCGGCCGGATCGCTTCGTGAGCTTCCTGAGCCGTTTTTTTTGATGCATAAACACGGGGTTGCTCGGGAAGATAAGCGGCCCCAAACTGTTTGCTAATATAATCGCGAGCGATTTTTAAAGCTTCCGGCGCAATATTGACCGAATCGGTACGCATGTAGGTAATAAGCCCCTCTGTGCCCTCTTTGCCCATGTCGATGCCTTCATAGAGCCCTTGAGCGATACTCATTGTCCTGGATACGGAAAATCCATAATGACGACTTGCCTCTTGTTGCAATGTGGAGGTAATAAAAGGGGGGACAGGGTGTCTTTTGCGCTCTTTTTTCTCCACATGACCGATGAGGAAATGAGCGACTTTTAGTTTATTTACAATTTCTTGAGCTGTTTTTGCATCGGGGATCAAAAAACATTCTTTCTCGCGAGGCTCTTTTTCGACTTTGAGTCCATTTACAGTATAAAGAGTAGCGATGAACGGGCGGTCAATGGATTGGCCCTCAAGAACAGCTCCGATATTCCAATATTCGACCGGACGGAAGGCGTCGATCTCTTTTTCGCGGTCTACTACCAATTTTAAAGCTACCGATTGGACCCGGCCGGCAGATGTGCCGCTTTTTCCTCGCTTGACTCTGCGCGCAAGAATAGGAGAAATTTTGTAGCCGACGATCCGATCCAGGAGGCGTCTGGCTTGTTGTGCATTCACAAGATCCATATCGATGTCTCGAGGATGCTCGAGCGCTTCTTTCACAGCGTCTTTTGTAATTGACTGAAAGGATGTTCTTTTGAAGGCGGTCCCTTTGGGAAGGATCGAGGCAATATGCCATGCGATTGCTTCTCCTTCGCGATCAGGGTCTGGAGATAAATAAACGATATCTACTTTTTTTGCGGCGGCTTGAAGCTTGGCTATCACTTCCTTCTTGTCCGGCATTGTGATATATTTAGGCTCAAAATCGTGTTCCACATCGATCCCGAACTCTTTTGGAGGGAGATCGCGAATATGACCTACCGATGATTCAAAAGAATAATTGGAGCCTAAAAATTTCTTAAGAGTCCTGATTTTAGCAGGAGATTCAACAATAACAAGGGCTTTGCCCATTTTTTAAATCCTCAAAATGGATCGATGGTAGCCGATTTTTCGACAAAGTGTCAAACGGGTGTTTTTTCATGATTAGCGATTCAGAGTTGCTTTTTTTGAATAGGCAAGGATTTATTCCCGGCCCTCAGGAAACGGAAGAGATGTTTTTAAAAAGAATCGATTCTGTAAAATCGGCATTTGAACAAGGGTCAAAGATGCCCAAACACCATTGGGAATGGGTGCGAGTCCATTTGAAAGAAGTTTTTGATTTTGAGCCCCATTGCCTGCCTGTTTTTTATTCAAATTCGGGACTCGCCCTCTGGCAAGGGGCGGCGGTATGGATTGAAGAAGGGCGGATCACATCCATGCAGCTTAAAGCGGCATTGAAAAAAGGGGCGTATCTTGGATATAGTCGGGATGAAATCCTGGCGCATGAGTCGGTCCACGCGGCGAGAAGCGCGTTTGATGAGCCAAAATCAGAGGAATTTTTTGCGTTTTTAGTTTCTGAAAAGTGGTGGCGCAGAGCCTTTGGTCCCATTGTGCGAAGGTCGTGGGAGGTATGGGCATTTTTAACGTTTGCTGTGGCTAGTTTGTTTTCTATCTGGGGGCAATTGGCTGTGGCTTGTTGGGTGGGGGCCGGCTTTTTCAGACTGATGCATTGCCATTGGAGGATGCGTAACGCTGCCAAGCATTTGCATCGGGCGGTGAAAGATGTACGGTGCGCGCGCGCGATTTTGATGCGGCTGACCGATGCCGAGATTCGGCTATTTTCCAGGGGAGAGCCTTTTTTTTCTTATGCCGATCAACAAACCTGTCTCAGATGGCGATTGATTCGGTTAGCTTACATCAAGGATGACGATGGCAAAAAAAATTATAGTGGATAAAGCTGAAGAAGATCCTTATTTCTTGGCTAAAGAACTTGAAAAGGGGAACATTCTTTTTTTCCCCACTATTCCCTTTCCATTTCCTCAAAATGAAATTCATTTTCTTTTACAGCAAAAACAAACACAAGCAAAAAGGCGGAAAAATATTGCATATAAGCCTCAGATCGATCAGATCACAAACCATGAGTCGGATGAGGAAAATGCAAAAATTTTAAAAGAGATCTTACGACGCTATTCAGAGAGGGTGAAAGGGTTTTTAGACTTGGCTTTAACGCCTTATGCCCGGCATTGGAAAATAGACTACACCAGCTTTCGTCCGTTTCAGGAAAAGGGAAGGGATTTGCGCCTTCGAGCGAGAAACGACCTTCTCCATATCGATGCATTTCCTACCCGGCCCCTTCATGGGCATCGAATTTTTCGATTTTTCACAAATATCAATCCGGAAATGAGCCGCAATTGGATTACTTCGGACCCTTTTGCCGCTCTTGCTGAAAAATATGGAGGGCATGGTGTTCCTTTTCCTAAATCGGTTGACTATTCGTTCTTTGCAAAGATCCGGCGCAAAACGCAGCTTTTCCTTCGCGCATCAGGAATAAAATCGAATTTTCGCTCTCCTTACGATATTTTTATGTTACAACTTCATAATTTTTTGAAAGAAAGCACCGATTTTCAAAAAAATTGTAAAAAAGACTATTGGGATTTTCCTTCCAATAGCTGCTGGGCTGTTTTTACAGATCAGGTATCGCATGCGGCTCTTTCAGGTCAGTATGCGTTGGAGCAGACGTTTTTAATCCCTGTTTCCGCGATGCTTTTTCCCGACAAGTCTCCGCTTCGTGTGTTAGAGCGGCTTTCAGGACGAAATTTGCTCGATTCTGAGTTAGAAGAAAAATGTTTCCTTCGATAAGCAGGAGCAATTTTGCATTGAGAGCGGTATTTTGCAACAGTTCGACGAGCTAGAGCAAAGCCTTGTTGTTGAAGGGCAGCGGCGATTTCTTGATCGCTCAAAGGTCTTCCTGTTGGTTCTTTGGCAATCAGGGTTTGTAAAGCGCGCTTTACAAACCCCGATGAGGCTGAAATCAAAGATCGAAGAGGGATGATGCCTAAAGGCGTACGTGCATATTTGTCAGTTAGCGCTCTTGAAAGAGTGGATGCATGAAGATGCAGGTGCTGAGACAGTGAGTGAATCGATAAGGGTTGCAAAGGTTCCCGGTTTTCTAAGAAAGCTGCCTGTTTTCGCACAAGGCAAGCCCCGATTGCCAAAAGGATTGATTTTCTCCTTTTTAAAGAGCGAAGCAGCCATTTCGCAGAAGAGATCCAATTTCGCATAGATTCTTTTTCCTCTTTTGAACTACATGGGATCGACAAAAAATCAGGGCGAAGGTGAAACTTTGGCAGCTGCCGATCGTTCGACTCGATGATCCATGTCTTATTGATTTTGCAAATCGTCAAATCGGCAATCGCAGTTTGGCATAATTCATTTTTGAAGAGATCAGCAGGCCGGAAATAGAGACGGGAGAGGGTTGAGATTATGTCTTTCATATTGGAAAGTTTGATTTTTTTCTCAATGATGCTCCACTTTCCACCCAGAAATTCCTTATAAAAAAGATCAACGACCTTATAAGCTAAAGAGCTTGGATCAAGTTGCAGCATTAAGCACTCTCTTAAGTCGCGCGCAAAAATTCCCGGAGGATCGAAACTTTGAAGAACGGTCAGGACGGGATCTTTGGTTTTTCCTGGCACAAAACCCCGCTCATCCAACTCATGCAATAAAGAGACGGCTTTTGTTCGTTCAGATGGATCGGAAAATCTTTCGTGAATTTGCATCATCAAGTGTTCATAAAGAGATGGAGGAGCGGGTATGCAATCCTTGAGGGGCAGCGAAGGGGGGAAAGCGTCGATCTCGAGAAGCGGATTTTTCTCGATTTCGCAAAGCAGCCAGCTTGCCAGTTCAGCTTGAGGCATTTGAAGCATTGCCAGCGATTGACGAAGCAAAAAAGTCAAAGCGGGGCGGAGTGTTTGAGTTTGCAACAGTCCCATTTTTTTTCAATAGCAAGAGAGCAGCTAAGAAAACAATACCCTTGCCTTAGAGACTGTCAGACAATAAAATAGAGCATTCATGCACACCAGAGCTGGGGTTTTTTGTCATAACGGATTGGGCGATGGGGTCAATTGCCTCGTTTTATCGCATAATTTGCATCTAAATGGATGGGAAGTAGAGACTTTTCAAAATACCATCGGGTCTATGCAGGAGTGGTTTCCTCACTTGCATCTGCAGCCTTATCCCGATCTCTCTTGTCTTCCTAAAATATTAAATTCTTATGATCGATTTTTTGTTGTGCAAAATGATACTAGCGAATTTGTTTTGAAATTAATTCAAGAAGGAAAAAGGAGATTTCCGAATAAACTCAAAGTCATTTATCTCTACCCTTCAAAGCATATTGTGAATGAGCCCTATTACTCTGACTGCCTGATACAGCCCCATCTTTCCATCGCGGAAAACCTGTTTCTTTTTTGCCAAAACATCCTTCATCTTCCGCAGCTTACTAAAAGCAATGGGTTCATCGCTCCAAGCGATTTGATTTCGAGAAAGCATTCGAGAAGAATTGTTGTCCATCCGACAAGTGCAAGAGAAAGCAGGAATTGGCCGAAAGAGAAATTTGTAAAGCTTGCTTTACATTTGAAGCGAAAAGGATACGAGCCGGTATTTGTTCCGGGAGGATTGAAAGAGAAAAACGGCTGGAAGGACGTAGAAAACCTGGGATTTCAGATACCCGTGTTCTCCACTTTGAATCTGCTGGCTCGATTTATCTATGAATCGGGTTATCTGATTGGCAATGACTCTGGTCTAGGCCATCTGGCCTCTGCATTAGGAGTTCCCACTTTAACTTTTTGCCGTCGAAAAAAATGGGCAGATATGTGGGCTCCAAGCTTTACAAAAGGGGTTGTGGTATGTCCCCATTCCCTGATTCCGAATATTCGCGGAGCCAGGATTCGGGATCGCTATTGGAAAAAGTGGATCACGGTCAATATGGCAAAACGGGGATTTGATCAGTTATACTCTTCAATAAATTGAGGAGGAATCTCCTCAATGAAGCGCGATGGGTGCATCTGTCTTCTTGACTCCCACATAAAGCGATACATTGCAGAGCAAAGGTAAAGATAGCGTTTTGCCCGGGTCATTCCAACATAGCAAAGCCTGCGCTCTTCTTCTAAAGAAGTCGCATTGTCTTGTGCATTGATATGGGGAAAAATGCCTTCTTCGAGCCCTGTGAGAAAAACAAGAGCGAATTCAAGCCCTTTGCCATTATGAAGAGTCATCAATTTCACTGAGGGATAGTGTAAGTTTTGCTGCATTTGCGATCGGAGGGATAATTCTTCAAGGAAATGGATCAAGGTGGGATCTTCTTTTTCCTCTTCCCATTCGGTAGCCTTTTCTATTAGCGCGCCCAGGTTTTCTTTACGATCTTGAAAGGTTTCAGAATCTTCCTGGATGTAAGACAGGTAACGCGACTCCGATAAAGTTTCCGAGATCAGTTCAAAAATTTTTAAAGAAGGTCTTTTGTCTCTAAGGGAGTGGATGATCCGGACATATTCTTTCAATCCCTCTTTTTGTTTTGGACTGAGCCTGAGGTCAGGGTATATTGCCGGACGAATGAAGATCTCTTCACAAAAAGTAAAAATGGGAAGATTGCATTGTTCGCTGGCGGCTGTGATTTTTTCAAGGGCGGCGACTCCAAGTCCTCTTCGGGGAAGATTTACAGTGCGAAGAAAAGAGATCAAATCTGTATCGGACGCAACCATTCTTAAATAGGCCAGAAGATCTTTGATTTCCTTCCGATTATAAAAAGAGAGTCCGCCGATAATGACATAAGGGATTTTGCGAGATAAAAGACAATCTTCAAAAACCCTGGATTGGGCATTCGTTCGATAAAAAATGGCGATATCATTATAGGTAATTTGGTCGCTTAAAATATGCGTTCGAATTTGATTTGCAACAAATTCGGCCTCTTCACGTTCATTTGAGGCGGTAAAGAGGCCGATTTTCTCTCCCTCTCCCAGATCGCTCCAAAGTTTTTTATCGTATCGCTCGTTATTTCTTCGAATCAAGGCATTGGCCGCATTTAAAATTTGGTTTGTGCTTCGGTAGTTTTGGTCCAGTATAACGATTTTCGCTCCGGGAAAATCCGATTCGAAATTAAGGATGTTGTGGTATTTGGCTCCTCGCCAGGAATAAATGGACTGGTCGGGGTCGCCGACAGCAAAAATGTTTTGATGTTTTTCGACGAGGATTTTCGCAAGGGTATATTGGGCAAGATTCGTATCTTGATATTCATCAATGAGGATAAAGAGCCACCTGTTTTGATATTCAGAGGCAATGCCGAGATTTTCGCGCAGTAGTTTTACAGTCAAGTAGAGAAGATCGTCAAAATCAAGGGCATTGCAGTCTTTTAATTTTTTTTGGTAACACTCGTAAGATGTTCGCGTAAGAACATCTTTCATGTCATGGGGATCTAGCAGGTCGTTTTTTGCAGAGGAAATTTTACTTTTTAATGAACGGAGAAATCCCTTGTCTTGCGTAAGAACCTGATCTAAACAGGTTTTTAACAGTTTTTCGCTGTCTTCTTCATCATAAATAGTGAAATCAGGCCTATATCCTAAAGAAGCGATCGATTCTCGCAAAATACGGACCCCCAAACTATGGAAGGTACAGGCCAGAACACGGACGCCGCTTAAAGTCTGGATCCGGCTTTTCATTTCATCGGCCGCTTTATTTGTAAAAGTGACTGCAAGAATGTCTGAAGGGAGGATGCCGAGATCGATCAAGTGGGCAATCCGGTGAGTCACGACACGGGTTTTTCCCGACCCCGGTCCGGCGAGAACGAGAAGCGGCCCCTCTACGTGCTCTACAGCGATTTGTTGTTTTGGATTGAGCATTGCAAGATGAGTAACCTGAGTGTTGGGTTCATTTCAAGGATGGTTGGAAAAAGTGTATATATGGAACAGAAATTTTACAAGATCAAGCGTTTCAAGCGAGCCTTGCAGTCATTTGTCCAATAGACCTTTTCTGGGACAGGTTCATAAACAATCTTATCCCTTTATTTAAAAAACAAATCTCAATTAAAAAATTAAATCCCGTTATTAATTAAATCATTTAAATTAATTTAAATTTTTATTAAAATAAATTGTATAAAACAAATCGTTTTATACAAAAATAAACAAAATTAAAAAAGGAATGATATTATGTCTATTGAGATTGCTGCAGCAGATAGGTCGTGGGGTGGATTGCCACCCGAGTATGAAGAGCTTCTGAAGGCTGCTCAGGAGCAACAAAAGGCTGCTCGGGGTGCGATGAGAAGAAAGAAATCGGGACAATTGACGGCAGAAAAACAAGATCAGATGGTTGGCAAGGAAATCATTCGCCAATGGAGGAAGAATCTTTCAGAAAATACTTCGCCAGAACAAGCAAAGGAAAATCATCTTAGAATGATGGATGTTATCAGAAAAGTGTTTCGGTACATGACTCCGGATGTTCGCGAGGAATTCAAGAGCGAATTCATCCAAATGAGGAATACTGCCCTAACCATGATATCGTTAGGGGAGGTCCCTCAGGCGCTAGTATCGGAGCCTGAACAAGCAAAGAGCTTGCTCATTCGGGTCGGAAGGATGTTAAGAGACGAGCCGGTGTTGTCGGAGTATCGTGAACAATTAAAGCACGAATTCCTCGTTAATAAGGCGTCTCTAAAAGATCCAGAAGTATTAAAAGCACAGGAGGATGTAGAAGAGGTACGGCAAGCAGCAGTCAAAGCGAGCCAGGATCTACACACAACTGTAAAAAAAGCAGTAGAAGCAGCAAAGAGAAAGCAAAAATAGACCCAAAAGTACGCTAGTGCTCTGTCAAGCTTAAATTTATGGTTTCGGCTGACGTGAAAGCTCGCTCAAATCGTCGATCGCAAGTGGGTCCGTATTAATACAATACGAACCCACTTGCGATCGGCGATTTCAGCGGCTTTGACGCAGCCCAAACCGCAAATTTAAGCTTGACAGAGCACTAGTGGAATGTGAGCGGAAAATAATCTGTCTATAGAATGGATTTGCGGAGCTCGCCGTCGCGCAAGCCCAAATTTCCATATCTATGGTAATCAATGCTGACTGCAACTTCACGCAGAAAATGAAGAAGCTCAAGCCGTCCATTGGCAAGAACAGGGGCGTCTATGACATGGACTCCTGATGTAGCCGCTGCCGCATGCAGAGACATGGGCGCGGCTTCTACTACGCGCACCCGCTCCATTTTTCCCTGCCGCACGCGGAGTAGAAAGTCCTGATCCGTTTCCTCAATGACCCGAAGCACGGGAACCAGCTCAAGCCAATTTAAAGCGATAGCTTTTGATTCGTTATAGGACCAGCTGATCTCCAATCCGGCTCCACAGGTGAGGGCGGCAGCGCAAACACGCAGCGCATCAAAGGGATTGGAATGGGGTTCAATTCTCAAGATAATTTTTTTGCGCGGAATATAGTGAAAAAAATTATCTTGACCCACAATTTTTGTGGGATCGCGATGAAGACGAAGCCTTTTCCACCAATAAGCGTAATTCGAAACGCTACTCGTCCAAAGGCCGAGCTGCTCAGCAGATAAATCGAGATTTTCCAAAAATATCGTAAGATTATTTACCCATTCATTCACAGGCAATTTCTCCTGGGGAAGGCCGATTTGGGAAGCGACCATGAATTCCCGGAGATAATTTGGCCCTCCCGCTTTAGAGCCATTGCCAAAACTGGACGCTTTTGTCCCTCCAAAAGGTTGACGGCGCACGATGGCTCCGGTCGTCGTACGGTTGATATAGAGGTTGCCTGCTTCGATCGTTTCCAGCCAAATCGCGTGTTCTCGGCTATCTAAGCTGTGCAGGCCGGAGGTAAGCCCGTAAGGGACAGCGTTGGCCAGTTCAATAGCATGATGCAAATCATTTGCTCGCATGCAAGCGAGAACAGGGCCGAACAGCTCGGTCATATGGGTAAAACTGCCCGGCTGCACATTCCATTTGATTCCAGGACTCCAAAGGCATGGGTTATCCGGATCCTGTTTGGGTTCCAAAAGCCACTCCTCTCCTGCTTCGAGCATTGTGAGCCCTCGCTTTAAGACTCCGCGAGGCGCATGAATGAGGGGATTCATTTTTGTCGCAGGATCCCAAGGGTAGCCGACTTTTAAACTGGCTGCCGCTTCCCTGAGCGTTTTTCTAAAATGGGGGTCGTCGTACACTTCTGCTTCCAAAATGGCAAGAGATGTGGCGGAACATTTTTGCCCTGAATGGCCAAAAGTGGATTGGATCAGATCTTTAATGGCTAAATCCCGATCGGAAAGGGCGGTGATGATCATCGCATTTTTGCCCCCTGACTCAGCTGCGAGATCAAGATCTGGACGTGTTTTTAGAAAATGTTTTGCTGTTTCCGTTCCTCCGGTCAAGATGATGCAATCGATTCTCGAATCGGTAATCAGCCCGTTTCCCACTTCCTCTCCTGAGCAAGGGACAAATTGGAGAATCTCTTTCGGTATTCCCGCATCCCAAATCGCATTTGCCAGCACCCATCCATTAAAAACGGTGTCGGAGGCGGGTTTGAATAAAACGCAATTGCCCGTGACCAACGCAGCAAAAATGCCTCCGGCAGGAATAGAGCAGGGGAAGTTCCATGGAGATACGACGAGAATCGTCCCCTTATGTGTCCATTTGATATCTTTCATTGCCGCCATTTTCACCATTTGCTGACGATAATATTCCGCAAAATCGATCGCTTCGGAGACTTCCGGATCAGCCTCGGGAATGGTTTTGCCTCCTTCAAGCATCATGGCTCCAATCAATTCTCCTCTTCTTTCCCGCAAAATTTGAGCCGCGCGCGCGAGCAAATGGCTGCGGTGTATAATTGTGGTCGCAGCCCATCCATTTTCATGTTTCTTTGCGCACTCAAGGGCAGCATCAATATGGTGTTTTTTGGCTTTGGCATAGGAAAATAAGACATGATTCGGATCGGACGGACTGCGCCCTTCTCCATCCGTATTGTCAAAGAGTTCTTTTCCTCCAATCACCATAGGAAGAGGAGCGATTTTTTTGTTTTCCCAGGTTCTTGAAATCTCTAAAGCCCAGACCCTATTTTGAGGCAGGGAAAAATCGGTATCAGGTTCGTTTTCGAAGAGAGCGGAAAAATCGGGATGATGCGGAGCGGCCAACCGGTTTTGCGTGCGGCGGGGAGCAAGACCCGCTATTTCCATTTCATCACAGCTTTGAGAAAAAAGAGTCGTCTGGCTGTCCCATGCTTCTGTTCCCGGTTTTAGCCCAAAAACATGCCGGAGAAAGTTTTCAGGTCCAGTATTTTCATCAAGACGGCGGATAAGATAGGCAATTGCATATTGAAATTCCGCTTTTGTAGCCACCGGACAATAAAGGAGCATGTCGTTTGTTAACTGATGGACAATACGGCAGGTGGAATCGGCCATGCCTTCGAGCATTTCAAAGCCGACATAGGGCTCTACTTCATTTTCAAGTCTTAAAAGCATGGCAAAGGCAATATCGAACAGGTTGTGGCTTGCGATGCCAAGTCGCACTGCTCGAGCATTTTCGGGAATACAGCCATATTCCACCATCCGTTTGTAGTTGGCATCGACTTCCGTTTTTGAGATATAAGGAGCCTGGCTCCAGCCTTTTAAAGAAGCTTCCACTTGCTCCATCGCAAGGTTTGCCCCTTTGACGATTCGGATTTTTATCGGAGCGCCGCCGTGCGCAATCCTTTTTTTGGCCCATTCAGTGATTTCTTTTTGCATTTCGTGTGAGTCGGGCAAATAGGCTTGAAGCACAATCCCTGCTGAATATTCTGTGAATTCAGGTTCAGCCAATACTTTTTTAAATACCGCAACCGTTAACCTCAAGTCCCTATATTCTTCCATATCGAGGTTGATGAATTTCGCTTTCAAAGAACCGTCCGGTTCGCTTACGCGATGTTCGATGGCTGCGCGATACAGGATCTCCAATCTTTTTGAGATCTGGTTCACGGTGCCGTCAAAGTCAATCAAATTGATTTGGCTAAAGATGGTTGAAATTTTAACGGAAATATAATCAATCAATGGATTTTTCAAATCTTCCAAATAGATTTGCATTCGATGTTTGGCTTCTGATTCGCTTAATATTGCCTCTCCCAGATGATTCAAATTGAGCTTAATGGCCTGTTTTTTTCTCTCTTGCAGATGTTTGTTCAAAACGGCGCTTTCTCCGGGAAGAATGACCTTACCGGTCTCTTTTCGAAGCGTATAAGTTGCGATTGGCACAAGAAATTGAGCGATTGAGAGGGGGAGAGATTTGAAAAAGTAGAGCTCTCCCTGTTTCACCCAATCCAAATATTGCGGTATGCCGGTCCGATTTAAAAGATAGATCATTTGATCAGCCACTCTCCTATGTACATGGCTGCGGAAACATTGATCTGTCATGGCCGTAGTGAACGCCTTGCCGGCCTGATCATGCATTAATTTTGCAAGTTGCTGTTGAGTTTTTTTTTCTTGAGCAGTCATTGTAGATTCTGCTTCATGAAGCATGAGGGCGGCCAGCTCGATCGCTATCTTTTTCCTCTCCGCTAAAGTAAGGGGGCGTCCTTTCACCTGATTTAGAATTTCATTCGCCTCTTCAAGATATGGGGAAGTCATGCGGCCTCTTCATAGCTATAGCATAGAGAAGATTTCTATGATACCATGAATCGCGATGACTAGAGTGTTCTTTTTTTTCCTGATCCCATTCTTTCTTATGGCCGAAGTTTCATTGGGAGTAGATGTCTTTTTCGAAGAAGAGTGGGCCTCGCTAAAACACAAAAAAGTGGGGTTGATCATCAACCAAACGAGCGTCGATTCCAAGATGCGCTCTACCTTAAGCCGTTTTCAGAAAGCGGGAATTTGCGTGTCCGCGATTTTTTCTCCGGAACATGGCATCAAGGGGCAAAAGTACGCTTGGGAAAAAGTGGCCGACGCCAGAGAGTTGGGAATCCCTGTGTATAGTTTGCACGGAGAAACAAGGCGCCCGAATGAAGCAATGCTGAAAGGCCTCGATGCGGTTATCTATGATATTCAAGGGATTGGCGTTCGCGCCTACACGTATCAAACGACCCTGTTTTATATGATGGAAGAGGCTGCAAAAGCGGGCGTTGAGGTGATTGTTTTCGATCGGCCCAACCCAATCAACGGCACGGTTGTAGATGGGCCGATGCTCGAAGAAAAATGGCGCTCTTTTATTGGATATATCAATGTTCCTTATTGTCACGGCATGACGATTGGCGAATTGGCTCGATTTTTTAATGCGGAATATAAAGTGGGGTGCCATCTTCGCGTGATCCCTATGAAAGGGTGGAAAAGAACAATGAGCTATCGCGATACGGGGCTGTCCTGGATTCCGCCCAGTCCAAATGTTCCCGAGCCGGACACTCCGCTTTTTTGCCCGATCACCGGGATTTTGGGAGAACTCAGCTTTGTGAACATTGGAATTGGTTATACGCTTCCCTTTAAGATTGTCGGGGCTCCCTGGATTCAAGCATTGGAATTCGCGGCGGCACTGAATCAACAAAAACTTCCCGGAGTCTTTTTTCAACCCTTTTATTTTCGTCCCTTTTGGGGGCAGTATAAAGGCGTTGACTGCGAGGGAATCCTCATTCAAATTACCGACGAATCAGCGTTTAAGCCCTTATCCATCCAATATTTGATTCTCGGACTTCTCAAAAGCCTTTATCCTGCGGAATTTGCAAACCAAATGGGGACAATAAGGAAAAACAAAGATCTGTTTTGCAAAGCCAATGGGACCGATGCTGTTTATGAGATTCTTGCGAAGGAAAAATTTCCCGCATGGAAATTGATCGATTTTCAACGAACGGAACGAGAGGCGTTTCTCGAGAAAAGAAAACTGTATCTCTTGTCCTATTAGATGTCTTCTTAGCACTGTCCTTTTTCGTTTGCTAAAAAGTTGACAAAAAAACCCCTCTTTCCTATTCTAAGCTTTCAAAATCAATGGAGGCATATATGTCTATAAAGAAAAAAATTAAACCGATGGGCAATCGCATTGTTGTCCAACGAGAAGAAGCGAAGACGTCAAAAGGGGGAATCCTCCTTCCTGGAAGCGCTCAAAAAAAACCACGCGAAGGAGTTGTCGTAGCTGTAGGGCCTGGAAAAAGCGATGACAGCGGAAAAATGCATCCAATCGATGTAAAAGTCGGAGAGAAAGTTCTGTTTTCTTCTTATGGAGGCACTGAATACAAACTGGATGATGACATTGAATATGTAATTCTCTCTGAAGAAGATGTTTTGGCTGTATACGGATAAGGAGAAAGCGCTATGTCTAAAATGCTTCAATTTAACGAAGATGCAATGAAATCGATCCTGAAAGGGGTGAAAACGCTCGCCAAGGCCGTAATGGTTACTCTAGGTCCAAAAGGGCGCAATGTGGTGATTGGAAAAGCATTCGGTTCTCCTTCTTCAACCAAGGATGGCGCGACGGTAGCCAAAGAGATTGTATTGAAAGACAAATATGAGAACATCGGAGCTCAATTGGTAAAAGGGGCGGCGTCAAAAGCTGCCGAAGTAACGGGAGACGGGACTACGACTGCGATTGTTCTTGCGGAAGCGATTTATGCGGAAGGGGTCAAAAACGTGGCGGCGGGAGCGAACCCGATGGATCTGAAAAAAGGGATCGATAAAGCTGTAAAGGCCATTGAAATCGCTCTTGATAAACTTGCCAAGCCCATTAAAACTCCTGAAGAGGTGATGCAAATCGCTGCGATTTCCGCAAATAATGATTCTGATATTGGAATGATTATTGGCGAAGCGATGCAAAAAGTAGGTAGAGATGGGATTGTGACTATTGGCGAGGCCAAAGGGATTGAAACAACGCTTGAAGTGGTCGAAGGGATGCAATTTGATAAAGGGTACGTTTCTCCCTATTTCATCACGAATGCTGAAAAGATGACTGTGGAATTCGATCATCCCTGGATTCTGATTACTGATAAAAAACTGTCCAACGCTAAAGAGCTGGTTCCTCTTTTAGAAAAAGTCATGGAGCAAAAATCCCGTCCCCTTCTCATTATTGCAGACGATATTGAGGGAGAGGCTCTTGCAACGCTTGTTGTCAATAAAGTAAAAGGAGGGCTTCCTGTTTGCGCAGTGAAAGCTCCGAGCTTTGGAGACAGAAGAAAAGCGATGTTGGAAGATATAAGCATTGTGACCGGCGGCAAATTGATTTCGGATGAACTTGGGTTCAATCTGGAAGAAATTGGGACAGATGTGCTTGGTACAGCGGAGAAAATCAAAGTTAGCAAAGACGAGACGACGATTATTCATGGATTGGGTAAAGCAAAAGAGGTGCAAAATAGAATTGCTCAGATCAAGTACGAGCTTGCACAGCCAAATGTTTCCGATTACGATAGAGAAAAGTTGGAAGAGCGTCTTGCAAAACTTGTCGGAGGCGTAGCTGTTGTCAAAGTTGGCGCTGTAACAGAAGCGGAAGCGAATGAAAAAAAAGCGCGCATAGAAGACGCTCTTCATGCGACTCGTGCTGCGGTAGCGCAAGGAATTGTTCCGGGCGGAGGCGTCGCCCTCATTCGTGCATCGAATGCCCTGGATCAGTTGAAGCTGCAGGGAGATGAGGCTGTCGGCGCAGAGATCGTTCGCAAAGCCTGCTTCGCTCCTGCTGTAGCAATTGCAAACAATTGCGGAAAAAACGGTGCATTTATTGCGGAAAAGATCGGCGAAAAAGAGTACGCGGTTGGTTACAACGGCCTCCTTGATACTTTTTCTGATCTTGTAAAAGATGGGGTCATAGATCCGGTTTTTGTGACAAAAAGTGCTCTTGTGCACGCAGCCTCTATAGCCGGAATGCTCCTTACTATTGTCGCCATGATCACCGATAAGCCCGAGCCCAAAAAGAAGGCTCCCGCCTCTGCTCCAATGGGAGGAATGGGCGGCATGGGAATGGGCGGCATGGGAGGAATGGGAATGGGTGACATGGGCGGTATGGATTTTGGTATGTAAATGCAATATGCTTTGAACTGATTTCGCGCCGAAGGGTTGCAAAATCAGTTCAAGATTTTTGATAAATGGTATAGTGATTTAAAATTAAATTGGCAGAATCTGCTGCGTCGGCTCTGCAGCATCTTTTTTGTCTTCGCTCGCGCCTTGCCATTCGGCAATGGTCGCTCGCTCCAGAACAAAAAATCTGCGCAGCCTCCTTGCATATTTC
>DATIHO010000047.1:0-15101 GCA_035480615.1 Chlamydiales bacterium | reverse complement strand
TTTCTGCGCAGCATGAGCGCGCGGTCGAAACCGATAGACACGCCGCAGCAATCAGGAAAGGAAGATCCCATAGCAAAGAGAAACTCTTCGTCAAGCAGATACGGCTCCTTTCCTTGCAAACCGCGCCTTTCATTTTCTTTTTCGAAGCGGCGCCTTAACTCGACGGGATTGGCCAACTCATGATAGCCATTGGCCAGCTCGATGCCTTCATGGTAGATTTCAAATCGTTCAGCTACTTGCTGCCCATTTTTTTCTATGACACAGGCAAGGGCTGCTTCATGAGGCGGATAATCGGTTAAGACCGTTAATACTCCTTGCCCGAGATGCGGTTCGATTTGGTCCGCAAGGAGAAAATGGATGCAGCTATCCCGATTCCAATGTGTTGTATCGGATCCGGAAAATTGGCCAGCGATCTTCTGAATCAAAGAAAGGGGAGCGAGGCGGTAGTCGATTCCAACGTATTTGAAAAAGGCTTGGTCATATGAAATGGTTTCGATGGGAAGGTCGTTAAAAAAAAGAAAAAGAAATTCACAGGTTTCAAAAATCATGTCAGAAAATGGACGGTTTAACCGATACCACTCTGCCATTGCGAATTCGGGGTTGTGAAGAGGGCCGAGGTCCCCCTTTCGGAAGACATGTCCCAGAAAGTAAATGTCCTGACATCCTGCCGCAAGAAGCCGCTTCATTGCGTATTCAGGGGAGGAGTGGAAAAATCCCACTTCTCTTTCCGAAATGAAAGCGCTGATGATCTCAATATTGGAATCGATTGCGGCCCTGGGTCTTAAAGCGCAGCAATCGACCTCGAGAATATTTCGGTTTCGGAAAAAATCACGGGCTTTTTGCAACATTTCAGCCCGGTCTTGAATCAGATCACTCAGAAGCGCGGGACACATATTCAGCGGTACGCGTATCGACTTTCACCAATTCGTCTTCTTCAATAAAGATCGGCACCTGGATTTTCGCTCCCGTTTCTGTGGTTGCCGGCTTCAGGACACGCCCTGATGTGTCTCCCCGGACTCCGGGCGCTGTTTCAACGATCTTCATCACCATGAAGGTCGGAGGGATAAGCTCGATGACCTCGCCTTTGTAAAAGATCACCTGAAAGAGTGTCTCTTCCATCAGCCATTGTTGATTGTGGCCGATGGTTTCATTGGAGATTGTGATTTGGTCGAATGTCTTTTCATCCATAAACACCGCGCCATCCGACTCTTTGTAGAGAAAGCGCATCTGGGTTTCCTCAACATCCGCCATGTCGAGTTTTTCTCCTGATTTGTAAGTTCTTTCAACGACACGGCCGGTAATCATATTTTTCATTTTAATTCGATTGAAGGCATTGCCTTTTCCCGGTTTCACAAATTCATTGGAAATGATCAGCCAGGGCTCCCGATCTACTTCTACTTTCATTCCAGCACGAATTTCATTGGTGCTAAGTGTTGACATGAGATCCTCTTAAAAGAGATTGATTATGACTCAAGAAGAGTTTGAAGGCAATACCGGGGTTCATGTATAGAACAGATATGCAAATCAATCCACAGGAAGCGTATATCGCACGCCAGACTCTTGAGCGCTATTCAGCCTCCGCAGTGGATCAATTCTATCCCAATCTCATTCTCACAAATTTTCCCCGCTATGTGGAGCATTTTGCGATGACTCGAAATGTTCCGATTGTCGAAGGTTCGATGTTTAAAGTAGCCCATTGTCCGCATGAAGAGGTGAGTATTTTAGATTTCAAGATCGGATCTCCGGCTGCTGCGTTGGTAGTGGATATCTGTTCATTCCTTCCGATTCGGGCGGGCATTTTTTTGGGGATGTGCGGAGGGTTGAGGCGCCGATATCAGGTGGGCGATTATTTTGTCCCCGTCGCTGCGATCAGGGGAGAGGGAACCTCCGATTACTATTTTCCTTGCGAAGTGCCCGCTTTAGCCAATTTTCTCATGCAAAGAGCGGTCACGCGTGTTCTGGATCACACGAAAGCGGTGTATCATGTTGGAATCACCTACACGACGAATATGCGATTTTGGGAGTTCAATGAAGAGTTTAAACAGCGATTGAAAATCACAAAAGCGCAGGGCATCGAAATGGAATGCGCGACCCTCTTTGCGGCAAGCTACAAAAGGAGGTTTACTTTAGGCGCGCTTCTTTTGGTCTCTGATCTTCCTTTGGTTGAAGGAGGAATAAAAACCAAACAAAGTTCCCAATTTGTGTACGAGAATTTTATGCCGGACCATCTTGAAAAAGGGGTGCGGATTCTAAAAGTTGCACGCGAGATGCAGTCCCATCATGTGAAAGGGGCTTATCATCGCAACATCGATCCAGTTCCGATCCCCAGTCCTTAGAGACTGTCTACGAACTTCGGTTTCGTCGAATTTTTGGATTATTTTGGCCGCTTTTTGGTTCTTTTTGCGGGGATTGTATACGAAGTTTGATACAACCCCCGCAAAAAGAACCAAAAAGCGGCTCAAAAGAACCGAAAAATCGACAGAAACGAAGTTTGTAGACAGTCTCTTAGATTCAAAAAAATTATTGCTCTGAATGGACAAATGATTATATGTTGGGCACATTATTAACTTGGCACTTAAGGAGTGTTGCATGAAATATTTACTGATGGTTGGCCTTTTCAGCGCAAGCGCAGTTTTGGGGACAATTCCCCATGCATATGTAACCGATGTCGGAAACAATACAGTGCGAATCATTGACATATCGAATGATACTGTGCAATCGATTTTTGGATTTGTGGGGCCTCGAGTCGTAAAACTCAATCCGAGTGGCAAGAAGGCTTTTGTCGGATGTGATGACAATACTCTTCGAGTCATAGACACCATCACCCACGTTGTGGCCCCGACGGCTGTCCCTGTGAACCATCCTGTAGCTTTAGCCATCACGCCAGACGGTGACACTATTTACGTAGCGAGCTTGAATAATACAGTGAGTGTGATTGATGTACCTACGATGACGACTGTAGCTGTAATCCCTGGCTTCAATCATCCCAGCGATCTTAAAATTTTGCCAAATGGATCGAAAATTTATGCGACTAACCAGGGGAATGGGACGGTGAGTATCATCGACCCATCAACCTATGCAGTAGTGGATACGATTACCGGGTTTCAAACGCCAGTAGGTATCACTTTAACCATCGACGGAACATTTGCCTATATCACAGATCCAAAACATAACTGGGTATATGTAGTTGATACTTCGACCAATACAATTGTTGATACAATTTTGGGTTTCAATACTCCAAGCTACATGGCAGCTTCACCAGACAAAGCGACAATGTATGTATCCAACGCATCAAATGATACAGTAGGTGTCCTCCGACTCAGTGATCATTTTCTGGTCGGCGAGTTTACCATTCCCTTTCCCAGAAGTATTGCTGTTTCACAAGATGGGTTGTTTCTTTACGTAGGAAGTCAACAAGGCGCTGTATTTAAAGTGCGAACTCTGGATCATGCCATAGTCAATGCAATTCCTGGATTTGATAATCCTTCAAATATCGCCCTTACCAATAACAATGCGCCGGGTTTGACGGTAAATGGATGTCAAGTAGCATCTCCTGGAAATATCCATAACATCGTTAAATGGGATGTGGCTCCGGGAAGTCCTGCGGAGTACAAAATTTATCGAGATAGTAACTTTAAAATGCTTGCTGCCGCTCTTCCTCCAGCAACTTTAGAATTTATTGATAGCGGACTCCTTGAGGGACAATCCTACTCATATTATGTAGTAGCAGAGTACGGCACTGGATTTTCAAGTACGATCGGATCTGTCGAGGTAACTCCCGCTCGAACCTGTTCTATTGAATAATTCAGCAGGAAGCATTGCAGAGGAAATGTTTGCGAAGCGCATCCAAAACATGCGCTTCCAATGCTTCGGGACTTTGGATATTTTGGGGAAGAGGGAGCGTCTTTTGTTCCAACAACTTCCCCTTTTGCTGTTCCGCGAAGAGTGACATTTTATTGAATTTGAGAAGAGAAAAACGGTTGGCCGCGGCAAAAGCCCGAATGCGGGTCAGATGGCAGAGCCACATGACCGAAGGAGGAGGAGGGCCGAAGCGATCTTGCATCTCTACAAGCAGTGCATCGACGTCAGCAAACGCCGTAGCTTCCCCGAGACGGTGATAAAACTCCATCCGCAGAGAAAATTCATTGATATAGGTAGCAGGTAGCTTTGCATCAAAGGGAAATTCCATTTTCGTTTCATGAAAGGAGATGGGCCGCTCCTTCTTCAATGCATCGATGGCCCGCTTTAACAGTTTACAATAAAGGTGAAAGCCGAT
Organism: Chlamydiales bacterium; assembly: GCA_035480615.1. Lineage (GTDB taxonomy): Bacteria > Chlamydiota > Chlamydiia > Chlamydiales > SM23-39 > CAIPFQ01. The sequence goes on along the minus strand of DATIHO010000047.1, from coordinate 10,825 downwards.
AGCTGCAACTTGTCCCGATTGCTGCACGCCGAGAATATCGCCGGCGCCCCGGATTTCCAGATCGCGCATCGCGATCTTCATCCCGCCGCCATAGCCTCCCGATTCTACAAGAGCATTGAGCCTTTTTCTGGAAAGTTCGGAAAGACGCGAATTTTTTGGAATCAGAAAATAGGCATAGGCGGGCCGGTTCCAACGGCCGACACGGCCTCGAAGTTGATAAAGGTCGGCAAGCCCGTAACAATCTGCGCGATCGATGAGAATTGTATTGGCATTTGGGATATCAATGCCGTTTTCAATGATGGTTGTGGCAAAAAGGAGATCGACCTCTCCTTGTTTGAACTGGTGGAAAAGGAGGTCGATCGCATCGGAATCCATTTGTCCATGAACGATTCCGATACGGGCGGATGGGACGAGTTTTTGAATGCTTTCCGCTTTTCCATAAATAGTTTCGACGCGGTTGTGGATGAAATAGGCTTGTCCGCCTCTAGACAGTTCTCGCATCAGTGCGTTTTGGATCAGATCGAAATCGGTTTCAGCAATGATGGATTTGATGGGGAGGCGATCTTGCGGAGGCGTATTCACAACCGACATATCACGGGCATGGACGAGGGACATGTAAAGGGTGCGGGGAATAGGCGTTGCCGATAAGGTTAAATAATCGACGCCCGTTTTGAATTGCTTGAGCCGTTCTTTCATGCGGACGCCAAATCTTTGTTCCTCATCAATCATCACAAGGCCAAGGTCTTTCCACGTGACGTCCTGTGAAAGGAGCCGGTGTGTTCCAATCAGAATATCAATCTCTCCGTTTGCCGTTTTTTTAATCGTTTCGCGCATCTCTTTGGGACTGCGAAACCGAGAGATCACACCCACCTGGACAGGAAATCCGGCCATCCTTTGTGAAAAAGTTTCGAAATGCTGCATGGCCAAAATGGTTGTGGGAACAAGGATCACGACTTGCTTGCCTCCATCGACTACTGCTTTGAAAGCGGCGCGCATGGCCACTTCGGTCTTTCCATAACCTACATCGCCGCAAATAAGCCGGTCCATGGATTTGGCAGAGATCATATCCTCTTTAATCGCTCTGATCGCAAGGAGCTGGTCGTCTGTTTCCACATAGGGAAAATTTCTTTCAAACTGATGCATCAGGTCGCTATCGGCTCGGTAGGCAAAGCCCCCCTTTACGATCCGGCTTGCGTACAGTTGAAGAAGGTCGTTTGCGTATCCGATGATCTGTTCCTGCGCCTTTGCGCAAGTTGCTTGCCATTTTTTACTGCCAAGTTGGCTGAGCGATGGCGGCTCTTCTTTGGAGCCGATATATCTGGACACCAGATGGGATTGCGAAAACGGGACGAATAATTTGCTTTGATCGGAATATTCCAAAGTTAAAAATTCGGTCTCTTTACCGAGGTGATCCAACTGTTTTTCTATTCCCAGATAGCGGCCGATGCCGCTATGAAAATGGACGACAAAATCACCGGGAGACAAAGCGTGGAATTCGGAAGCGGCAGTATGGTGAGCGCTGCGCCATTTTTGACGGCGGATCAACTCCCGTTTCGTGATTTCAGGATTGGGAATGAGCGCATAGGGGATATCGGATATCGTAAACCCTGCGCTTAAGGCCCCTTTTTCAAAGCGGGAATTGTTCGGCAGGAACGGGAGTTGTTTTTTCATCTCCGCTTCTTCCGCATCATTCACATTGAGAAAAAGGAGAGAAATATTTGGTAGGAGAAGCGTTTCTTCCAGAGGTGCAATCTTTTTAAAGGGATGAAAAAATTGAAAAGCCGCAAAAGGCTCCTGAAACATTTCAAACGATATGGGCGAAAAAAAGAGACTTCGCTTTCCCGTGTTTGAAAGAGTAGATAGCTCTTCTATGCTTTGAGAGGAGCAGAAAAGCTGTTGTTGTTTGCCCTCCATTTTTTTCAAAACCTCATTGAGGGGATAAAGAAAAAGGGATCGAGCGGCCGGCATTTGTTTTAAAGCGACATACGTGTCTTCGATCGCAAGCAGATCATCCCAAATCACAATGGGGTCGGAAAAATATTCAAAAATGGAGCAAAGGCGGGTAGCTTCTCTCAAAAGGGCAATCTCATTTGCAGGAGATAAAAAAATCTTGTCCACTGCACTGATTGTTTTCTGTCCAACCGGATCAAAAGTGCGGATCTTTTCAATGGAATCGCCAAAAAAATCGATGCGAAAAGGATCCGGAGATGAGACCGGAAAGAGATCTACAATGCCGCCTCGCATGGCAAATTCTCCCTTGTCTGAAACAATAGGCGAGCGTTTATATCCGAGTGTGGAGAGCAGATGGGGAATGGTATCAAAAGGAATTTCGGTCCCTTTTTCCCAAATTGCGAAGCGCAAGGCGAGGTCTGCTTTAGGTACAACTTTTTGAAGCAAAGCTTGCAAAGGACACAGGAGAATCACCGGAGTTTTTTGTTGAATCAGAGAATGGAGCGCGGCAAAGCGCTGTCCAATAATGTCGAGGCTTGGGAGAATCTCTTCTCCGGGCAGGGTTTCCCAGGCAGGAAACTCTAAAATGGTTTTAACCTGATTTTTTGTAAAATACTCCAAATCGGAAATCAGCCGATCTTCTCTCACGCCCCCTGTAACAAAAAGGATCGATCTGCCGGTTGTTGCAGCAATCAGCGAAGCAAGATATGCCTTGGGAGCGCTCCATAATCCTTCAACAAGATAAGATCCCCCTTTTTTAAAAGCTGCCTGAAAGGCGGCAAGAGCGGCGCTTTCCATGTTCATTGGATGATTTTTAAAAGATCGCGTATTTTATCAAACGCTTGTTGCAGGCCGTCCGGATTTTTCCCACCTGCTTGCGCGACGTTTTGCTTGCCCCCGCCGCCTCCGGAAATCAAGGGGGCCGCTTCCTTGATCAGTTGCGCCGCATAGACATTCTTTTGAACAAGATCGGAACTTACCATGATGAGAAGTTGACACTTATCTCCCACTTTTGCGCCAATGGCCACGACTCCCGATTTGAGATCGTGCAACAATTCTTCCGCGAAAGAGGCGAGCTCATCAGATTCTACATTCACTTCTTGAGCGATTAAAGAGATGCGCCCCGTTATTTCCCGGGTATCCAGACATTTGCCAAGCAGCGCTCTTCTTTGTATCTTCCGACTCGTTTTGATCTCGGCTTCCAATTGTCTTTTTTCATCTATAAACAATTCGAGTTTTTCAGCAAGCGATGCAATCGGAGTTTTTAAAGAAGCCGCAAGAGATTGAAGAAGCTCTTCCTCTTGCCTGACAAAATGCTCTGCGGTTTTCCCGGTAATCGCTTCGATCCGGCGCACTCCGGCTGCGATGCTGCTCTCTTTTGCGATCCGAAAATAGCCAATTGTCCCTGTGCGTGCCGTATGTGTGCCGCCGCAGAGTTCTTTAGAAAATTCAGCATCGACCACGCGCACTGTATTGCCGTATTTTTCCCCGAAAAATTGCTTAATGTCCGATCGCTTTTTCACGTCATCATAAGTGAGTTCATAGGTTTGGACAGGAATGTCCATTCGAATTTTGTCATTTACAAGATCTTCAATCTGCCTGAGTTCATCGATATGCACAGGCTTATGGTGACTAAAATCAAATCTGAGCCGTTTTGCCTCGACGAGCGATCCTGCCTGTTTGATATGTGGGCCGAGCAACTCTTGTAAAGCCCAATGTAAAAGATGGGTTGCAGTGTGGTTGTTTTGAATTTCAATCCTTCGCTTTGCGTCTACTTTTGTGTGCACCGAATCGTTTTTCTGCAGCTTGCCCGATTCCATTGTCCCAAGATGGGCAATGACGCCCGGATAGGGGGAAACGGTATCATAAACATGGAAAGAATTTGCCCCTTTGCTAATTTGGCCCATATCGCCCACCTGCCCGCCCATTTCCGCATAAAAGGGGGTTTTGTCTAAAAGGAGCAGCCCTTCCTGAGCTTCTTGAAGCTCATCCGTAAATTTGCCGTCGACAACGATTCCGATCAACTTCGCATCGAGCGCTGTTTTTTGATATCCATCGAATGCGCAGCAGGGATGTACTTTTATAAAATCAGCAAAAAAATTGGATTCAAAAGATTGAGCAGTTGTTTTATGGGCTTTTTTCGATTTTTCCCTGGCCTCTTCTTCAAGCGTGGAATAGCGAGCCAAATCGACATGGAGATTTTCATCCTTGGCGATCAAAAGAATCTCTTCCAGTGGAAAACCGTAGGTGTCTTTCAGCTTGAACGCATCATCGCCCGTGATTTTTTGCGCTGTTTTTCTTGATGTGTCGATGATCGCGTTCAAAAGATTTCCGCCCCGCACAAGAGTCCGGATAAACGCCTCCTCTTCCAAAGTGAGGACTTCGGCAATCCGCGTTTTTGCCGTTTGCAATTCGGGGAAATCTTCGCCCATGGAATCGACAAGGCGCGGCACGATATCTGCGAGGAAAGGGCGCTGCAATCCGATCATCCTTCCATAGCGGACGGCGCGGCGTAAAATTTTTCTAAGCACATAACCCCGGTCCGTATTGCTCGGTTGGACACCGTCTGCTATGGCGAATGAGAGGCTGCGGATATGGTCGGCGATGACATGAAAAGCAGGGGCAAGCTCACTATTTTCCGGATCATACTTTTTGCCGCTCACATTCTCTGCTTGAGCGATGAGGCCTCTAAGCACATCCGTTTCAAACACGGTCTCGACGCCAAGCTTTAAAGAAGCGATCCGTTCCAGACCCGCTCCCGTATCGATCGACTGCTTTGGCAGCGGCTCCATGGTCCCATCGGAAGAACGTTCATATTGCATGAAGACGAGATTCCAAAATTCAAGGTAACGCTCTCCGGATGCGTCTTCTTTCGGAGACGGCGCCCCTCCATAGCGAGGGCCGCGGTCGTAGAGCAGCTCCGAGCAGGGTCCGCATGGACCTGTTTCTCCCATGCTCCAAAAATTTTCTTTCTCGCCAAAACGGACAATCCTTTTTTGCGGAATGTGACTTTCCCAATAAGTGAACGATTCGTCATCGTCCTGGTAAACAGACGCCCAAATGTTTTCAGGATCAAAGCTGAAAATATGAATAGCGACATCCCAGGCGTATCCAATTGCCTCCTTCTTGAAATAATCGCCAAAAGAAAAATTGCCGAGCATTTCAAAGAAAGTGAGGTGGCGGGTAGTATGACCTACATTTTCCAGATCGTTATGTTTGCCGCCGACTCGAATGCATTTTTGCGTGGTCGTTGCGCGAGAAAAATCTCTTTTTGATTTGCCTAAAAAAATGTCTTTAAATTGGTTCATTCCCGCATTGATGAAGAGGAGAGTAGGATCATCATATGGGATCACTGGAGATGAGGGGACAATGGTATGTCCTTGGCTTTTAAAATAGTTGAGAAAAGATCTGCGGAGTGTTTGCGACAACATAATTTCGGGAATTTTAGCGTAAGGACTGGCTCTTTGCAAGAACTTCTTGATTGGATTACCCATGTGCTTCAAAATGTTTTCAAAAGGATGCCTTATTATGGATGATGATTTAAAGAAACAACTTTCAAAAATTGCCGGGACCATTCGAGGTCTCTCAATGGATGCGGTGCAAAAAGCCAATTCAGGTCATCCGGGAATGCCGATGGGCTGCGCTGAATTGGGAGCTTTTCTTTATGGAGTTCACCTGTGTCACAATCCGAAAAATGCAAAATGGATGAATCGGGACAGGGTCGTCCTTTCTGCCGGCCACGGCTCAATGTGGCTCTATTCCTGTTTGCATTTATCGGGTTTCAACCTCTCTTTGGATGAGATAAAAAACTTTCGGCAGCTCCATTCAAAAACGCCCGGCCATCCTGAATATGGGGTGACGGAAGGCGTCGAAGCGACGACAGGTCCCTTGGGGCAGGGGGTAGGGAATGCTGTAGGGATGGCTTTGGGTATGAAGCTTCTGGCCCGGCATTTTAATCGGGATGAATATCCTCTTTTCAACAATAAGATTTTTTGCATCGCTGGAGATGGCTGCATGATGGAAGGGGTCTCTTCCGAAGTGTCTTCTTTAGCAGGACATCTCAATCTGAATAATTTGGTGTTAATCTATGATTCCAATCATGTTTGTTTGGACGGACCGACTTCAGAGTGTTTGTCGGAAGATACCAAGGGGCGATATAAGGCGTATGGGTGGGATGTATACGATATCGATGGCTACGATTTTGACGGGATGGAAACGACATTTAATGAAATCCGGATCAAACAGAATAAACCGGTGTTTATTGTTCTCAGGACGATCATCGGAAAAGGGTCTCCTCACAAAGCAGGAACCTCAAAAGTGCATGGCAATCCGCTTGGGCCTGAAGAAGTTCTTGAAACAAAGAAAGCTCTGCAGTGGCCTTTGGAAGAGTTTTATATCCCTCAGCAGGTGTTGACCTTTTTTGAACAAAAGCTGCCGAAAGAGGCGGCATTGGAAGCAGAGTGGAACGAGTTGTTTCGGCGTTGGTCGAAATCTTATCCGGATCTCGCGAATGAATTTCATAAAATGCAAAATCGCTTTTTGCCCTCCGATTTAGAGGAAATATTAAAAAATATAGAGATTAAATCGCCTATTGCAGGCAGAGCCGCTTCCCAGACGATCCTGCAAACTCTTGGGAAACTGTTGCCGCAATTGATTGGAGGTTCTGCCGATTTGTCTTGTTCCGATTTTACTTTAATGAAAGATTTTCCCATTGTGTCACATGAGCATTTCGATGGGCGTAACTTAAAATATGGAGTGCGGGAGTTCGGGATGGGAACGATCGCGAACGGACTTTCTTTAGTGGGATGTTTTCAACCTTTTTGCGGCACATTCTTAACTTTTTCCGATTATATGCGAAATGCGATCAGGCTTGCCGCTGTAAGCCCGTATCATGTGATTTATCAATTCACGCATGATTCGATTTTTTTAGGTGAAGACGGGCCTACCCACCAGCCGATCGAACACTTGGCGGCTTTGCGCGCCATGCCCCATCTGCATGTGATCCGTCCCGCGGATGCGCGCGAGGTGAAGATGGCGTGGATCGCTGCTTTGCGATACGATGGGCCGACAGCAATTGTTTGCTCGCGCCAAACGCTTCCGGAATTGCCCGAGACGGATGTCCCTTATCATGAAGGGGTGGGTCGTGGAGGTTATATCGTAAAAAAAGAAAAAGGAGCTCCCGATTTTACTTTGTTTGCAACCGGATCGGAACTGTCTTTAGCGCTGGATGTCGCAAAGCAACTCGAGCAAATGGACAAAAATGTCCGCGTTGTTTCCATGCCAGCTTGGGCTCTTTTTGAAAAACAGGACGATGCATATAAAAAATCGATTGTGGAAGGAGAGCTGGGCGTGCGGGTATCTATTGAGGCCGCAGCCGATTTTGGCTGGCATAAATATATTGGCATGCACGGAATTGCGATCTGCATGGAAAGCTTCGGCCATTCCGCTCCTGCGTCAGATCTCGCCCAAGAGTTTGGTTTCACTGCAGATGCTATTCTCGAAAGAATTTTATACGGAAAAGAAAATTAGAGACTGTTGTCGAATTTTTAATCTCTTTAAATCTTCTTGATGCATTGAATACGTTCCATTTTCAGTTCATTAATCGTTGATATACAACGACTTGTGATTTCCAAAAAAAACGGAAATGAAACAAACCGATTACCGAATATAAAAATATAAAAAAATCAGTTGCAAAAATAATTTCAATTTCATAAAATAAACTAAACTTTTTTTTATAAAACATACAAAATCACAAGGAATCTATGTCATTAATAAATAATTTTAATACTACGCATAATTATAACACGGAGGTATAGATATGACTATCTCTCAATTACATGATAGTTCAGTGGAAATCAATAAAAATATTTTTACAATATCAGAAGATGTTTGTCCTGATTTTAATATATTTGTTAAAAGTTTAATAGAAAAAATTGAAAAGAATCCCATTGGTACACGTCTTTTAGAAAAAATACAGCAATTATCTTCACAAACTTATATTGTTCATGGAGAAGTGGATGCGACTTATTTGCATACCGATCACACAATAGATGGGAAACGTCCGCCTGTTGCAATAGTTCAATTATCTGGAAAGGATCAGACCTGTTTTTCTACTTCGGGTGCATCGATACCGATTCCACAGCATGTGGGTTTATTTCATGAATTGACGCATGCTTACCACTATCTTTCTGACAAAATAGCAACTACTCGCTTTTCTGATCCTTTCATATGGAAAACCGATGAAGAATATAAAACCATTATTGGATTGCCCTCCAAGAATGGAAAGAAAACTCCAAAGATTACAGAGAATGCTTATCGCAAAGCAGAAGGGTTGTCTGAAAGATTTGGAAGTTGGTCTCCACCGATTTCAGATCTTAGGGCAGCTTGGTGTGCTGCAAGAATAAAATTATTGGGGCCTATATACGAACGGAATCAATCTATGACCCCAGACAACCTGAGTCCTCCTCAAGTAGACTTCTATTCAGTAAAGGATTTGGGTTCAGAAACTCGTCCCATGGTTTCGGCAGAAATATATGGCGTTGGTCTGGATTTTATGCCACAAGATGTTGAGGCGTACTTGTGTGACATTCCACCAGACGCCTCTTCCAAGGCCCGCGAACTTGAGAGTATGCTCGGTGAAAAATGTCATCTGGATCTGACTGAAGGTAAGACTATAGAAGCAATCAACAACCTAGCCGTGGATTTTTTTCCCAAACTGAGCGCGATAAACTTCTTCCAAGTGCGTTCCTTAAATTTAGTACGTATTCGCAAAGAAGAAGAAAGCCTTATTGATGCATTATGAACAGCTTCTAATAGATAATGGGATGGTGAGGGTGGGTTAACGCGTCTCCAAATTCATAGCCTAAATTTTTTAAAGCATGGGTTGACGGATCTTTTTGGTTATGGACGTAAACGCCCTGTTTTGCTAAAGCATATCCTGCAATATAGAGCGAAACAGGAGATTTTAATACAGACCAGTCTAAGGCAATATGCGGCTTTACAAAGAGGATGTTGGCCGGATGGGTTGGAAAAGGGGGGATGCCAAGGGCCGAAAGACGCCGTTTTTGCATGCGTGTTTCCGGAGGTATGGCCGAGAATGTGAAAAGGGCGCATAAGATCAGTCCCTGGATGCAAAAAAGATTTTGCAAGGGACATGGGGTAGCGGGAAATGAAGACATGAACTGATCGAATCCGAGGCGGACAGGTTTTGCCACTAAATGGGCAATGGGGGAATGCAATTTGCGTAAAAGAAGGCGCGATAAGGCCTCTTCCCCGCGCCAAAGATCCCTGCCTGCCGGCTCTGTTTTTAAACGCTGTGTAATAGAGGAAAAAATTTCATCCGGGTCGAAAGGGAGTTTCTCGAGCTCAATATAACCATTTTGGGTAAAAAAAGCGGTTTGGGCAGCGGTTAGTGCAAAGCGCATTGATCCTCTTGGAGCCGTTGAAGAGCCATTTGCAAAGTGGCAGGATTGGCAAAGCCTGAAAAACGGACAAACCCTTCCCCTGATTGGCCAAAGCCGCTTCCCGGAATGGAAACAATTTGATAGTGTTCCAATAGAAAATCAAAAAATTGCCAAGAAGTCATGTTTGAAGGCGTTTTGCACCAAAGAAAGGGGGCGTCTTTTCCGCCATAAACCGTGTATCCCAAATTTTGCAGCCCTTGGCGCAGCAGTCCTGTTCTTTCCAGATAAGTACGGACAAGTGCCTTAACTTCCTCTTGCCCCTGCTCGGTAAATAAAGCGGCAGCGGCTCGTTGGACAGGATAAGCGACGCCATTGAATTTTGTATCATGCCTCCGCTTCCAAAGAGAATGGAGGCAATGCTCCTTGCCGAAATCGTAAATTTTCAAATCTTCCGGCACTACCGTATATGAGCAGCGAAGGCCGGTAAATCCGGCTGATTTTGAGAAGGTGCGGAATTCGACGGCCACCTCGCGAGCTCCTTCAATCTCATAAATACTGCGGGGTGCATCGGGATTTGTAATGAATGCTGAATAGGCGCCATCAAATAAGATGACCGATTTATTTCTCCTCGCATAATCCACCCATGTTTTAAGACGCGTCCGATCCAAAGCGATTCCTGTAGGATTGTTGGGGGAACAAAGATAGATCAAATCAATACGGGAAGATAGGGGGATTTGCGGCTCAAATCCATTTTTTTCCGTGCAGACAAGATAAGTCGTTCCGCCATACCGTCCGTTTTTTAAAAGCGCGCGGGTGCGTCCGGCAATAATATTTGAATCCAGATAGACGGGGTAGGTTGGGTCGGGAATTGCAATCCGGTTGTCTTGATCAAAAAGCTCTTGAAAATTTGCGATATCGCTCTGCGCTCCATCGGAGACAAAAATTTCATGTGCCTGGATGCTTAAACCGGCATATTCCATCTTCTGAATCGCATCGCGTAAAAAAAGATAGCCCTCCGGCGGACCATATCCGCGGAATGACGCAGGACTTCCCATTTCCAAAGCAGCTTCGGCCAGGGCTGAAACCGCTGTTTTTGGAAGGGGCTGAGTAATGTCCCCGATGCCCAGATCGATGATCTTGCAATTCGAATTTTTTTTACGATAATCGTCCACCTTTTTTTCAATTTCGGGAAAGAGGTAACCTTCTTTGAGCTTTGCAAAATGATGATTGAGTTTGACCATAATCGGACATTTTACAGCATTGGTATAAAGAGCACTAGATGAAAATTTGAAAGCCCCTTACTATGATATCATGATATCTAAGACAACGCACCTCTTAGGGTTATACCCCAAGTGATTCAAAAGTTGGCCTTTGAGCGGGTTCAAAGCGCCGAAAATCGATTCTTGAAAAGGGGGCTAGTATTGAAGAATACAACCCCCTTTTCTAAATGGCATTTTCTCTTTTTCAAGCAA
>DATIHO010000046.1:0-12637 GCA_035480615.1 Chlamydiales bacterium | reverse complement strand
TCCTTTGAGGGCTTTTTCCACCGCTTGCAAATCACGCACGTCGGCTTTCATTTGCGTAAGGCCCGGATGCGGCTGAAAGATGTTGTCTCCATAGAGAAACAAATCGAGCACAACCACTTCATGCCCTTTTTTTAATAATTCCGGAACCAGTCTCGATCCCACGTAACCGGCTCCTCCCGGAACGCAAATGCGCATTTTTTCTCCAAAAAAACTTTTTGTATAGATTCGCAATCTAATAGGGGCAAGCAATTTTTATCAAGAAAAATATCGATTTTTACAGCACCTTTCAATCCCGCCCAAAGGCCGATTTTTGAATCACTTTGGAGATATACCGAAACAACCTGAAGAATCGGTTTTTGACGACATCGGCTTGGCAGCATTTTTTTGGGGTTACTCGCGCCTTGCCATAGGCAATGGTCGCTCGCTCCAGACGCAAAAAACTAAAGCCGCCTCCTTGTCAAATTCCCGATTCTTCAGGTTGTTTCGGTATAAGTGCGCGTGCGTGGGCGTTTGTAGGGTTGGCAACTGCTGCATAAAATTTACGAAAATTTCTACTAATACCATTTATCAAAAATAATGTTCACTTTAGCTACGTCAGCTTTGCAACAAATTTTTGGTCTTCACTCGCGCCTTGCCATTCGGCAATGGTCGCTCGCTCCAGACACAAAAATTTGTGCAGCTTCCTTGCCAAAGTGAACATTATTTTTGATAAATGGTATAATATTGGACAAAATATGATTGCTTTGACTTGGCTTTTATTAACAAACCCCCTTCTTCAAACAGAGCCCATTTTAGACGTTTTTTTTAAAGCTTTCCTACCACAAGGCCGTTCAAATACTGAGCAACTCTCTGCTTATTTTTATAACAAAATAAAACCTCGGCTTGAAGAAAATCAATACACCATAACTGTCTGGGATCAAGACAATCTTGTAGCATTTGCTGTTTTTGAAAAATGGGAAGAGCAAAGTTACTACCTCGCTGAAATGGCTGTTCTACCGGAATATCAACGAAAAGGCATCGGAAAACAGCTTGTGTTCTCCATTTTTGATAAAGATCAGGAGGCTAGCAAAATCCTTCTTATTACAGAAAAAACCAACAAATGGTCTCAGGCTTTCTATGAAAAGATTGGATTTAGGCGTTCTTTTTTTCAACACCCTAACTATCCTGAAAATTTCATAGGATATGAATTTTATCGGTGCAAAGATATCTTGAAAACCCCTGCCCTTTTAATCGTTTCATGAGGAAACTCATCAGCGAAGAAAAAACAACCAATATTCACAATAGCACCGCTGAATTTTTGATCTTTACCGGACAATCTGGAGAAATTCGCGTGCGTATCTTTCTCTGACATCGTCCCCATAAAGGAGAGATGCATTCAGAATTTTTCAATATGAAAAAATGAAAGTCTATTCTACAATGATGCATTCAAAATAAATGGGTTATGCCTACTATATCTGAATTTTTTGGGATCATGATTTTGATGTTTTTTGATGATCATGCTCCACCTCATTTCCATGCAAGATACGGAGGGGAGGAAGTTGTGATTCAAATTAATCCGGTTGGCGTTCTTCGGGGAAAGATTCCTCCAAGAGCTTTAAGCTTGGTAATAGAATGGGCTCAGAAGCATCAACAAAATTTAATGGAGGAGTGGAACCGTGCTGCAAACAATAAAAAGCTACACAAAATTCCTCCACTTGATTAAACAGGAGTCTATGGAGACTCAAAGACTCAAGATAATTGCTTGCAAGGCTCTACCTAATTATCATATCTGGGTTCGTTTTGAGGATGGCCTTGAAGGCGAGGTTGATCTAAATCACTTGGTAGGCAAAGGTGTTTTCGAAGCTTGGAATTCGATTGAGTTCTTCAATACAGTCCATGTTGATCTCAAAAGTGATACAGTTGCATGGGGAGAGGATATCGATCTAGATGCCTACGTTCTGAGAGAGAAGGTCGAAGCGAAGAAGAGAGTAGATAATTAGACCTCTTTTGAAACTAAAGTTCTGTCGATTTTCGGCAACTTTCAATACCTCTCAAAAGCCAATTTTTGAATCTCTTTGGGTCTACCAGGGCAAAAGTTCGTGTTTATAATTAAGGAAGGACCCAGAATCTTTTAGGCTCACTGAATGTAGGACTTTTTTAATCCCTTGAACACTTTCAGAAGGAGTTATTTTCCCATCAGGATTCATGTCGGTTCTTACAGAACCTGGGTGTATAGACACCACCGCAATCCCTTTACCTTGTAAGTCGATGGCTAAGCATTTTGTCACTGCATTTAGAGCGGCTTTGCTGGCGCGATAAACCCAGCAGTCTCTTCTGTTGTTGAGTTGAATACTGCCATAGGCGCTGCTGATGTTAGCAATGATCTTTAGATGACTTTTCTCTATCTGAGTTAATAGCGTTCGGGCAATCATGAATGGCCCTACAGTATTCACATGCAAAGTTTTTAACCACGGAGAAGGACTCAATAAATCCAATTCTTCATTGGAAGGCCCCCTAATCCCCGCATTATTGATTAAAATATCTATAGATTCTTTTTCTAGTTGAGCTGCCAGCTTTTTGATCTGTGCAACATCTGTGACATCCAATTTGACATGGATCATCCTATCTTTATCCAATTGAGCGTCGATGGTTCGACAACAGGCAATCACTCTCCATCCATCAGACCAATATTGGCGGACCATCTCTAATCCAATACCTCTATTGGCACCTGTGATCAGAACTGTTTTCACTATTTCGCTCAAAAGCTCATTCTTAAACAACCGCAGTTACGAAAGAGGTCTAATTGCTATTTTCTTTTCGAGGTCCTTGAGTCGTTCAAAGTATTCTTCAAGTTTGCGAATATATACTTCTTGCCGATGGTATTCTTGAATGGGAATCGCAGGGCTTCCACGATATTTCCCTTTTTTTAAGGATTTACTGATCCCGCCGCGGCTTGCGACCATCACTTCATCTGCCAGTTCTACATGACCGACCACGCCAACTTGCCCTCCCAACATGACATGTTTTCCAGTTTTGGAAGAGCCGGCAATTCCCGTTTGTGCTGCGATGACATTGTCTTCGCCAATCTCCACATTGTGCGCGATTTGGCAAAGATTGTCGATTTTAGAGCCTCGTCGAATGATCGTTGCTTTGAATCGGGAGCGATCGATCGTGGTATTGGCTCCAATTTCCACATCATCTTCTAAAATGACGATTCCAATCTGTTCCAGTTTTTGGTAGCGTCCTTTCGCATCGGCCACAAATCCAAAACCGCAAGACCCTATGATGGCACCGGGTTGTACAATCACTCGATTTCCCAATTTGCATCGTTCGCGAATGATGGACCCAGGATGAAGATAGCACTCATTGCCAATATGCACTTCAAATCCAATTGAGACGTGGGGACCGATGACAGTCCCGTGTCCGATGATCGAATCGCGATCGATTACGGCATAAGGGCCGATCGATACCTCGTTGCCGATTTGAACGGATGCGTGGATGATTGCTGTGGGATGGATGCCCCGGAAACCCGATTGTCCGATCGGCAGGAGAAGCTGCGCAATTTTTTGAAATGTTAAGGAAGGGTCGCAGGAAACGAGATAATTTTTCCCCTCAGATAACTGCGTGCCTGTCTCGACACAGATCACCCCCGCTGCCGATTGCTTCATCAAATGGGCATAACGGGGATTTGCTAAAAATGAAGCATCTTTTTGCGTAGCTTCATCGAGCGTATTGACCCCCGAAATGACTTCATTGGGATCTCCAATCAGCTGGGCGGCTACTGCTTCCGCCAATTCAGCTAAAGTGATCATCGTCAATCTGCCTGGTCAAAAGGTGTTTCATTCATAGCATCGAGTTGAAAATCATCCAAATTTTGATCGGAAGAATTTTTCACAGTTTGATCGAATGTTTTATCCATTTCAGCAACGACCAGATTGGTTACATCAAGATCAGGGCGGATATAAAAACAGGCTTCCCGATTGAGCACATAATCGAGATTTTTTTCTTGTGCGATGATTTCAGAAGCTGCGGCAATGGTTGAACTCATTTTTTGAACCATTTGGTAGTTGGCATGATTGAGCACCTGATAAAACTGTTGCTGATAGCGCCCCAAATCTTCTTGTAAAGCTTGATATTTCACTTTCAACTCTTCTTCCGCTTTTGGGGAAAGGCTGTCCAAATATTCGGTGTCTTCAAATTTTGCACTGATTTCACGGAGTTCTTTTTCCGATGTTTCAATGAGCGAAGACATTTGTTTGCGCAGGGTTTCCATGTTTTCCTGCTCTTTTTTCCCCGCTTTCGAATCACTAATGCATTCAGAAAAGTTGACAGCCCCGATGACCGGCGCCTCGTCGGCAAACCCGGATACTGTCAGCAGGCTGCAGAGAGAAGTTGCTATCATAAAATGTTTACGCATAATTTTGCTCCTTTGCAATTGTTTTAAAATTGACCGCCCATAGAGAAGAATACCTTCTGCCATTTATGATTATGACGGTCTTTTTGGACAAGAGGAATACCCCATCCAACCATAATTGGAGTCCTGTTGCCGATATCGATGCGGACTCCCAATCCGGTGGTAGGCCGGATATGATTCATAGCGAATGAATCGAATGTCACGCTACCGACGTCAAAAAAAGCAAAGACATCCAGCATCCGGAAAATTTCCTGATTGTATTCTAGAGAGGCCAGGCTCGACGAGAGTCCCCCTTTTGGGGTATTGGTAGCTCGATTGTTTCCTGTCCAGTCGCGAAGGTGAATGACCGGACCTAACAGAAATGGCTTATAACCACGGACCGTATTTTCTCCACCGAGAAAGAACCGTTCGCTGTAAGGGACATGTTCTCGATCCGTTTTTCCGAAAGGAATTAAATATTTAAAATCCGCGCGCAATTTGATGGTCCCTTTTTTCCAAAGGGGAAAATAAAGGCTGTTTGTATAGCTTGCTTTGAAGAACTGATATTGTCCGCCAATCCCTGCGATTTCCGTTTCAAAAAATGAGCGCCATCCGCGATGCGGTTTATACGGATTGTCCGTTGAATCATAGCTTAAGTTGCCGCTGAAGGCAGAAATCAAACCTCTTTGATCGACCAGATTTCTTTGCGCTGCTACTGATTCCTGCGCGACAGGGGAATCATCATAAGGGCTAAGAGTTAAGTGATCATATGAATGGCGCAGCCGTTGGCGCATTCCAACGGTCCAAAATTGGGACAGTGGATAGTTGGTATAAACAGAGCCCCCGTATGTTTTAACATTGACGTTATTTTGAAGGTCGTTGCTGAATGTTTGGCTCAATTCAACGCCTAAACGCCAAAGAGTATCATTGACATAAGGATCCATCCAGGAAATCAAAATATTGTTCTGTTTTTTACCAATTGTGCCGCGGACATGGAAATATTCTCCCCCACCGCGTAAACCAGAAAGATTTCCAGTCAAGGCTTGGCCGACCCCTGAGATATGAAAATTTCGTTCTGTAAGATCGAGGCCGCCGAAAACATCGTCTACAGAACTAAATCCCATGAATAGGCTAACGTTTCCGGTAGTTGTCTCTTCTATTTCGATGTATACGTCTCGGTAATTATCTCCCAAATCAGTCTCGTCGAGGGAGCGGACCGCATAGACATTGACGCTTTTAAAATAACCGACAGCTTCCAGTCTTTGCTGAGTCGCTTTCAGTTTACGCGAATCGAATGTCTCTCCTGGTATTAGAAGCGATTCTCTCAAAATGACATTGCTTTTGGTTGTGGAATTGCCAAAAATTTGAATCAAACCGATTTTGTATTGCTGTCCCTCGTCAATTGTGTAATCAACATTGAATATCGGCTCATTTTCCGCAAGGCTCGCTTCGAACTGGACGTTCGTGTCTATGTATCCTTTTTGACCATAAAAATCTTTAATCGCCTGGCTCGTTTCACGCATTTTTTCAGGGGCGAACGGCGCTCCTTCGACAATTAAGGATTTTTTTTCCAGCTCAGATGTGGAAAGAAGAGTATTCCCTTCAAAATGGATGCTGCCAAAACGGTAAAGCTGGCCTTTGTCCGCATTGATTTCAATGATCAATTTCCCACTCTGAGGGTCTTCATAGTGACGGATATCGATCCTGGCATCTGCGTATCCTTCATTTTGCAGGTAATTCAATAAAGTCATCCGGTCTTGTTCGAGAGCTTCATCGCGATAAATTCCGGTGCCGGACAACCAACTGAAAAGAAAGTTGTATTTTTTTAAGAACATTTGTTCTTCGAGTGTTTTTTGCTCTTCTTTTGAAAATCCTGAAAATACGATTTGTTTGATGTAGCCGGGATTTCCTTCATGAATTTCAATCAGGATATCGATTTCATTCGTTCCGGGAAGGGGTTGCAAAGAATAGGAGAGTTGCGATTCAAAATATCCTTTTTTGAAATAATATTCTCTGATCTTGTTAAAAGATTTATTGAATGTTTGGCGATTGAATACCGTGTTGGGTTTGATGTCGAGCTCTTCCTGCAAAGTCGATGTTTTAAACTGATGGTTTCCGTTCCATTGGATTTGATGGATGATCGGCTTCGGCGCCACGTGGATTTCAATGACGACTTGCCCGTCTTTAAGACGCAAAGTCGGTTCTACTCGTTCGTATTCTTCAGACAAAGTTTTCAAATCGCTGTCGAACATAGTTTGGGAAAAAGGATCGCCTTTTTTGGTTTTCATCCGGGCAAGGATCGGGGTGGAGTCAGTCATTGTCGATTCGCCTGGGGATTCAATGATCACTTCGATTTGGGAGATTTTTTTATCATCGTAGAGTTCAACGCCAAGAAGAGGAGCGGTCATTGTGGCGAAGAGCCATGCGTATACCCAAACTGTTAACATCCTCTTAGATTGTAGAAATCGATCTCGGTTTTGCAAGTTTCAGGTTACTCCTCGGATCGTTTGATTATAGAAAAGTGATTGCTATAAGTCAAAAGATTTGACGACCGGCTAGTGCGCGAGTGAGCGTTCCTTCATCGATATGTTCGAGGCTGCTACCGACAGGCAAGCCAAATGCCAGCCGCGATACTTTCAATCCGGCGCGCGTTGATAAATGGGTTTTCAGATAAAGGGCGGTTGTATCGCCCTCTATTGTAGAGTCGAAGGCGATAATCACCTCTTGAATTTTATGTTTGGAGATTCTCTCTTCGATTCTTTCTATTTTCAGCATCGATGCGTGCCGTCCGTCCAGAGGGGACAGAAGGTGTTCGATGACATGATAAAGACCCCGGTAGCATCTTGTGGTCTCAATTGCAAAAGCGTCTCTCGGGGAAGAGATCAGGCAAATCTGATCGACATCGCGAGCTTCGTTTTGGCAAAAAAGGCAAATTCCCCGGTTAGACAGACAGCCGCATGAAGGACAGGGGGGGAGGCGGAGGACAGTTTCCGTGACTGTTTTTGAAAAAGAATCGAGATCCTCTTTCGTCCAGCTCAACAATTCAAATGCGAATCGCTCAGCGGTGCGGGCACCCACTCCAGGAAGTTTTTTAAAATAGGCGATCAGAGAACGGAGATCTTCCGGAAAACTTTGCATGGATTTTTCGGATCATAGCAAAAATCACTTTGCGAGAGAATCTCAAAATTTCTTTTCAATCCATAATTCAGGTTTACCATTTCTTTTTTATGGGATTTTGGATAGACTGGGAGGCGAGATTTAATATTTTTCAAGAAATGATGGTGCATGCAAAAATTATTGGAACCGGTTCTTATCTTCCCGAGCAGGTATTAGCGAATAGCGATCTGGAACGGATAGTGGATACGTCTGATGAGTGGATTGTTTCCCGGACAGGAATCAAAGAACGCCGGTTAGCTGGCCCAAGCGAGCATACTTCAGCGATGGGAACGGTGGCGTCCCGTTTAGCTATTTCTGATGCGGGCCTTTTGCCTGATGAAATTGATTTTATTATTGTGGCTACTTTAACTCCCGATTATATATTCCCCAGCACTGCCTGCTTGATTCAGCATGAACTGGGGGCGAAATCGGCAGGCGCTGTCGATATTCAGGCTGCCTGCACAGGGTATTTATATGGACTGTCTCTTGCAAAAGGATTGGTTGAAGCCGGAATTTATAAAAATATTTTAGTGGTTGCTCCGGATAAACTCTCTTCAATTATTGATTATAAAGATCGCTCCACTTGCATCCTTTTTGGCGATGGGGCGGCTGCTTCTGTTGTTTCTCTTCAAGGGAAAGGGCTTGCCATCGAGATGATAAAGCTGGGAGCGGACGGGGAGCAGGCGGAATTATTGATGATCCCCGGTGGGGGCTGCAGGCAGCCGGCTACTTCGGATTCGGTTTCTAGTGGCCTTCACTACATAAAAATGGCCGGAAATGAGGTGTTTAAACACGCCGTCCGGAGAATGGAATCGGCGAGCAAGGCATGTTTAGAAGCCGCCGAGGTGGATGAGAAAGAAATCGCGTGGATCATTCCGCACCAAGCGAATATCCGGATTATTGACGCAATGGCCAAACGTTTTGAGCATCTGCCCTCCGATCGGGTTGTTAAAACGGTCCATAAATATGGCAATACATCGGCTTCTTCCATAGGAATCGCCCTTGATGAATTGTTGAAAACCGGGCGGGCAAAATCTGGAGAAAAAATTTTATTAACTGCGTTCGGCGCAGGATTTACATGGGGAGCGGCTGTTTTACGTTATGAGTAAAAATGCCTATTTGTTCCCGGGCCAGGGAGCCCAATACCCTGGAATGGGAAGAGATTTTGCCCTCTCCTTTTCTGTATCCCGTGAAATATTTGAAGAGGCCGATGAGCTTTTACAAGAGCGCCTTTCCCGCATCATTTTTGAAGGGCCTGAAGATCTTTTAACCCAAACTCGATACAGTCAAATCGGAATTTTTATTACTAGTGTCGCTATTTTGAAGGCGATCGAGACGCAATTCCCCGAATTGAAGCCCTCTGTATGCGCGGGCTTGAGTTTGGGGGAATATACAGCTCTTTACGCGTCAGAAAGGATCAGTTTCCAAGATGCTTTATTGCTTGTGCAAAAGCGGGCTCAATTAATGAATAAAGCTTGTCAAGAGACATCAGGAACAATGGCCGCGGTGATTGGGCTGGGGGCGGAAAAGATAGAAGAGGCGCTCTCTTCCTTGCATGATGTTTGGATTGCCAATTACAATTGTCCCGGTCAAATTGTGATTTCAGGAACAAAAGATGGAGTGGAACAAGCGGCGGTCAGGTTAAAATCTTTTGGGGCGAAACTCGCTTCTCTGCGTGTACACGGCGCTTTCCACAGCGGCTTGATGCAACTGGCTAAAGAGGGGCTGGCTCCTGCCATCCAACATGCAAAAATCTGTCAATCGCAAGTGGGATTGTGTATGAATGTCCCTGGCGATTTTGTCCATTCTGTCGAAGAGATCCGCGCTTATCTGATCGATCAGGTCACTCAATCCGTCCGTTGGGAGCAGGGGATCCGGTCCATGGAAGGGATCGAGCTTTTTTTTGAGATCGGATGTGGAAAAACGTTGGCCGGATTGAATAAAAAAATTGGAGTTGCGGCGCCCACTTTGTCTATTGAAAAAGTGGCAGATCTGGAACGAATTGAGGGAATGTTATGCAGAAATTATTAAATGGAAAAACCGCGATTGTTACCGGCGGCACTGCAGGAATTGGGAAAGCTGTCGCTCTCCTTTTTGTCGAGCAAGGGGCCGATGTAGCGATTTTTGGCACAAATCAGGCAAGAGCCGAACAAACAATCCGGGAATTGGAACAGGCGAAAACCCATCCGGAACAAAAAATCCGTTTATTTCTTTTGGACGTTTCAAAAATGAAAGCAGTTGAAGGAGCTAGCGCGAAATTGCTGCAGGAATGGGGTCAAATCGATATCCTGGTCAATAATGCAGGCATTACTCGGGATAGCCTTCTGATGCGGATGAATGAGGAAGATTGGGACCGAGTGATCGAAGTGAATTTGAAATCTGTTTATAATACCTGCCGTTTTCTTTGCCGGCCTATGATGAAATCTCGATCCGGTTCTATTATCAACATCACATCTGTGATTGGCCTCATGGGAAATGCAGGGCAAGTCAATTATGCCGCCTCAAAATCAGGAATGATTGGATTTACCAAATCGCTTGCAAAGGAATTGGCAAGCCGTGGAGTGCGTGCGAATTGCATTGCTCCTGGATATATTGAAACACAAATGACGGATGCTTTAACGCCTCAAGTCAAAGAACAAATTCTGACCAGAATTCCTCTTAACCGTATTGGACAGCCTAGAGATATCGCTCATGCTGTTTTATATTTAGCGAGCGATCTGTCGAATTATGTCACAGGACAGGTAATTGCAGTTGATGGTGGAATGGTCATGTAAAAACCCTTTAACATTAGGATAAACACTATGACAATACAACAGGAAGTCATTGATATCATCGTGGAGCAGCTCGGAGTGGATGCTGCCGATGTGTCGACGGAAAAATCTTTTGTCGAAGATTTGAATGCAGATTCGTTGGATCTGACAGAACTTATTATGACGTTTGAAGAGCGTTTCGGCTTTGAGATTTCAGAAGAAGATGCTGAGAAGCTCAAGACAGTCGGCGATGTAGTCGATTATATTGAAAAACGAAAAGTCAACGCCTAAGCAGCCAGACTTAAGAGACTGTTGTCGCATGCGACAACAGTCTCTAAGTAGAATGCCTGGGTTGAGGTCAGGCTTGGAGTAGCAGATTAAGACATTTTTACTTTTGATTTTTTGCGAACTTTGAATGCCCTTGAAATTTTTTTACGTTTCCTCACAGGCCGAGCTACATCTTTGCCAATCTTATAAAGCAGATCTGGGCAGAAATCCGCTTCATTAGGCCAACAAATCGTCCCATAATCACAATAGACTTCCTTGAAGCGTTCTAAATCTCTTAGTGGCTCAAAGTAGTGCCCAGCGTTATTCTTAAATATATAGGCTAGGTCTACAATCTTAATTTTCCCGTTGGTGAATGCTAACCTAAGTTTATACCCGTCAACGTATTCTACACTTTTTACTCTTATTAGCTTTCCCATAGAAATTCACTTAGTAAATAACTTTGAGTTTGGAGCGCGCCAAAACGCCGCAAATCGACGATCGTAAGTGGCATTGTCTAGTTTAAAGTATGGGACACCAATCCCGGTTTTTCTCTTCTTGTAATTTTTTCTGCTCTTCAGCCAAACCTTTTTGAATGAGCTTCACAGCTGACTGTAATGCCTTCAAGTGTTGAGTCCTGTTTTCATCGAGTTCTTTATCCGCACGATCATTTACATCATCAAGCAGGAGTTGAGTTCTGTCTTTTAAATACTTTGAGCGACCTACTCCATCAAGTTCCTTAAATCGTGCTTTCTCACTGGGAAGATGCATGCTATCCAGTTGTTGAGATAAGCAGAATATCCGTTCAAAATAAATATCGTCTGCAGTTGGCTTAGATGGAATTGGTTGAGATGAGCTGGATTGTTGACTGGACTGACGATCTCTTATTGGACTAGTCATGGTTTTCCTCTTGGTTATGAACAAAAAATTTATGGTATCATCACAATTTCTTAATCGTCAATCATGCGTTGACAGATGAAAAATTTTTCTTTGAGTTTCTTCCAATCAAACGTTCTAATTACGTCCGATTGCCTGCAAAATCGGGGAAGCTTTGCTTCCCATTTTTTGTTTTTTTTCAGTGAAAAAACGCCACTAAATGTGGCGTTTTGTAGTTGCATCGCATTTGGCCAGAGACTATTTCGAGGCAGTGTATACCGAAACAACCTGAAGAATCGGTTTTTGACGACGTCGGCTTGGCAGCATTTTTTTTGTCTTCGCTCGCGCCTTGCCAGAGGCAATGGTCGCTCGCTCCAGAACAAAAAACTAAAGCCGCCTCCTTGTCAAATTCCCGATTCTTCAGGTTGTTTCGGTATAGACGTTTTCCAGAAGACTTAGAATGGTCGCTAACGTTTGATTTTTTAGACCAAGCGATTTTAGATCGGGAGGATTTTGCTTTAGCTCAATCAAAAAGGATTGAAGGTCTTGCGAAATTGTTTTTGGCGTGGGGATTCGGGTTCTCAGCGATAGTAATTGAGAAAGTCGCAAGATGTCATTCTTGTGTTTCCTAGCCTCTCGCGCATTGGTTGCAGGAATAGCAGAGTGATTCAGCCAGGCTTTTACTTTCATGAGAATCAGATATGCGGGATGTAAGCTAGGAAAGCCATCAATTATTCGTTTCCCAGTATGAAGAAAGGAGTAATATTCTGGATCCAGCAAGATCGCTGAAAGGCTTGAAATCTCTGCTTCTAAGGGAATCGGGGTTAGAGACTGTCTACAAACTTCGTTTCTGTCGATTTTTCGGTTCTTTTGAGCCGCTTTTTGGTTCTTTTTGCGGGGGTTGTATCAAACTTCGTATACAACCCCCGCAAAAAGAACCAAAAAGCGGCCAAAATAATCCAAAAATTCGACGAAACCGAAGTTCGTAGACAGTCTCTTAGATGAAGACCTTTTGGGACTTTGATTACATCCGGTTTGCGCGAGAATAATTCCAACATATCTGGATAATTAGCATTGAGGGGGATTGTAACAGTATTTCTTAAACTTATTCATACTTGATTATATCATATCAATATGAATAAGTTTTTAAGCATTCGAGAAGCCGCCAGATATTTGGGAGTCTCTACTCAAACGCTCCGTCGTTGGGAAAGAAAAAAGA
>DATIHO010000045.1:0-14400 GCA_035480615.1 Chlamydiales bacterium | reverse complement strand
ATTCAATGCCTTCCGCCATCTTTTCCCGTTTTCGCCTCGGCAAGGGGGGCGTTCCGCCCTTGCCTTCGGCTCCAAACGGAAAAATCTGCTCGGAAGGCACTTGAATCTCCTGCTGAATAAACCCATTATTCAGGTTATTATTGTTTTGGCCAAGTGGACGGGATGGTAATGACCGTCCGATTTACTTATAGGCGCCACACTATTCGCATTTTCGGCGCAGGATATTAGACCTCTTTCGCAACTAAGGGTTCGTCGATTTTCGGAGTTATTTTGGCCGATTTTCTTGTTTTTTTGAGGGGGTAATATACGAAAGTTGATATTACCCCCTCAAAAAAACAAGAAAATCGGCTCAAAAGAATCCGAAAATCGACAGAACCTTAGTTGCGAAAGAGGTCTATTGGGGAAAAGGGAGAAAAATTTATGAAGAAGCGCAAAAGTAAGTATACAAATGAACCTATTGGGAGAATTAAAATAGTCGATGATTTTTTACCTCGACCCAAAGACTTGGTTCTTAAAGAAGAAACAACAAAAATCACCATTTCATTAACTAAGACGAGTATTGAATTTTTCAAAAATGAAGCCGAAAAATATCACACAAATTACCAAACAATGATTCGCGTTTTACTAGACAAATATGCTTCACGTTATGCCTAATACATCCTCAAAAGGCTGCGGGCCAAAAAATCCTATAGTGATTTAGGATTAAATTGGCAGAAATATGCAAGGAGGCTGCGCAGATTTTTTGTTCTGGAGCGAGCGACCATTGCCGAATGGCAAGGCGCGAGCGAAGACAAAAAAGATGCTGCAGAGCCGACGCAGCAGATTCTGCCAATTTAATTTTAAATCACTATGTAATACCAATCGCCAAATGAAATATCTGAATAAGAACCATTAGAGACTGTTAACGGATTTCGCTTCTGTCGATTTTGGGGTTCTTTTGAGCCGATTTTAGGTTTGTTTTTGGGGGGGGGTAATATCGACCAAATGTATATTACCCCCCAAAACCAAACCGAAAATCGGCCAAAATAATCCCCAAAATCGACGAAGCCGAAATCCGTTAACAGTCTCTTAGTGTCTAAGCTTGTCCGCGGCTTCCCGCACAGCCTCGCAAAAAAGATCGATTTCATCCGGCGTATTATAAATACCAAATGAAGCGCGAGCGGCAGTTTCCAGGCCAAATTCTCTGATGGCCGGCTGAGCGCAAAAATGTCCGCTTCGAATCGCAATCCCTTTCAGATCGAGAAACGTCGCGAGATCCAAAGGATGCACCCCTTCGATATGAAATGTAATGATCGGCCCTTTTTGCGGCGCCGTTCCCAAAATACGTAAAGTTGCGATCGATGCCAGCTGTTTCATGGCTCTTTTCAGAAGAGCGTCTTCATGATCTGCTATGCGGCGCAAGCCGGTATTTTCAATAAAATCCAGAGCACTTTTTAAACCTATCGCTCCCCCAATGATCGGTGTCCCCGCTTCAAAGCGAAAAGGGGGATCTGCGTAGGTACTCTTTTCAAGACCGGCATTTGCAATCATATCCCCGCCGCCTTGGATGGGCGCCATTTTCTCCAGCAATGTCTTTTTGCCATATAACACGCCGATGCCGGTAGGACCGTAACACTTATGTCCCGAGAACGCGTAAAAATCGCAATCGAGCCTCTGAACATCCACTTCCATATGAGGAGCGCCCTGGGCGCCGTCAACCACAACAATTGCGTCCTTTTCATGAGCGGCGCGGGCGATAGAGGCAATCGGGTGGATTGTTCCCGTGACATTGGATACATGGGCAAGCGAAATGATTTTTGTTTTTTCTGTAATTGTCCCTTCCCAAAGAAGGGAACCTTGTTCATCAATCGGGATATATTTAAGGACGGCTCCTGTTGCCAAAGCCGCCATCTGCCAGGGGATGAGGTTGGAGTGATGTTCGATGGTGGACGTCAGGATCTCATCCCCTTTTTTCAGAAACGCCCGCGCATAACTTGCCGCAACAAGATTCAAGGAGTCCGTGGTCCCTCTCGTAAAGACAATCTCGGATGTGTGTTTTGCATGAAGAAACCGGGCCACGGTTTCACGCGCGCTATAATATTTTTCTGTCGCCATCAGGGAAAGGCCGTAAACGCTTCGATGAACCGTTGCGTATTCGGAGGAATAAAATTGAGCGAGAGTATCGATGACGGATTGCGGCTTATGGGTAGTTGCTGCGTTATCGAGATAGATCAATCCCTTGTGATGGCGGAAAATAGGAAAGTGCTCTTTCATAGCCGAATTCCGAGGGGTATGGCGCTGAGAATTTCAGCGCAAAAACCGGCGATCAGCATCTCTTGTGCCATCTCCAAGGGAAACCCTCTCGAGGATAAATAAAAAAGCTCCTCTTCATTGAATTGAGAGACAGTAGCCCCATGAGACGCTTTGACGTCGTCGGCAAAAATTTCCAAATTGGGTTTTGCATGGCTCAGCGCCTCGCTGCTCAAAAGGAGGTGGTTATTCAGTTGATAGCTTTCGGTTTTTATCGCTTCCGGACGCACAATGATTTTCCCTTCAAAACAAGAGCGGCTTTGTCCTTTAAGAATGGTTTTAAAATGTTGCCGTGAACGGGTATGCGGCGCGATATGCTCCATGGTCGAATCAATATGATGTTGTAAATCGGAGCTGAGCTGAGCTAGCCCTAAAAGTTTCGCCTCGCAATTTTCTTCCAGAAGCTGCACTTTAATGGACGCCTGCGAACGCTTTGCCCCATTCGATACGGACAAATAGCTAAAGCGGCTATCTCTTTTCAACGAAGAGCGAAGTGACAGAAAATGCATCGATTGATCCGCTTGTGTATGGGCGTCTCCGAAAAAAAGATTCGCTCCTGCATCGAGATTCACATCGAGGTAAACATTGCTCATCGCATCCCTTTCACTTGCAACGCGGTGAACGATTTGGGCTGAGGCGTTTTTTCCAAGAAAAATTTGCAGCCGCGGCGACGCCATTTTTTTAGAGGCGCAAAGTTGATGAATTTCAATCGGCGCCTCAACCCTAGTATTGGGAGGGATGTACAGAAAGGCTCCCGTTCCCTGGAATGCGCCGTTCATAAGGGCAAAAAATCCCTTTTCTTCCTGAAAAAAACGTTGAAGACGATGTTGCAGAAAAAGCCCATAAGAAAGCATCGCCTCTTCCAATTTCATACAAACAATAGGAGAAGCGACATCTGCACTTTGAAAAAATCCATCGGCAAAAAGAAGGGAATTGGGAAGGGGCGCGTGCTGCAGTTCACTTGTTGGGGGCGCGGCAGGTTGTGGAAAAAGGATCGATGTGAGCGAGCTGGGCGGCTCCAATTCCATCAAACGATCCCAAGATCTTTGTTTCCAAATATGTGCAGATTCTTTTGGGTCGAAGGTTTCCTGGAAATAGCTTTTCAAGCGCTGCACGGTGCGTAGCCTTTTTCTTCAAGTTCGAGGGCAAGTTCCGCTTTTCCCGTGCGGATGATCCTTCCATCCGCCAAGACATGGACGAAATCGGGGCGGATAAAATCAAGCAGCCTTTGATAGTGGGTGATGAGAAGAAGAGCATTATCCTTTCTCAGCATTTGATTGACTCCTTTAGCCACGATCCGCATGGCATCGATGTCCAGTCCTGAATCGGTCTCATCGAGGATGGCAAGATCTGGATCGAAAAGCGACATTTGTAAAATCTCGTTCCGTTTTTTTTCTCCCCCTGAAAATCCCTCGTTCACATTGCGCTCGCTAAATTCCGCCTTGATTTCCATCTCGTCCATTTTGCGTTGCAGCAGTTCTTCAAACTCCGGGCTAGCTAAAGGCTCCAACCCTTTAGCCTTTCTTTGAATGTTGAGAGCTGATGCAAGAAATTGTCGATTCGACACTCCCGCAATTTCCAAAGGATATTGGAAACTCATAAACATTCCGGCGCAAGCTCTCTCTTCAGGCGCCATTTCAAGCAAGTTTTGTTTTTTAAACCAGATTTCCCCTTTTGTGACCTGGTATGCGGGATGGCCCGCCAAAACGCGCGCAAGAGTCGATTTGCCAGAGCCATTGGGACCCATGACGGCATGAACCTCCCCTTTTTCAATATGCAAATGCAACCCGTTGAGGATCGGTTTTCCGGCCACCTCCACGTGGATATCTATAATTTCAATCATCCGACAGAATTCTCCAATTTCAAAGCGAGGAGCTTTTGCGCCTCGGCCGCAAATTCAAGCGGAAGCTCTCGAATGACCTCTTTGCAAAAGCCATTTACAATCAAATTGATCGCATCATCTTTCGAAAGTCCGCGCGATTGCAGATAAAAAATTTGTTCCTCATTCATGCGCGAGGTAGAAGCCTCGTGTTCTACTTCAGCCGTATTGTTTCCCACTTCAATCACCGGAAACGTATTCGCGGATGAACGCGTTCCAACCAGCATCGAGTCGCATTGCGTGTAATTACGGGCCCGATCCGCTTTTGAGGAAACGTATACCTTTCCACGATAGCTGTTATGTGACGAATCGGCGGAAATCCCTTTCGAAATGATCGTAGATCTCGTATTTTTCCCAATATGAATCATTTTGGTTCCCGTATCAGCCTGCATCATCCCATTGGTCAATGCGACAGAATAAAATTCCCCGGAAGAGTAATCGCCCCGTAAAATGCAACTCGGATATTTCCATGTGATTGCGGCTCCCGCTTCGACCTGCGTCCACGATATTTTTGAATGATCCCCCGCGCAAAGCCCCCGCTTTGTCACAAAGTTATAGATCCCCCCCTTGCCTGTTTTCGGATCTCCTGCATACCAATTTTGTACAGTGGAATACTTGATCTCAGCCCCTTTCTTTGCAATCAGCTCTACGACTGCCGCATGCAATTGGTTGGTGTCGTACGCCGGCGCAGTGCAACCTTCGAGATAACTGACGTAAGACCCCTCTTCGGCAATGATCAAAGTCCTTTCGAATTGACCTGTCTCTTTTTCATTGATTCGAAAATAAGTGGAAAGCTCCATCGGAGAGCGGACCCCTTTCGGCACATACACAAAAGAACCGTCGGAAAACACGGCGGAATTGAGCGCGGAGAAAAAATTATCGTGAGGAGGAACCACCGTCCCCAAGTACCGCTCTAACAATTCAGGATATTTTTGAACGGCTTCGCTAATAGAGCAAAGAACGACTCCCGCATCTTGCAGTTTTTTATGAAAGGTCGTTCCCAAAGAAACTGAATCGAATACAACGTCGATCGCAACGTTTGCGAGTCTTTTTTGCTCATCCAACGGAATGCCCAATTTTTCGAAAGTGTTCAACAGCTCCGGATCCACTTCTTTAAGCGAGCTCAGTTTGGGCTTCGATTTTGGTTCAGAATAATAGGACATCTCTTGATAACGAATCGGAGGGTACTTGATATTTGCCCAAACAGGTTCCTTCATTGCCTGCCATTTGCGAAATGCCTGCAAGCGGAATTCGAGGAGAAACGGGGGCTCATTCTTCTTTGCTGAAATTGCGCGAACAGTCTCTTCGCTTAAGCCTTTCGGAAACGTTTCCGATGCCACGTCAGTCCGAAAGCCGTATTTGTAATCGCCCCTTTCAAGGATTTCGTTTTGCATGGTCATAATTTATGATGATTTTACTGCATCCCCGACTTCGTGTCAATTTTTACAAGTAACTACAAATTAGAAAAATAAAATTTTATTTAATTTAATAACAAATAATACAATCATGAAATTGTACAGAGTGGACTGGACTCGGCTGGTGGAGGAGGGTCACGCGGGTCAATAAGATCCAAATGCAAGCAAGAACAGTCAAAATGAGGCCGTTTTTCATCACATTCACACCTCTTATAGCTCGCCCCTATTTTTTCAATACAATTCATAACAACTTGTTTCACATGGGAAGGCGTATCTCCATTTTCATCAATCAGCTTCCAATCCCTTAGAAGGGTTGTGCTGGAGGAGTTCATGCTGCGGTTGCAATCACTGATTTTCAGGCTCTCGCATTTTCTGAGCAACTCTACCCATGCATCAAAACTATTTTTTTCTGGAGAAGCATCGAGAGCAACTCTCAAGTTGTTTACTGTTTCTTCCAACAGTTCTCTAGAAATTTGAGAACCATCCCTTAATCTCAAAGATTCTACGCTCATATTAAAACACTCCTGAAGGTGAGCGTGCATTATAAAAAACCTTTATATAAAAAATCAAG
This sequence comes from Chlamydiales bacterium, assembly GCA_035480615.1. Classification (GTDB taxonomy): domain Bacteria; phylum Chlamydiota; class Chlamydiia; order Chlamydiales; family SM23-39; genus CAIPFQ01. Next base: position 8,246 of record DATIHO010000045.1, on the reverse strand, counting down.
TATACTTTGATCGAAGGGTGTAGATACCAAAACAGGATACAGGATTCGTTTTTTGTTGCGATTGGTATTACCGGTATCTTAGAAATAGTTAAACTGACAGAATAGAAGAACGATGCCTGAGATTTGTAGATTTTTTCAAATTATTATAAGAATGTATGCGAGAGAACATGCTCCGCCACATTTTCACGCTTTTTATGGAGAGCATAAGGCGTCTTTTTCTATCTCGAATGGCGAGATTGTCGAAAGAAAATTCCCTAAAAAACAAGCAGCTCTCGTGAAAGCTTGGGCCGCTATTTACAAGACAGACTTGTTAGCCAAAAGTAGGAAAATATGTCGCACATAGTAAAAAAAGTAGAATGGTTGGGTGAATATAAGCTCAAGCTGCACTTCGATAACGGGAAGATCAAAACGGTAGACTTGGCTAGCGATATGAAAAAAGCTAAAAACCTATTCCTTGACCTTGTGGATATTGATTACTTCAAACAGGTTAAATGCGATGGATATTCGATCATTTGGCCTAATGGGATCGACTATTGCCCGGATGTCTTGTATTCGATGGGAGAAAACGTTTCGTTAAAGATTAAGAGACGCAGCAAGCGCGGTTTATTATCTAAATCTGGAAAATCGAGCAGATCAAAACCCGTAAGGCGAAATAAGTTGCGGGCCTGATCTTAAAAAGATCTGGGTATATACGTATGAAAAACCATGAAGTGCCTCTTCGATCCAGACTGGAAATGGCAAAAGATGTGGCTGAACTCATCAAATGCCTTCATAGCGGGCAAAGATCGGCAGGGGATCTTCTCATCGAGGATTTAAAGACGAGATCCATCTATCTGGAAGAGTCGGTTCAGCAGGCAGTTCTTATGTTTGCGGAGCAGATCCAATTCCAATATGATTATGACCCCTGGCATCAAATCACGCCAGAGGTGCAAAAAGCAGCGGATCACTTGCTAAAAGCGATTGGAATCGATCCGCCTAAGTAATACCGAATCGTTTGGATCAGCCCCTCCTTCAGTCCCGTCGTAGGGCTCCAACCTAATTCGCGCCGAATTTTCGCAACATCCATCGCATAGCGAAAATCGTGTCCGGCTCTATCTTGTACAAACGTAATGAGAGAGCGGTACTGCTGAGGATCTGTCTTTGTCTCAATGCTTAAAAGCTCGATCAACAAATGGAGCAGATCCAGGTTAGAAATGGCCACGCCGCCGCCGATATTGTATCTTTCCCCCTTTTTCCCTTTTTGTAAAATCAACCAAATGGCTTCCACGTGATCGTCCACGTACAGCCAGTCCCTTACATTCGTTCCCCGCCCGTACACGGGAAGAGGCCGATTGGCAAGGCACTGGGAAATCATAACGGGGATGAATTTTTCTGGAAATTGACGGGGGCCAAAATTATTGCTGCAATAAGAAACGGTTGTAGAAATCCCGTAAGTATTGGCAAACGCGCGCACCAGATGATCCGATGCAGCTTTTGACGCGGAATAAGGGGAATTTGGAAGGTATGGGGAGTGTTCGTTAAAAGAGCCGCTCTCTCCCAAAGATCCATAAACTTCATCCGTTGAAATATGATGGAAATGGATGTGGGGAAATTGACGAACCGCTTCCAAAAGAGACAAGGTTCCCATCACATTTGTTTCAAAAAAAGGACGGGCGGACACAATACTCCGGTCGACATGCGTCTCCGCTGCGAAATGAACAATGGCGTCGACCCGATTTTCTGTCAAAATTGTTTCAATGAGCTGCCCGTTCCGAATATCGCCCTGAATGAACTGATAGCGCGAATCCTTACGGAATTCTTGAAAAAATTGGCCGGCATACGTGAGAAGATCGAGGTTGATGATTGTTCCGGAAAAATCAAGAGAGTTGAGCAGATAGCGGATGAAAGCAGATCCGATAAAGCCCGCCCCTCCCGTCACTAAAAGCCGATTATAGGGCTGCACAAAGATGCTCTCCAAGCGCCTCTTCCCATGGGCGGATCGCGACATCAAGATACTTTTCAATTTTCGAAGTATCGAAGACGGAATAAGCGGGCCGGATCGCAGGCGATGGGAATGTAGATGCTGGGACGGGCACGATCTTTTTTGTTGTGATTGGAAAGCCCATCTCATTTGCCTTTTTTAACATTGCGCAGCCAAATTCATATTTATTTGCCGCCCCCCGGTTTGCGAAATGATAAATGCCGGAAGCATCGAGCATCTTGAGAATGATTTGCGTCAGATCGGGAGCAAAAGTGGGCCGGCCCCATTGATCGTCGGTCAATCGGATCTCCTCTTTTTCACGAAACATCTCGAGGAGTTTCGCGACGAAATTTTTTCCGCCTCTGCCAAAAATCCAGGAAGGACGGATGATGCAAGCGTTTTGGTGGACTTGCACCAGCCGCTGCTCTCCTTCCAATTTTGTCAAGCCGTAATAGCTGCCGGGATCCGTCGGGTCGTCCTCTTTTAACGGATGTTTGTAATGACCGGGAAATACGTAATCGGTAGAAAGGTGGATCACACGAGCACCCATTTCGTTTGCAAGAATTCCAAGATTTTCAGGCCCTTCGGCATTTGCCCGGAATGCCTCCTTTCTATGGGTTTCCGCTAAATCGACGAGCGAAAACGCAGCACAATTGACAATATGAGTAATTCCCCGGTTTTTATAGACAAAGGAGCGGAGCGATTCGAGAGAAGAAATATCCGCTTCATGCTTATCTGTCGCCAAATGGGCATATTTTTTTAACGAGGAACCCACCAATCCGGCCGCGCCGGTGATCCAAAGTTTCATTGAAAACACTCCTTGAAAAACGGACTTTGTCTATCGCGATCAGAAAGAGTCGGATTTAAGACGGGCCAGGAAATTGCAAGATCGGGATCATCCCAACGAATCGAGCGCTCTGTTTCAGGATGATAAATCGAAGAAACTTTGTATTGAAGAAGCGCTTCATCGCTCAAAACACAAAAGCCATGAGCAAATCCAATCGGGATGAACAATTGCTCTTGGCTTTTTCCATCCAAAATCACTGCTTCCCATTTTCCAAAAGTCGAAGAACCGACCCTGATGTCGACAGCTACATCCCAAACGCTGCCCCAAAGGCAAGAAACCAATTTTGCCTGTCCGGGATCGGATTGATAATGCAATCCTCTGATCGTCCCTTTTTTTGAATGGGAAATATTGTCCTGGACAAAAGAGGCGTCAATTCCATGCTCTTTATATTTTGGAAGTTGGTAGCTTTCAAAAAACATTCCTCGAATATCGTAAAACAGGCGTGGAGAAACCCGCTTCAGCCCCTCTAAACCAAGGTTGAAAATTTCCATTCACAATCATCTTATTAAAAATTCCTGTTATTAGAAATCTGAAAAATGCTAGATGTGAGAGGGTGTCTACAATGTGAGGCTTCGTCGATTTGAATCGAAAATCGGCTCAAAAGAACCCAAAAATCGACAGAAGCTCACATTGTAGACACCCTCTAAAACAAGAGGAGCGGGTATGGAATTTGAAAAAAGAAAAATAGAATGGCTTGAATTTGATCTCCTGGAACCCTTTCCGCATGTCATCCATGGTGTTTTTTTAAGACATGGCGGAGCAAGCCAAGCTCCTTTCGCCACATTGAATCTGTCTGCTGACGTAGGAGATCATCCCGATACGGTCAAACTAAACCGGGAATCCGTGAGGAAAACATTGGATTTCCCAAAGATTCTTCTCGCGCACCAGGTGCACGGGGCAAATGTGCATCGGGTCACTGCAAAAAATTTAGACAAAATCCCTACGGCGGACGCCCTTTTTACAACGGAAAAACACATTGGAATTGGTGTGACGCATGCGGATTGCCAGGCCGCGATTTTTTATGACCCGGTTCATGAGGCAGTTGCAATAGCTCACTGTGGGTGGAAAGGGAGCGCCCAAAATATCTATAGCCGTGTTGTGGCTGCGATGCACCAGGAAATTGGAACCCAGGCTCATAATTTGATTGTGTGCATTTCCCCTTCCCTCGGCCCCGATCACGCCGAATTTAAAAACTATAAACAGGAAATCCCGCAGGATTTTTGGAGTTTTCAACCAAAGCCTTCCTATTTCGATTTTTGGGAAATCAGCAAAAAGCAACTCAACAGCTGCGGCATTCCGGAAAAAAATATTGAAATCAGCGGGCTTTGCACAGTGTGCAATACCGACGACTATTTTTCTTATCGTACAGACAAAAAAACCGGGCGCAACCTCACGATAGTAGGTTTTAAGGGATGATACCCATCGCAACAAATAACTTCACATTTGAGCGCGTCAAAGCGCCGAAAATCGTCGATCGCAAGTATTATTTATTGCGATGGGTATAAGCCTGAAAACAAAACGCGAACACATTCCTCCCAAGTTGCTGCGAGGGGTTTTTGTCTGCCTGATCGCTTACGCATTTTTCGTGACTGCAAGCACCCTGGTTTGGAATTTTGGAACGAGATTTTCTACCGTCCAAATTGTCTTTATTCAAAATGCTGTGAGCCTTTTATGTGTTTGTCCTTTGGCTCTTAGACATGGAATCAGAAAATTAAAGACAAAGTTTCTTGCCGAACACCTGATGCGGGATCTTTTTGGCATCGCAAGTTATTATCTTTATTTTCTTGCGATCCGATCTTTGAACTTACTCGATGCGACAACGCTCGGTTACACAGCCCCCTTTTTCGTCCCGCTCATCTGGTGGATTTGGATGAAGGAAAAAGTGGGAGGCAATGTGTGGTGGTCTATCATTATAGGATTTATTGGGGTCGCTCTCATTTTGAACCCCGATAAAGAAATATTGCAGCTTGGGTTTCTCTATGGGCTATTTGCAGGCATTACATCAGCCGTTGCATTCTCCGCTTTGAGAATTTTAAACATGCATCGAGAACCAATGAGCCGCATTTTGTTTTATTATTTTGCGTTCGGAACCATGATTACATTTCCTTTTGCGCTCGTATCCTGGGAAATGCCGACGCAAATCGAGTGGATACAAACAGGAGGAATTGGAGTCGCTACGGCAATCGCACAAATCCTTCTTACTCTAGCCTATCAATACGGGACCGCCTCCTATCTTTCTCCACTGGGATATGTAACTGTAATTTATGCAGGGCTCGCAAGCTGGGCTCTATATGATATACCTCCTACCTGGAGATCTTTCATCGGCACTATTCTCATTATCATCGGAGGCACCGTGACTTATGTACTGAAAAAACATCCGCAGACGATCCAGGAAACCTTTCAGGTGCCGAACCCAAAAGAACGTCCTCCTTATTTTTAAGATGAACAGCCTGTTAATAGCCAGCGATACAAGGGGATGCAGCGTATGATTTGTTTGCCGCTATGGATGGTCTCTTCATGGCTTTTGGTCAGAAGGAGACCGGTTGAAAGATGAAGCTCTTGCAGGCATTCTAGAAGGCTGGAAAGTTCTCGTTGTCTGGTTTTTTCATCTTCCAGATCACTAAAGCAGACTTGTATCGCTTGTTGGGGCTTGCCCAATTCAGTTACGAGGAAATCGACTTCTCCTTCATTTTTATAATAAAAGACCTGTTTATTGTGGCGGCGTAATTCTATATAAACAATATTTTCCGCCAATCGCCCCCAATCTTCCCGTTCCGAGAGCAAGGATACAGTACGTAAACCGTTGTCAATCAGATAAACCTTTTTAGGATCACGTGTTTGTACCTTCATATTTAAATGATAACGACTCAGCTCAAATGCTAAATAAGCTTCAGAAAGATAGCTCGAAAGAGTTGCCGCTAAATCAGTAGAAATCCCAAAAGCATTTTTAATTGCCGTATAAGAATGAAGGCAGGCGATGTTGGTCAAATACCACGAAACAATTTGGTTCAAAGCCAAATGATTTAAAATTTTGTGGCGGTTTAGTACATCGCGCAACACGATATCGCTTAAATATTGCTTGAGCAAATCAATCCGTTCTTCCTCTGTATCCAGCAAAGTAGGTTTTGGAAAACCTCCCCATCGCATATAATGACTCAATTCGTATAGCCATTGTCCTTCACTGACAGGTTTTCTATCTCGAAAAGAGACAAATTCCTTAAAGGAAAGAGGCCAAATAGCTTTTTCGATTACACGGCCACTAATGGCTGTAGCAAATTCAGAACTCAATAAACGGGATGACGAACCCGTTACAATAATCCCAAATTGCTTCATATCGACTGCCTTGCGCACCCATTTTTCCCAACCTTCCACATATTGCACTTCGTCAAGTATAACAAGCCGTGGAGCATAACCCCGTTCTTCCTCAAATAAAGAGATCAACGTTGCAATATCGCGCGCTGTTGCGCCTACAAGACAAACGGGATCCTCAAAATTATAATAAAATGTCTCTTTCAAAAGACCGGCTTCCCGTGCAATTTGAAGCGTCATGAAAGTTTTTCCAGAGCGGCGTATCCCGGTTAAAGCAAGACAAAGCTCTTTGGGAAGCCGTATTGTAGAAGATCTGATTTGCAAACTCTGACTTTCACGCATGAACCAGTTCAGCCAATCGCGCAAAGACTTTAGAAGGTCGCTTCGGTTAATCATATCATGATTTTAACCGATCCATCCGTTAAATAAAAGAGAGACATATAACCATCTGCCCATAAGCCATTTAAAGAATTAAAAAATAAGGTTCATCCGTTCTCTAACCATTTGCCATCCAATGATACACGCCATAAGTCCCGCTGGCTCGCATAGAAAACTCTGAGAATTGCTCCAGTGCCTGACACGCTTTGGCAACCTTCCAATAGATCCCGAAATGATCCCTGTACTCCATCCAAGTGCTCCCCATATGTATCTTGTCCCACAAACCAGACCACGCAATTTCTTTAATGTGCGACGGAACCATTTGAATGAAAGCAGACATGCAGAATACGCTCTTTATTTTCATGGCTGTTCGAGTATATTTTTCACAGTCTATAGATGCTTGCTCTTGAACACTCAGTAGTGGTTGAGCATTTTGGAGAACCTTTAATCCTATATCGAATTTTTGTTGATCATCTTTGGTGAGTTTTATGTATTTTTTATATGGTTCGATTGTATTTAACATATCAACACACTCTGATTTTAACGCCCAACGCGATAATCTTTCGCTTTCTATTTTAGACAATTTAATCGAGTCTATTATCGCATCAAATAAAACAGGAACGGAAGCAGCCAACCAAAATTTTTCCTGTATATTTTCCCGAGAAATCAGAAAAAGACCTGCAATCAATCCTGTAATTCTCCATGCTGTGCGATGCAATGTTTTTTCAACCGGATCGCGTTCCAATGGTTTTAAAAGATTGCCTACCTGGCAATTGGTCATAGTGTTTACATTTAACATATCCGCTCCGTTTTTTAAAATCTCCCTGAGCTTTTATTCCAGCTATACTGGATAGGACTTTGATCTAAAGAGACAGATTGCTCTGGTGTGGAACTAGTGGTTGTGGGGGATGAAGAGGGGGAACTAGAAAAATACGTTGGGGTTGGGTCGCTCTTAAAGATAGAGCATGCATTTGTTAGGAGCCATAGAGTCGGTATGTTTATGAGGAAAACATTATGAAGAGAACGTAATCCGATGGCAGCTACAACAGATCCTGTTTTTTCCTTTACAGCCGCAATTGCAGTTCCGATCCCCAGTGTATTGGCTATCAGAAACCTTAATTTCTCTGGTGGGAGATTCTTAGGATTTGTTAAACGCAGAGCTACAGCTGCCGCTACCGACATGCTCACTCTTACGACTTGTGCAGGTCGAGAATCAACCCAATGGTTTCTTCCAAAAATTCCTAAAACCGCTTTTGGCACTCGAGTGAGTAGCCCATCCTGAAAAATTCCCCGCATGATCACCTCTTCTACAGCACCGTTGATCCATGCTGAACAACTCACGCCCCCAAGCCCTACCGCTTTGTCCAAAAGCGAGAAACCCTTAACGGTATCGCACATTCTAGAGTCCGATGGGAAAAACACCTCCTTTACCCTGTCCCATGCGACTTGACCTGTTGCGATGCTTACGGCAATGGTCGCAGCTTGCGTAACGAGAGAGTAAGGCAGATATTTAAAACCGGTTGCTGCTGCAGACCAGGCATTGTACAATTGAATAGTCATATGTTTATCCTTTAAATTGCTTTCCTCGCACGGCTTATCCAAAACCCGCGTTATACCGAAACAACCTGAAGAATCGGTTTTTGACGACGTCGGCTTGGCAGCATTTTTTTGGGTCTGCTCGCGCCTTGCCAGAGGCAATGGTCGCTCGCTCCAGACGCAAAAAACTAAAGCCGCCTCCTTGTCAAATTCCCG
>DATIHO010000044.1:0-10064 GCA_035480615.1 Chlamydiales bacterium | reverse complement strand
CCAAAGGGATGTGGATGCATTCCTACATATTCTGCAATTTTATCCACCATCTCTCGAGGAAATGGATCGGTTTGGCTTCCTTGCGATTCATCAATCAGTTCCTGCAAATGAGGAAGATCTCTTTCAAAACAAGATCCAGTGCGTGCGAAATTTGATGTTATAGATGACATATTGGTGCCTCAAAGATAAAAAAAAGCCCTCGGAAAAACGAGGGCTTTTTGGGAATTTAAGAATTGTTAATCTTTGCAGATTAATAATCCATTTCACCGCCGGCAGGTGCTGCCGCAGGCTTTTCTTGTTCTTCTTCAGTGATGATCGCCTCTGTTGTAAGAAGGAGCCCAGCGATAGAAGCCGCAAACTGCAATGCACAGCGAACGACTTTCGTCGGATCGATGATCCCATTTTCCACCAGATTGACGTACGCGTCTTCCCGAGCATCGTATCCTTCATTTGCACTCAGTGATACAACTTTCTGGACGATGATCGACCCTTCTTTGCCTGCGTTTTCCGCGATTTGGCGAAGAGGATAAGAAAGCGCGCGGAGGATGATTTCAGCGCCGATTTTTAGATCGCCTGTAAGGGTTGCGATGGTTTTTTCAAGAGCCGGAATGCAACGGATTAAAGCCGCGCCGCCGCCGGGGACGATCCCTTCTTCTACAGCCGCTTTTGTTGCTTCTTTTGCATCATCAACGCGATCTTTTTTCTCTTTCATTTCAACTTCCGTTGCAGCGCCTACTCGAATGACTCCAACACCTCCGGACAGTTTTGCGAGACGCTCCATCAGTTTCTCTTTGTCGTAATCAGAGGTTGTTTCCTCGATTTGACGCCTGAGAAGAGAGATCCGATCTTGGACTGCCTCTTTGCTGCCGGATCCATCAATCAATGTAGTATCGTCTTTCTTGACAATCACTTTCTTGACTTTTCCAAGCATATCCAGTGTTATTTTTTCTAGTTGGATACCGAGTTCTTCACTGATGAATTGACCCCCTGTAAGGATCGCGATATCTTCGAGCATCGCTTTGCGGCGATCGCCGAAGCCAGGAGCCTTAATGGCCACTACTTTCAGGCCTGCGCGGAGGCGGTTGACTACGAGAGTAGCCAGCGCTTCGCCTTCTACTTCTTCCGCAATGATAACGAGCGGTTTTCCCGTTTCAGCGACTGCTTGGAGAATGGGAAGAAATTCCTTCATTGAGGAAATCTTCTTCTCGTAAAGCAAAACGTACGCATTCTCATATTCGCATTGCAGGGTTTCTGCGTTGGTTACGAAATAAGCTGATGAGTAGCCGCGGTCGAAATTCATCCCTTCCACTACATCAAACGTTGTTTCAAACCCTTTTGCCTCTTCGACAGTGATCGTCCCATCCTTACCCACTCTTTCCATTACTTTGGCAATGATTGAGCCAATGTCGCTGTCGCCATTTGCTGAAATTGTTGCAACCTGTGCGATTTCTTTTGCATCTTTGATCGGTTTGCTAAGTGTTTTCAACATGTCGCAAACAATGGATATCGCCAGTTCAATCCCTTTTTTCACATCCATCGGATTCGCTCCGGCGGTCACGTTCCTCAAGCCCTCTGTATAGATGGCCTCTGCAAGAACAGTCGCAGTCGTAGTACCATCGCCTGCTGTATCCGCGGTTTTGCTGGCCACTTCCTTGACCATTTGCGCGCCCATGTTCTCGTGTTTGTCTTCGAGTTCAATTTCTTTTGCAACCGTGACTCCGTCTTTTGTAATTTTCGGAGCGCCGAATTTTGAATCGATGACTACATTGCGTCCCTTTGGACCCAATGTCACTTTCACGGCAGATGCCAGTGTCCGTACGCCCTTTAAGATTTTTTGCCGAGCGTCTTCCTTGAACTTAATATTTTTTGGTGCCATAATTTCAATAACTCCTTAAATTATTCTTCAATAACAGCAATGATGTCATCATCGGCTTTCACGAGTACGAACTCTTCGTTGTCAATCGTTACTTCTTGCCCCGCATATGTGGCGATCAATACGAGATCGCCGATCTCCACAGAAGGAGGTAGAATGACGCCATCGTCAAGCCGTTTTCCCGGTCCGACGCTGATCACCTTTGCCATCTCCTGTTTTTTCTTTGCCGAATCGGGCAGGATGATCCCGCCTTTCATCGTTTCCTGGGGTTCCAGTCTCTGTACGAGAACCCGGTTTCCTAACGGTTTCAGCTTGGTTTTGTTTATGGTTTCTTGCGCCATAGTTATTCTCCATTTTTATTTTACCCGCCCAGGGCTTAGTGGCTTAGGGACGGTTTTTGCAAATCATTCAAAGGGAATATAGCGAATGATGGATTTTTTTGCAAGGCGATTTAGCAGAACTCGCAAAAGATTGCTAATCTCGAGTATAGCCGTTGGAATTTTTGCTTACACAACATCAGGAATCCCCTTAAAATCGAAGGACAAATCTATAATGAAAGCTCGAAATGAATTAAAAATTGAAGATAAATGGAACGTTGAGGCTCTTTACCCCGATGCGGCAGCCTGGAATGGAGAGTTTGACAGCCTGAAAGAGAAAGCGCCTCAAATTTTTTCTTACAAAGGGAAGCTTTCAGATCCCATAACCGCCGTCTCATTTTTTGAGATCTATTTCCGACTCCACCGACAATTGGAAAAGCTCCATACTTATGCGCACCTCCGCATGGATGAGGATCTTGGCAACGATGATTTCAAGCGGGATTATGGATTGATCTCGAGTTTTTATCATGATTTCCAACACGAATGTGCCTGGATCGAGCCGGAGCTGCTTGCTTTGAGCGAACCTGATTTCGCGCGGCTCATCGCTCACCCTGATTTAAAACTCTATCAATTTTTTCTGGAAAAAGTGGGTCGGATGCGTCCGCATACCTTAACAAATGAGCAAGAAGAGCTTATGGCTTTAAGCGGCAAAGCGCTCGATGCGGCGGCGCAAGCGTTCAGCGCATTGAATAATGCGGATATGACATTCCAAAACGCGGTGGATGCAAATGGCGTAGAACATCCCTTGTCGCATGGCGCCTACCTTGCTTACATGCGATCCCAAGACAGAGAATTGAGAAAAAGCGCGTTTCAAAACCTGCACAACTCCTTCGAGGCTCACGTAAATACATTATGCGAACTTATACAAGGCCAGGTGCAAAGCCATTTGTTCCAAGCAAAAGCGCGAAAATACGCAAGCTGCCTTGAAGCAGCCCTTTTTCCCCATCAAATCGACGCATTCGTATATGAAAATCTCATTGTCGGCGTTCGAAAAGCGCTCCCGATTATGCATAGATATATCGCTTTGCGAAAAAACCTGCTCGGTCTTTCGGAACTGCATTATTATGATCTTATGGTCCCCCTGGTAGAAGACGTCCAAATTTCAATGAGTTATTCCGAAGCGGTGCAGACCGTGGTCCGATCTGTCCAACTATTGGGAGAAGAATACAAAAATGAGGTGAAAAACGGCCTGATGAGCGATCGGTGGGTCGATGTTTATGAAACCCCCAAAAAGCGATCAGGCGCGTATTCAAGCGGCTGCTATGATAGCATGCCTTATATTCTATTGAATTATCAAGGCACTTTAAATGACGTCTTGACGCTTTCTCATGAAACAGGCCATAGCATGCATAGCTTTTTAAGTCGGCGATCGCAGCCTTATATCTATTCCCATTATCCTATTTTTGTTGCTGAAGTAGCCTCTACTTTTAATGAACAGCTACTTTTAAAAGAGCTCAAATCAAAAGCCAGATCGAAAAAGGAGCTGGCCTATCTTCTCAACTATGCGATCGAAGGGATTCGCGCCACAATTTTCCGGCAGACGCTTTTTGCCGAGTTTGAATGGCAAATCCATAAATGGGCAGAAGAGGGGATTCCTTTGACCCCTTCTCTTTTAAAAGAGTATTACACGCAATTGAATCGCGATTATTATGGACCGGATCTTGTCTTGGACAAAGAGCTGGAGATAGAATGGGCCCGGATTCCCCATTTTTATTACAATTTTTATGTCTATCAATATGCAACCGGGTTAAGCGCCGCGTTAAGTCTTTTTGAGAATGCGCAAAAATCAGATGTTTTGAAAAAACGGTATTTGGAATTTCTTTCATCGGGAGGCAGCCGTTATCCGCTTGATCTTTTAGCGCTTGCGGGAGTCGACATGCGCTCTTCCGTCCCAATTGACGCCGCCATGAATTATTTTTCCCATCTTCTCGATGAATTTGAGAGAGTGTTGTCGAGTATGGAAAAAAATATTGCGCATTAAACTGTTGTTCGCATAGGCTCAGCTTCCTGTTGACATTCGAGGCAATATGCATCAAAAGGCGCAAAGTTTTTTTATCGTCCTCAATGATAAAGGACTTCATACTCGCCCCTCTACGGAACTAGTGAAATGCGCGGCCAACTATCATTCGGCAGTCCATCTTTCCTATCGCGACTATATCGTGAATGCAAAATCCATTTTAGGCATTCTCATGCTTGCTGCCGAACGAGGCGCGAAAATTGCGATTGAAGCGATCGGGGATGATGCTCATGAAGCGGTTTCGGCTATCTTGGCATTGGCAAATAACCGTTTCAATATGAATTATTAAGATATGGATATGTTTCCAACGGATTGGCCTGTCGTGTTCATTGCAGCTCTTGTCAGTATGGGAATTAGCACCGTTTGGTATTCGAAATGGCTTTTTGGTGCAAAAAAGAAGCGCAAGGCCGCCTTGTTTTGGGAATTTCTCGTGGCTCTCATCATTGCTTATTTCCTCTCTTTTTTTGAGGCGCATCTGGGGATCACAGATGTTACGGATGGAATGGTTGCAGGGTTTTTTTTATGGCTTGGATTTGCCGCAACTACCGAAATCTCCTTTGTCATTTGGTCCCAAAAAACATTTCAGCTTTTTCTGATAGATTCGGGTTGTAAATTGCTCTCTTTTTTAGTGATGAGCGGCTTAATAGCCGCATAGGCTGCTTGCATGGCAATTGACAGACATTTTTCAGCTCGCTATACCCAAAAAAAAGGAAAATCATGTCATCTTCTCGGCCTATTCACCGTCCAAAAAAATTATTAATTATTACCTCTTCCGGAGGAGGAGGATTGATCCAGGCGGCCATCGCAAAAGAGCAGCAGGCCAAAGCGGAGGATCCGACAATCCAGATCATCCGAAAAGATGTCCTAAAAGATTGGATGGGCCATGTTTTTGGAAAATTTTGTGCTGAAACGTGGAATGGCGCTCAAATGAAAGGCAATGTCGCTACTCTTCGTTTTGTGATTTGGGCGCAATATATTTTTGATTATTTTTCGTGGCCCTATTTTTTCTTCCGGGCCCTGAGTACACTCTTTCAAGAAGACGTTGATCAGGTGATTGATACGCAGCCTCTTGGGACTTTGGCTATTTTGAGAGCTCTGAGAATTTATAACGCAAAGAAAAACAAACAGATCCGATTACAAAAAATTCTTGTCGATTTGCCTACCAAGTCGGCTACCCATTTTTTCCGTCCCATTAAAAAGTTATCAAAAAAAAATCGTTCGCTTCTCCAACTTACAACGATCATGCCTTTGTTGGAAGAGGGCCAAAGTGCGGAAGATTTTTGGCAAAAAAATTGTCGCCTTTCTGCAAAAGACGTCCATTATGAAGAGTTTTATGTACGGCAGGCGTTTCGAATCTATCAGCGTCAGGAGAAAAAAGAGAAAGATTTTCCTTTATTTCTCAGGTATAAAAATGAAGAAGAGCTTCGTCTCATTCAAAGGACGTTTAGCAGAGGGCGTTGCCAAGGGGTTGTCAAAAGAGACGAGATCCATTTTTCTATTGCGGCAAAGGATCGGATGATCACAATCCTTCTTGGGTCTCAGCCCGCAGAAGAGGCGACTTTGAATTATGTGAGAAAGTTTCTGGAAATCGGTCAGGCAGTCGACGATTTGAAAACCAGTTACCAGATTTTTGTGTTTTGTTCTGAACACCGCCCTCTGGAACAAACCTTATTTCGAAAAATAGCCGATGACGTCCATAGGATGCAAAAATACCCTAAGCACATTACGATCATCCCTTTTTCTTTTCAAAGCGATGATTGCATCGCCCCCCTTTTTTTTCGCAGCGATTTGACCTGTACTCGCTCAGGAGGGCAGACTGCCATGGAACTCATGTGCGTGAGCCATGGGGAGATGTGGATCCATTCCGAGACAAAAAAAGATCCCCAAAAAAAAGAGGATCTTTCATTGAAACATCTTCTCAGCGGAATTCCTGGTTGGGAGGCGGCAAACGCTCTTTATCTTCAGAAAACTTACAAAGCGAAAATTGTCACGCCTGAAATCATAGATCCTCTCGTGCACAAGTTTTTTCAATCAAATAAACATATAGATTTGTCCATTCATGCGATTGAATCAATGGCTTGATTTCTTTGGCCGAGACATGTAGAGAATTCGCAAAAGATTCAATATAAGTGTCTAATTCTCCGATATTTGCCGCTTTTGTCAGATGGTGATTGAATCCCTTTCGAAATCCGGAACCCGTCATGATTCCTGTCCGTTTTAAGGGGTGACTAAAAATTTTTTTCATCCTTTTTCTCAAATTCGGGTCACTCAATGTTTCCTTTATAAACGTCATGGGATGTAAATGGGCGATTTGATCGCCGATCTCAGCGAGACGAGACATTTTAGCGCTCAAGCTCAGGATGCTTCCATCATCCAGTGTAATGATTAGATCCCGGATATGCTTTTTATCAATATCAGGACAAATGGGAAAGGGCAGGAAACTGAGCTGGAGTTTTGCAACTGTCTCAACAACTTGATGCAAGTTGCTGTCGCGCTCCGCACTTTGCTCGCCGGGCAAATCTGAGTTCAAATACTTGAACGAATTTACGCAATCAGACACTAAAAACGCATCGTAAAGATGAGCCGCGCTCTTTTCAAGCAACTCGGGCGAATGTTTCGAAAGTTCCAAATAGGCATTGAATAGAGCGGCATGCAAAAGTCCCGTCTCCATTAAATCCGCGTGCTGCTGAAGCGCCTCTTCTCCAAAGAGGCAAAAAGAGGCGAGGTCTCCTTTAAAATCCCTCTCGCAAAGTCCGAAAGCCAAGCGAGCGTTGGCTTTTTGAGAAAAATGAAGATTCATCTGAAGAAGAGGCTCGAGAATGAAGAGCGCCTTTTCAAACTGTCCTAGATGAAAATAAGCTTGCCCAAGATAGAACTGCCAATCGCACCTCTCTTCGATGGGGAATTCATTTTGTTCCCGAAGAAGCGCTTCAAGATCCAAAATGAATTGTTCCTTGCTTTCTAAAGATTCGCAGCTCAGCTTACCGGAAGCAGAGACCAAAAGCCTCCATGCGTAAGAGGTCCATTCGCTGGATGGAAACTG
Organism: Chlamydiales bacterium; assembly: GCA_035480615.1. Taxonomy (GTDB): domain Bacteria; phylum Chlamydiota; class Chlamydiia; order Chlamydiales; family SM23-39; genus CAIPFQ01. Next base: position 2,754 of record DATIHO010000044.1, on the reverse strand, counting down.
CCGAAGAAAGTGGTGGCATTTCAAGCGGCATTCTTTCCAATTGCCGGCCTGATATTCCAGATCGGCCCATTCAAAATCAAGGGTGGCTTGTTCCGTGAGATCGGAGCAATCTGCAATCAGTGCATTCAGTTCAGTGCGGGCTGCATCCAATTGGCCGATTTTTTTCAAAACTTGCGCCAGCAAAAGTCGCCCCTTTGCGATTTTGTCATTTTCTGGGTCCAACGCCAGAAATGTCGTTAATTCTTCTGCAGCTTCCCTATATTTTTCCAAATGAATCAGGCTACGGCCTAAAAAATAGTGAGCGATTGCTTTTTTTTCTTCTGCAATAGACGCTAAGATAGAATCCCTGCTGTCGATCAGTTCTTCATAACGTCCCGATTCAAAAAAAAGAACCATGCAATTGTAGGCTGCTTCTTTTCCCTTTGTCTGTCCTTTCTTGGCAATGCCGGCTAAAGTTTCCAAAGCTTTTGACTTGTCGTATTGCGCCTGGATTAAAGCGGCCTGAAAGGTCATCTCTTCTTCCATCGCAGGCTCTTTTGCGGCTAAATCCAAATATAAATTCGCCGCTTTTTCATACTCTTTTAAAATGCAGCAAAGGTGCGAAAAAGCATGGGCAATTTCAGAGGAAAGATCGGTCTTTAAAAGAATTTCAAAATAAGGTTCTGCTCTTTTAGCAAGGTTATAAAGAATTTGGGGCTCTTTATTAGCGCTTAAACATTGTTGATAAAGGGCAATCGCTAAATAAAATGTCGTTTTTTCCTGAGTATCCGCATCGATCGGCTGCTTTAGCAGACAGGCTTCACATTCATCCGCAAGCGTTGCATACCATTCCAAATTGTAAAGACACTCCATCCGGTTTAAAAATGTTCTTTTTACAAGATCCGGGGAAGAGATGGCAGAATAGGCAGCGAGGGCTTCGGAAAAATTTTTCTCGCGAAGAAGAAGATCTCCCAGGCTTGCGTGCAGCAGACTGGAAAATGGGCTTTGCGGATAGGCGATCAGAAATTCTTCCAGTTGCTTTTTGGCAATGCCGTATTCGCCTTCTTGCCAGAAATCAGCAATGCGCCTTAAAAATAAAGCCTCTTCTCCGCTGTCGATTTCGGCGAAGCTATTTGCTCCGAAAAGAGAGAAGCAACCGATCAGAAGCCACATATCTTCTAGAGTATACGTGTGGGCGATTAATTTTTCTAATTCTTATTGCCGCTGTAGATCGGAAACAACTCATCGGCATTATTTTTTAAAATGCCATAATAAGAAATAAGCGCTTCGGATTTCTTGAAGTTTAATTGTTTTAACTCCTCATAGATTCGCAGCCCTTTAGCATTCATTCCTTGCTGAAAATAAAGCTCTCCTAATCGAAAAAGGATCTCCTTGTCGTGAGGGCGGAGCTGCGCAAGAAGCTCCACTTCCTTCAGCTCATAATCGGGCATATCCAGTTCCTGATAGCCTATAGCCAGCTGTTCATGGATCCAGGGATCATTCGGCGCATAGAAATTAAGGATTTCGAATTCTTCGATCGCTAAATGGGAAGAGGAACGAAAATCTTTCACGAACAACCCTTGAGTTTTTCGATTTCTCCCCTTTAACCGGTAAATTTTTGATTGCGCCACATAGGTTGCGGCAAGAGAAGCGTGAATTTCCAGGTCGGTTGGCGTAATCCTGATTTGTTTTAAATGCTCTTCAACAGCAGCAGACAGAAGCAGCTTCTTTAAATGAAATACGTCTTTCCAATAAAAATAAGAGGAAAATTTGTTAAATACTTTATTTAAAAACTGCGCAATTGTTGGAAGTTTATAAAAATTTTTTTCAAAATCTTCGAGATAAGAGGCGAGTTTTAATAAGGCATCCGCAATGGTGAGGTGATGATGGACTTCGCCTACGGGAATCGAAATGTGTCTTCTGCAGGAATCGAGAAACATGGTTTTTAAGCGCAAAAGCCGCTCAGGTTTTCTTGTTTGAGAATAAATAAAGATGACCAAATAGGAAAAAATCGTGAGAAAAAATAGGCTAATGCCTAAAGCAGCCATGGCTGATTTTTGAATAAACGGAAGAAAACCAATCATCTCTCCAATAATAAGTGATATAAAGAGGATGTGGAGTAAAATATGAGAATGGACAATTTTTTTAAAATCTTTTAAAACAGAGCGATAAATTTGTGGAAGGCATTGCTGAAAGTAGGAGTTGTCGAAGGTTTGATTTTCCAGTTGGGTAGACATAATCAATGCGGGGAAGTTGAATGATGGTCTACCTGTTTTAAAATTTTGTCCTTTTTTTTGCAAGGGGTCTATACCGAAACCGAGTTTCATACAGTTGGCTATTCCATCATAGCCGCCATGGAATTGATCACTCTCTGGCTCACCCCGGCATCCTGCATTCTTCGAATTTGGGTGTGGCTTAAACTATAAATGCTTTTGGTGTTGCTGAGATAATGGATGATCGAATCATCGCAAACCCCCCCTTGGCTCAATTTGATGATATCGTTGATCGTCAAAGGTTCGCCGCGATCCATTCTATCCACAGTGCGAGGGCTTATTTGTTCCATGACCTTGCGGTCTTGTGCATCAAGGATCGTTCCAACCAGTCCCCCGGCCAAAATGCCGGCTGCGCTCCCGATGAGCGAGCCCGACCCTCCTCCTGCAAGCCCGCCAATCCCGGCTCCCAGAGCCCCTCCCGCAAAAATGCCCGTGCCCGCATTTGTGGCGCAACTTGTAAATATAGAGGTACTTAATAGGATAGCAGCTAGCCGCGTCATGA
>DATIHO010000043.1:0-9441 GCA_035480615.1 Chlamydiales bacterium | reverse complement strand
CCCATTGCCAAGATCCTGCATATCCCATTAATTACGGATGTGGAAAAAAATTACGCACTATCTTCCCGCTTCTATCCACAAATTCAAGTGGAATTCATGCCTGATTTGGAAAGACAGCTTGGGGCGCTTGCCGAGCGATTCGACACTCTTTTTGAGTGCAAATATTGGCCCATTCACCTAAAGCCGCTATTTCGCCAACTTTATAAAAAAGAGATGCGGCTGGTTTTTTGCCCTCACGGACAATCGGATAAAGGATACGGGGCGCCGCTTCTCGCCCCTTACGCGTGGCAAGATGTGGTACTTCTCTATGGGGATTTATTGCAAGAGATGTTGAAAGAACTGGGCATTTGGCCCTCGATTTCAAGCTATGCGGTCGTAGGCAACTACAGGCTTTGGTTTTATCAAAAACATCAACTTTTTTATGATCGATGTTTTGAAAAAGAGATCCCATTAAATAAAAAAAAACGGACTCTTCTTTATGCTCCCACTTGGCGCGATGCGGATGCGGCCAGTTCTTTTTTTCAATATGGAAAAAAAGTCATTGCCGAACTTCCGTCTGATTGGAATTTACTATTCAAACCCCATCCACTAATAGAGCAGAGAGATCCTGCCCATTTTTATTCGATCCGGGCGGCTTTGGATCAAAAACCGAACGCGTTTCTTATGTCTGAATTCCCCGCTCTCTATCCCATCCTTGCCCAATCTGATATCTATTTGGGAGATGCTTCATCCGTGGGCTACGACTTTTTATTTTTTCAGCGCCCTCTCTATTTTTTTCCAACAGACCGCCCGGGAAAACTGCATGCTTGCGGTCAAGTGATCGATCCCGAAAAAAACATCTACCGCCAACTTGACGTATTTTCCTCAAGCCAAAGCAAGCAAAGGGATCTTTATCAATTTGCCTTTGGCTCTTCATTTTGTAAAAATGAGATGAGGAAAGCAATATACAAAACGCTTCTTAAAGACTGTTATACACCAAGTAACTCAAAAACCTCCTTCGTCGTTGAGGCTTGATTCAATTGTAAACGCAACCCCTTTGCACCCACACAATGCTTCAAATACCAGCACCCTACGCGACGAAAATCCAAAAGAGCCTGTCTTTCTGTTTGATAGCTAAGAATCAATTCAAAATGCTTTAAAAGTTGAGAACGGATAAAATCGGCTCCCCTTTCTAAAGGGGAATCCCCTTTAAGGTGCCTGATAATATCTTCAACAATCCAAGGTTGGCCCAATTGTCCCCGAGAAATAAGAATCGCATCGCATTGAGTTGTATGAAAGATGCGCAACGCCGCATCGGCATCAAAAATATCCCCATTGCCAATAACCAAAATATTTTTTGCCACTTCCTTGCAAGCACGGATAATATTCCAGTCCGCCGCGCCTTTATATGCTTGCTCTCTTGTGCGGCCATGAATCGCAATGGCTTTTGCGCCTGCCTGTTCGGCAATTTGGGTGATGAAAGGAGCATTGATGCTTTTTTCATCCCACCCTGTCCGAATTTTTACAGTAACCGGAATTTTTACAGCCGCCGAAAGCTTTGCTAAAATCTCGCCAATCAACTCAGGAGCTTTAAGCATCCCGGAACCGCTTCCATCTTTGGTGATTTTGTCGACCGGACAGCCGCAGTTGAAATCAATACAGTCAAACCCCAAATCTTCCAGTATTCTCGCAGCGGTTACAGCCATTTCAGGCTTGCTGCCGCATAGCTGGGCCCCAATCGGATGCATGTTCGACGCATAATCAAGCATGCGGTAGGTGCTCGGACTATTTCGGACAAGAGCATCCATTTTTACCATTTCACAATAAACAATCCCCGGGCGATAAGCACAAGACATTTGCCGAAAAGGAAAATCGGAACAACCCGCAAGAGGAGCGTAGAGAATATTATTTGGCAGCTCGGTCACACCTATCGAAATTTGTCGTAAAAAATTCATCAAAAAACCAAAAAAAAAGAGGTCTACTGTAGAATACCGACAATCACGCCCTCAAGGAGGCGAAGAGCAAAAAAAGCAAGGATGGGACTTAAATCAAGGACCCCTCCCAATGGAGGGAGAATCCGCCGGAAGACATTCAGGTAAGGATCCGTATAAAAAGCTACAAACCGAACAAACTGGTGAGTTTGCCAGGCTGGAAACCAGGAACAGGCAATCCTGAGAAACATCAAAATCGTATAGCACACAAAAAGAAGGTGGATGATCGAATAAACATATGCTCCCATAGGGACTCCATTTTAAAAGAAAATTGATTTTTCTTATAGAGAAAAAATGGAATGACAACTGTACCCAAAATGATTCAAAAATTCTTTTCGATTGATTGGGCAGGTCAAATGGTTTACTCTACGTTCTCACCACTGCTCCAGTAAACTATCATGCAAATTATTGGCTTCCAAATTGATAAGCCTTTCCTGCGAACGGCTCTCTTACAAAAAGAGAAGAGCGGGTTCAAAATTATTTCCTTAAAATCAGATTTTTATCCTGCCACTCGATGTACCATCAAAGGCAAAGGACGGCAAGTTTCTGGACTTTCTTCAAAAGATGTAATGGTGAGGCCAATCGAATTAAATATCGGAAACACACGGCATATTGCAGCCGCTTTGCAGTTTCAATCCGAAGGGATGACTCATCTCGATCCAAGCGCCATCATTTCAGTGCCCCACGCGATCAAAAAATCGAAAGGAAAGGTCAATGCCTCTATTTTTTCAGCATCTCGCGAAGCAATGCATGCCCAATTGGAGGAATTTAAAAAAAATCATATCAACCTCGACGGACTCAGTTGCTATGGCCTGGCTTTGATCCATTATGTGTTATGGAGATCTTCTGAGTGTCTTGATGCTTTCATTGTAGATATCAGCTCCAGCGAATGGACCTGCGTTTTGATGGAAAACGGAGAGTTGAAAAAATCTCATGCCCTTAACTTCGGAACGGAAGAGCTGCTTGCAGCTTTCAGGGAAGATCAAAAAAAAATCTCCCATTCCCAGGAAACAGATATTCTGGCAACACAAATGGATCTTTTAGAGATAGATCCTCATTTAAATCCACGCCTCTTTGCAAAACTTTCTGAAATTCGGCAAGAATTTGGAAAAGTCATTTTTTCTTTTCACCGTATTTCAGATAAGAAACCAATTATTTTTACAGGCCAAGCGAATGTTTTTAAAAATTTAAAAGAATTTCTGCTTGAAAATATGAAAGATGCGATTTCCAAAGAATTGGATATCGGTACGGACTTTGAAGAACAGAAATTCGCCATACCCATCGGCCTCGTTTTAGAACAGGAAAAAAATCCTTTACAACTTTTAAGGGAAGAATTTTTCCCTAAAAAAAATTGGCGTCAGACAGGCGCGTTTGCTTTAACCCTCATGTTTTTATCTATTTGTTTAAGCCTTTTTATCTTATATTTCGGTCTCGCTCAAATAAATAGTAGAAAAAAAGAAATGATCGAATCTATCCAAACCATCGTCGCAACCTGGAATCCAAAATTACAGGAACTGCTTATCCAAAACGAGGAAGCCGCCCTGAATCGATGGATTGAGGAAATCGAAACGCATGTCAAAGAGTACCCTTACATTTTGGATATACCTCGGGCATCCGAAGTTCTCTCCTGGCTCAGCCGCCATCCGTTATTAGAAGAATTCCAAAAAGACAACGACCCTTTTGAGCTAAACGATTTACAATATCAACTGATAGAATATCCTAAAATCGGATCCCTCAAAAATCGATATTGTGCTAAAGTAGACCTGCAGTTTAGATTAAAAAATCTTATAAACGCCAGAAGGTTTCATGAAGCCCTGTTGAAGGGAGATAAAATGATTGATTCATCTAAAGAAATCAACTGGGACACTATCAATGATGGCTACAAGGCCTCATTTTATTTGAGACCAACAACAAAACCGTATGTTTCTTGAATTCTTCGGCAAGCTTTGTTTTAGCTTCATTAAACCCTCATTTTTTTATCCCCTGCTTTTGATTCCTTATCTTGTAACCGGAAGCTATTTGTTAAATCGGAACGCGACTCAACAACAATTGCAAATCCGATTTGCCGCGGCTGCAAAGAAAGGAAAAATCGCTTTGGAACGAAAGGATCGAAAAGAAAAGTTTATCAAGCGGTATTGTCAAGCCGATCCCTTTTTTCTCAATAAAGAGATCGAATCGCTCTCTTTTTTGCAAAAAGAGCGTTCTACCATCTTATCAATGATTCATCATCCGGCCCTTTCTGAAAAAAACGCGTTGCAATCGAGACTGAATTTTTTGGAAAACGAAAATCATCTTACATTTCTAGAAGAAAACATCCGTTCTTCTTCGAAAATTAAAGAAACAGATGAAAATCAACGTTATCCTATACAAATGGATGAGAACGATCTGCAAATGCTTCTTGCATACATCGAAGATGTCCCTTTTGGGAGAAATGAGCCTAAGCCAAATATGCCGCAGCTTCTTATCCGTAATTTGAAAATAAAAAGAGCGGACACACCTCTTCGCTCCGAAGTGTACGAAGTAACAATGGAACTTCTTAAAAGAGAATGGAAAAGTTAAGAAAGTGATTCAAAAGTTGGCCTTTGGATATATTTTTTTGTTGCTTTTAGCATGCGGATGTTCCCATATCTCTTCGCATCCGGATGCTCTTATTGCCATTCAAATCCAGGACCGCAATGGATTTACTGAAACCATCAGCACTCCTGAAAGATTGGACAATTACTCAACTATTGATTTTCTTTCTTCTCAACCTTACAAAAAGATTTTACGCGTATTTAAAAATAATGGAAACAATCACTCCATTATTACATCCTACCACCCAAACGGTTCCATTGCTCAATATCTTGAAGCAAAAGAGATGCGGGCAAACGGGGCATATAAAGAATGGTTTCCGAATGGACAGTTGAGAATTGACGCCTATGTCATTGGGGGGACAGCAGACATTACACAGGGCGCGCAAAAAGATTGGCTGTTCGAAGGAACGAGCAAAGTGTGGGATGAGGATGGAAATCTTCTGGCCCAAATCCCTTATCGGGGAGGCGCTTTGCAAGGGATGAGTCTTTTATTTTACCCGTCTGGTCTGATCAAATCGCAAACGCCGTATGTGAAAAATACGGAGGAGGGAGAACGCGTTGAATTTTACCCAAACGGGAACATTCAATCTCAACTACAATTTGTAAAAGGGGTTCAATCCGGAACTTCATTAGGATTTTTTGAAAACAATAAGCCGGCCTGGATTGAAGAATATAGAGAGGGTCTTCTGTTGCAAGGCAGCTATTACAATCTTCAGGAAGAGCTGATTGGAGAAGTGGAAGATGGACGGGGCATTCAAGCAAGATATGAAAATAACAAAATTTCATATCTTTTGGAAATCAAACAAGGCATTCCCGATGGGCTTGTAAAACAATTCAATGGTCAAGGAGACCTCCTATCTGTATTTTCGATGAAAAACTCAAGAAAACATGGCGAAGAAATTGCATTTTACCCACAAGAACCCGGCGATCTGGAGAGAAAACAACAGTTATCGATTCAATGGGATCAAGGCAATATTCACGGTATTGTGAAAACATGGTATCGCAACGGCCAGCTGCAAAGTCAAAGAGAATACGTCAAAAATCAAAAATTAGGCCCTTCTTGTTCCTGGTATAAAAACGGCTCCCTTATGCTGGTGGAAGAATATGAAAACGGCTCTCTGATCAAAGGGGCCTACTATAAAAAAAACCGCAATGATCCCATATCTACGATTATGAATGGCAACGGCACCGCCTATTTATACGATGAGGATGGGGTGTTCATGAAAAAAATCACCTATGCAAAAGGAAAAGCCATTGACCCTGAAGATTAAGAAGCTGTCCTAAAACTCAGCTTCTAAGAGACTGTTAAAGGCTTATCTCGATATCATGAACTTCACCCTCTGTATATGACAAAAATTTCATTACATGCATGATGTCTTCTTGCAATTTTACAGCGAAAATGTAAGAATAGGACTCAAAATTACAATTGAGTTGTAAAAATGCGACACATAAAACGCTTGTTCAAGGCACCCACGCAAAGCTTCTTTCTTTTAGGACCTCGAGGCACAGGAAAAACCACGTGGTTAAAAGACCACTACCCGAATGCGGTTTGGATCGATCTTCTTTTGCCTAACGAAGTCAATTTTTATGTAGCAAAGCCAGAGCGTCTTATCAGTACGGCAGAAGGGGCGGGAGATAATACAACCATTGTCATCGATGAAATTCAAAAAATCCCCGAACTACTTTCTGTTGTGCATCATCTTATAGAGCAAAAGAGAGGTTACCAATTTATCTTGACGGGTTCATCTGCAAGAAAACTTAAGCGCTCAGGCGTTGACTTGCTGGCAGGCAGGGCTCTTCTTCAATTTATGAATCCCTTTGTTGCCGCTGAAATGGGATCGTCATTTTCGCTAGAAAGAGCCTTAGAAATAGGGATGCTTCCATTGGCGTGGGATAATCCTTCTCCTGAATCAGTATTAACTTCCTACACAGCACTGTATCTCAAAGAGGAAATTCAAGCTGAAGGATTGGTAAGAAACATAGGAGATTTCGCTCGGTTTTTGGAAGTCATGAGCTTTTCTCATGGGTCTTTACTGAATTTAAATAATATTGCCTCCGAATGCAATGTTAGCCGATCGACAGCGTCTAACTATCTACAGATTTTAGAAGATATGCTTCTTGGTCATACTTTGAATGTTTTTACAAGGAGAGCGAAGAGGGCTCTGACTTCCCATCCAAAATTCTACCTTTTTGATGTAGGCGTGTTTCAAGCTCTTCGTCCAAGAGGCCCATTGGACAGACCCGAAGAGATTCATGGAGCTGCTTTGGAAGGATTGGTAGCTCAGCATCTTAAAGCATGGATAGACGATCAGCATTCAGATTACGAATTAACTTTCTGGCGCACACGTGGGGGATCGGAAGTCGATTTTGTTCTCTACGGGAAAGAGTGTTTTATTGCTGTCGAAGTGAAAAATGGGGATGCGGTTTCTCGCCATGACCTTTCCAGCTTGAAAGCATTTAAAGAGGATTATCCTGAAGTGAAACCTTTTCTTCTCTATCGAGGTCAGCGACGCCTAATGCAGGATGAAATCCACTGTATTCCAGTACAAGAGTTTTTGCTGAATACTTTACCTTCTTTACTAAAATAGTCACCTGAATAACGGGTATATTAAGAAAATACCCGTATCGCGAGCAGAGTCTTATCATCATGTTGCAGCGTGTTGGAACTGAACTCCCCTATTTCCTTCATCACATTTTGAACGATTGATCGAGATGACTGCAAGCGAGATTGAATCAACAATTCCTTGAGTCTCCTGGCGCCAAAAATCGCTCCCTCAGAATCGCAAGCTTCAATCACTCCATCGGTATAGAGAAAAAGCAGATCTCCTATTTGAAGCGATTGTTTCTTGGTTGCGACCACATCGAATGCCTGGGCTCCCATTGCGATCCCTGCTGTCCACAGCTCTTCCAAATGGTGATTGCGAAGAAAATATCCCGGAGGATGCCCCTGAGTACAAAATTCCAAAGACATGGCGTTTGAATCATAGATTCCAAGCCAAAGGGTGATAAACATCCCATTATGCCTTACGTCTTTCCATAACAGATCGTTGGCCCTTAGAACAATCTCGGATAAAAGCATCCCTTCTGCCGCTAACGCTCTCAGAGCGCTTCTTAGACCGAGTGAAAAAAGGCAAGCGGAAATTCCTTTGCCTGCGGTGTCCGCAATGGCGATCATCAGCTTTCCGTCTTCCAAAGGAAATAAATCATAAAAATCTCCGCTGACTTCCTGAGCGGGCAAAAATTCTGATGCGATATCCAACCCTTTGAACTCAGGGAAAGAAGAGGGAAATAAATTGCCTTGAATATCGCGTCCGATCTTCCATTCTTCCGCAAGACGTTCCCGAGCAATCCGTTCCCGTTCCGCCTCTGCCGTTCTCTTTAAAAGCAAATCGAGGGTTTGGTTAAACTGCTTTCCGATCTCATTGATCTCAAATCCCATCCTATCCGGTTGATAACGCGCATGCTGCGCCCCTTCTCCTACTCTCTTCATGACCTCGCACAGGCGGCGAAGAGGTTTTGCGATCCTTTTCGTGATGAGCCAAACAAATAACCCGCCAATACAACCCACAAAAAAAAGAAGAGACAGGAAATGATACAAATACCAGGTCTTATGAAGCTTTGCCACGGCATCGACTGGAATCGAAAGAATCAGGGAAACATCTGAATTCTCAATGGGAACCCGAACGGAAAGAGGCTCTTGCGGCATAGGACCCATGACTATGTTCCCTTGGCTCTCAATAGAGAGGAACAATGGATATCCATAAACTACCTGGCGCTGTAGTTCTTGAAAGAGAAGGTTCGCCGGATTGGCGATTGCAAGCGAACGCTCTTCGGAAATCTTTTTTCCGACATAAAACACATTGCCGTTCACCATGGCAAAATGAGGGGGAAGTCCAATAGGCGTAGGCACGGCAATGATAACCTGAGTGATATGCAGCTCCTTGCTGTCGATGTTTCCAATTGCATCAAGCAATTGCCACTGGCCTTGCATTTTTTCTTCCAAAATAGCCCTGTGAGCATTCGATACGAAAATCAAAGTTTCCTTGGCATCGGCCAAGGCGCTTGCATATTCCTTTTTGTAAAGAAAAAAACTATGAAGAAAAAGAGGGAAGACAAGAAGACAGAGACTTACGATTACAGCCCTTCCAGCTAATGAAGCAATCGCATGCGGAGGCTTTATCCTTATTTTCTCTTCAGCCATACTGATTTTCATGCTAGCAAAAAAGATAGAGAGCTTACAACACCCAGAAGTGCTCCATTGGTCCAAGTTGTTAAAAAGCAAATCATATAGAAAAAAATTTAATTCGACTCTTGTTTCCGGAGAAAAGCTCATCAGGGAACTCAGCTCGCAAGTCCCTTCCCTGCGCCTGATCACCCTCGCCCCTTCGGACATTCCCGCCGTCGAAACATTTCTTGTGACTCGGCCTATTTTAAAAAAAATCACCAATCTTCAAGAGCCGGACGGCTACGCCGCGGAAATCCCTCTGCCTTCTTTTCAGGATTTATCTTCCTGCCAAAATCTTCTGATTCTGGACCAAATTGCGGATCCCGGTAATTTAGGGGCCCTTTTACGTACAGCATATGCCCTCTCGTGGGACGGAGTAGTGGCCACCCCGGGAACGGTCGATTTTTTTAATGACAAAGCTTTGCGCGCAGCAAAGGGAGCGACTTTCCACATCCCTCTTGCCATCGAATCGCCCGAAACGCTTCTGTCTTGGAAATTGTCGTTTTACGTAGCTGATATCGAGGGGAAAAATGTCTCCGCCCTTTCCTTCAAGGCCCCTTTAGCCCTTGTGTTAAGCAATGAAGGGCAGGGCATCTCATTTTGGGCAAATACTTTAGGGACAAAAGTTCATATTCCCATGAAAAAGCAAGCCGAGTCTCTGAATGTCGCATCG
>DATIHO010000042.1:0-5989 GCA_035480615.1 Chlamydiales bacterium | reverse complement strand
CTTGTCATTACCCACATTTTCAAGTAATGTTTCTTCTCTAATCTAATTTTTTTTGAAGAAAGGACATTATGGATATTCATACTTGGATTGAAAATCAGTGGGGACAAGCAATATTGGGAGATGCTAGGAGGAATTCAAGAGCAATGAAAATAGCTGGAGACTTGCTTAATAAGCCTTCAGCCAGTTTTCCTCAGCAATGTTCTAATTGGGGTTCTTTGAAAGCCGCATACCGTTTTTTTAATGAAAAGGATGTGTCTTTTGAAGCTTTGCAACAACCTCATCGCGCTAAAGTAATCGAACAAGCTGGACGATCTGGTGTTACTTTATTCATTCAAGATGGATCAGAAATTGATTACACTTCACATGATGTAGAATTGGGACCTATTGGCAATCACCAAGGTCATGGGTTTTGTTTACATACAACATTGGCCGTGCATCTTGAAGAAAACTCTAAAAATATTCTAGGCATTGCCCATCAGATTTTATGGGAACGACTACAGGTTAAAGACCAAGAAACTCGTACACAAAGACGTGCTCGCGCAAACGAAGCCGATGTATGGGGCAACTCTGTTAAGGCTATCGGAGCTCCCACTCATGAAGCTTTGTGGGTTAATATTGGGGACCGAGGGGCTGATATTTTTGAATTTTTAGAAATTTGTTATGCCAACAATCATGAAACCGTAATCCGTATGATTCAGAATAGGAATGTATTAGTAGAAGGTCATGAAGGGAAAGCGTTAGAACTTGTACGACAACAATTGTCTAAAGGTGCTTTTGAATTGACGCGACGAGGACGTGATGGGATGGCTGCTATAACACATCAATTACAACTAAGTTGGATAGAAGTAGAAATACGGCCTCCAAAATACATGGGGAAAAATAAGAAGGGGATACCTGGAACATACATTAGAGTTTGGGAAGAGAAAGAAGACGGTCTGGAATGGATTTTATTCAGCTCATTGTCGATAGAGAACTTTGAACAGGCTCATGAAAAAGTAAAATGGTATTCGATGAGATGGATGATCGAGGAATATCATAAATGTTTAAAAACAGGTTGCGGGGTAGAAAATAGGAATTTTCAAACAGGAAGAGCTTTGCAAGCAGTAATAGGAATGTTTGGGATTATAGCAGCCAAGCTTTTAGATCTAAAATACATTATAAAAAATGAAGGCATAAAATTAGCAAAAAGCATCATTCCAGATGAGTTGATAGGAATTATTTCGCGTCGTTACAAATTGGAAGTTGCTAAAATGACTTTGAACGACTTTTGGAGAAGTGTAGCAAAGTTAGGCGGTTTTCTCGGACGCAAAAGTGACGGAGAGCCTGGATGGCAAACACTTTGGAAGGGTTGGGTAAATTTATTAACTATGCAGGAAGCCTTGGCTGATTTTCAAAAATGTGGGTAATGACAAGTCCTAAAGGACTGGGTTTCCGCGCCGTCATTAGGATGAAAATACTCGTTGTCCTCTATGAGGATCCGGTAAGCGGATATCCAAAAAATTATGCTCGGAAAACGATTCCAAAAATTGATCGTTATCCAGGAGGACAAACGGCTCCAAATCCTAAGAAGATCGACTTCAATCCTGGAGAATTATTGGGTAGTGTGAGTGGAGAGCTTGGGTTAAGACAGTTTTTAGAAAATTTAGGACATACTTTCATTGTCACATCAGATAAAGATGGTCCAAATTGCCGTTTTGAAAGGGAGCTCCCAGATGCAGATATTGTGATCTCGCAACCATTTTGGCCTGCCTATTTGACAAAAGATAGATTGCAGAAAGCAAAAAAACTAAAACTTGCAATCACAGCTGGTATTGGTTCAGATCATGTGGATCTTCAAGCAGCCATTGAAAAAGGAATCACTGTTGCAGAGGTTTCTTTTTGCAATAGCATTAGCGTGGCTGAGTTTGTTGTGATGCAGATCTTAGCTCTTATCAAGAATTATATTCCCTCTCATCAGTGGATTACGAATCAGGGTTGGAATATTGCAGATTGTGTTTCTCGTTCATATGATTTAGAAGGGATGCAGGTTGGAACAGTAGGGGCAGGACATATTGGTCTTGCAGTATTGCGACGTCTTAAGCCTTTTGATGTAAAGCTTCATTATACTGAGCGTCATCGGTTAACTGATGCAATCGAGAATGAGCTCAATTTAGTATATCATCCGCAAATTGAATCGATGATTCGTGTTTGTGATGTAGTGACAATTAATTGCCCCCTTCATGCAGAAACAGAGCATCTTTTTGATGAAAAACTCTTAGGAGAAATGAAACGGGGATCATACATTATCAATACGGCTCGCGGGAAAATTTGCAAACGCGATGCAATCGTAGCAGCGCTACAGTCAGGCCAGCTTGCAGGCTATGCAGGCGACGTTTGGTTTCCTCAGCCTCCTCCAAAAGATCATCCTTGGAGAAACATGCCTCATCAGGGAATGACTCCTCACATCGCAGGAACAAGCCTCTCTGCCCAAGCGCGCTATGCAGCAGGTGTCAGAGAGATCTTAGAGTGTTTCTTTGACGGACGTGCAATTCGAGATGAATATTTGATTGTTCAAAAAGGGAAATTAGCAGGCATCGGCGCGCATTCATATAGCGCAGGTAACACTACATCTGGCTTTGAAGAGGCTCAAAAATTTAAAACATAAAAATCTCAGTTCTGTTCTTGCGCCACTTGAAATGATCGTAGAGTTGCTAAAAAACCCGTCTTCAGAATTCAGATCAAGTGTGGGTTAATCTCTAACTCTCTTTATTCCATGAAGTTAAGAATGCATCTAGAGATCGGTTTGATTTCTGTAGGCAAATTTCTTTTGCGATTAAAGAAATAATTGTACTTATTTTGATAATATATAAAGTTTGGTGTATAATGTAAAGTGTTAATAATAAAATTGTATAGAAAATGCAAATAGAAACTGACTATTTATCCAAGCCTACGTGGAGCTTATTGCCATCTTCTCCTAATTCTTCTTGGAGTAGGTTCTTGAGCCTTTCTGCAATGGCGGCGGTCATCATCACAGGGGCTGTTGTGATCCAGCATATCAGCTCTGACATCCTATCGCGTCTCCCTGAACTAAAAGGTCCTGACCTTACCTCTAGTCCGGTTATGGTTGTTAACGGAGTGCCGCCTCTTCATGATTGGGAAATACGCATTGAGGGATGGGTTGAAAGCTCAGGGGCTGAAGAGCTCGAAGACAGAAAACGTGCGGCAGAAATCATCAAAGAGTGTTTCCTTCACAAACATACAAGTCTTGATCTGACTGGCTATAACATTTCGTCTCTACCAGAGCTACCTCCACATTTAGAAAAGCTCATCCTTTGCAGGACCAAAATCAACTCCTTTATCGGAATGCCGTATCTTCCTAATCTAAAAAGTCTCGACCTTTCCTATGCTCCGATCAGATCTTTTGAAGGAATGCCGTCTCTTCCAAGCTTAGAAACTCTCGATCTTTTTTATACCCCAATCGACTCCTTTATCGGAATGCCCCTCCTTCATAACTTAGAAATTCTCGATCTTGGCTGCTCCCAAATCGGCTCGTTTCACGGGATGCCAGATCTTCCTAATCTAAAAAGTCTCGAGCTCTATTACACCAATGTCAGCTCTCTTTCAAAGATGCCGCAGCTTATTCGTCTAGAACGTCTAAACATTTCCGATGCTAAAATCAGTTCTTTGGAGGGAATGCCCTTTCTTCCAAATTTGAATTACCTCAAGCTTGATGAATCTCTGTTTCCCTCAATTCCAATGACCTATGCTCAGCTTTCTAAGCTGACAATCGATTGTCACACTTCAGAGTGATTCTTTTCTCCGAATATTTACACGGAAAATCAGCTTATATTTTCGTAACGCCCTGAAAAACAGGGTCTTGTGTTTATTATAATATTTAAAAATTCATTTTCATAACTTTATAATTAACTATTTAAATATTTATTAACATTAGTGTATAATAGTTACGGTAATAGGAGTTAATGTGGGTTATATTACAGGTTTAATGCAAAGTTTTTCTCAAAACATAGGTTCCTTTGTGGAGCGGCGTCCCTATTTAGTCGCTTCAACGGCACTTGTTGCTATTGGGGGTGTTAGTCTTGCAATTCACAACACATTACGGTCGGAAGCGCTATCTCAATTGACTTCCGGTATGGGCTGGTATGAGACAATATCTCTCTATAAAGCCCTATCGAATCTGGATGCAAATAAAAGAGAATCTGTTTTGAGACAGGTGGTGCTTCTTCGGACTCCAGATATAAGCGAATATAGGATAAGAAGACTTATTGATTTCGTATCGAATCTGGATGCAAATAAAAGAGAATCTGTTGTCAGTCATTTGCAGGGTCTAATCACTCGAAATATGTGCATATGGGAGATGGAATTGCTTTTTCCTGTCGTAGCGAATCTTGATGCAAATGAAAGGGAATCTGTTACAAGTCAAGTGCGGAGCCTCCTAGTCCTAGCGAAGCCAGATCTGAACGGATGGGATGTAAGCGATCTTATTAATGTCGTAGCGAATTTGGATGCAAATGAAAGAGAATCGATTGTCCGTCAAGTGCGTAGCCTAGTAACTCCAGATATGAACGTACCTAACATTAAGCGCCTTATTGATGTCGTATCGAATCTAGATGCAAATAAAAGAGAATTTGTCAGTCAAGTGTGGGGCCTAGTAACTCCAAGCATGAGCGAAAATGAAATAAAGCATCTTATCGATGCCGTATCGAACCTGGATGCAAATAAAAGAGAATCTGTTGTCAGTCAGGTTCGGCGCTTAGAGACTCAGCAAGTGAGCGGATATGCGATAGGAAATTTTATTTATGCCGTATCGGGGTTGGATGCAAATGAAATGGAATCTATTGTCAGTCAAGAGCTTTTTGGTTTGACTCTACTTGTACCCGAACCTCATGCCAAGAGAGTGCTCGTTGAATGCATGCAACAAATAATTCCTGATGAGAGGCAAAGACGTGTCCGGAGAGCTGCTGCAGAGTTAGCGAATCCACTGTTTAATTTCAGAGGAGAAGAAGGCGTTGATTCGATTCTAGTTCTTCTAAACACTCCCTTGAACCGACCATTTCCTGCAAGAAATGATTTGGCTGTTTTGGCAGCAGGGGGCATTAATGTACATGATAACGACCGCGATCAGCGGACACGGAACGCTGTTGAGTTATTGCGCACAAATACAGGAACAATGAGCGAGGAGGAGATCGATTTAGCAGTGGCGCTATTCTCATCATACCTTTATTCCTTCCCAGATGAAAAGATTCGAGAAAAAGCGCAATTTGTTCTGGCAGGTGTTGCAAAAACAGAGAAGGATTTTCCTCCGCTTCTAGGTGATCATTCATTTACGGTTGCAGGCTTAAAGATTTCTGGCGAAGAGCTCATTGCCCGTTTGTGGCGCTTTGCAGAGGGGTATAGTGATCTGAGAGTACAAGACCAGAATCGTGAGAAAGAAAATGTGTTGGTCTCGATTGTAAGAGCTCTGAGTCAGAGCATTGAATCTGACGGGCATCGTGTTTGTAATCCAGGAAAGGTGCAACGATTAATTGCGGGAGTATTGCAGGGACGCCTAGAAGGAGTCAATATCGATCATCTCGTATTAGAGGATGTTACACCTGTTTCAACGACAGATGCGATCAGGGTGTTTATGGGAGATCAGAGAAATAAAGATCTGTATGAAGCTCTGAATCACGATACCGGAGCTGAAGCGCAGGAGCGCTTTTTAGCAGCTGCGCGCCGTTTTTGTCATGACAATCCAAATGTCAACGCTAAGGATTTTATGGATCAGATTCAGGATGTTCTTGAAGAGTGACTGCTCCCTCGCCTAAAGGCGAAGGCTTCTAGGGATTTCTCCCAGGCCATCCAATCCGAGGGCCATGATATTTTTAGATGCGTTGACATCCCTGTCTTCTTCATGCTTGCATCGAGTACATTTGAAGATTCTTGTAGAGAGTTTAATCTCTTCTAAATGTCCACATTGTGAGCATTTTTGACTTGTATAGGCAGGATTCAC
>DATIHO010000041.1:0-6313 GCA_035480615.1 Chlamydiales bacterium | reverse complement strand
GATCACCGGTGTTTTGCGTGTGGCATGGAAAATCCAGATGGTTTGCGTATTGAATGGAAAATAGAAGGGATGACGACATGCGCAGAATTTATTGCAGATCAGAGATACCAAGGATGGAAGGGGATTGTGCATGGAGGGATTATTGCTACGCTTTTAGATGAGGCTATGACGCGCCTTGCTGGGGCAGTTTGTGGAGGTGCCCTGACTGCGGAGATGATTGTCCGCTATGTGGCTCCTGCGCCGATCGGCGAAAAACTATTCATCCGAGGAGAGATTGTTAAAGAATCTCGCAAGCTGGTAGAGGCAAAAGCTACTGTAACGGATGCTTCTGGGAGAATCATTGCGCACTCCATGGGAAAAGCCATGAAAATTTCCTGATGATACAAGAACGGTTACCTACCTAAAGCTGCAACCCTGGCATTTGAAGGAGAATCTCCAATCATCGTGCTGCCATGACCGGAGTGAGACGAGGGTACGATTGAGATATAGACATCTTGACCGAGATCATTTAAGAAGCGGAGCATCCGCTCTAGAGAAAAATCCATCAAATAACCGCGAAGAAGCAAAGAGACCTTGGGTTGGCTGATCTTGAGGATCTTCGCAGCCTTTGCCTGAGTGAGTTTCTTTTTCTTGATGATTCCATGGATTTTCATGGCAATTTTGGCCTTGGCTAGAGCCTCCTCAGGATTAGGAATTCCAAGGTCAGCAAAAACATTTCCAGAACTTTCGGTATATTCCACATTCCCTAAACGTTTTTTTCTTAACTTTTTTGTTTTCATTTGGTTTCCTCAATCAAGCTTTTGTAGAGCGCTTTGGATTCTTTCAGGCGGCTCTTCAACAATTCCATCTCTTGCTTCGGTGTAGCAATACCTGATTTTGATTTCTTTTGAAAGGCGTGTAAAACAAATACAAACTCAACTGTTTCCACGGTATAAATCACTCTGTAGGTCCCACTCTTGTCGTTTTCTCGGATCTCTTGGATTCCTGCGCTGCCCATACCGCTGAGCACCCTCGCATGCTCGTGGATTTTTCCGTTCTGAGCAAAGAAGAGGGCGTATCCCACAGCCTGACGAACAGGCGGAGGGAATTCTTTAAGATCCTTATAACTCGACCCCACCCAAACTAACTTCTTCACAGACTAGTCCTAAACCCTTTGCCTCAATTATACCTGTTCGGGAATAAATAGGCTATCGATTTTTATAAAGCCGGGGCACGGGTGGATCTGCAGGGCTCAAAGACCAGTCTGAAATAACACCCAAGCTGGGTGTCAACTTGTTGGTTATTAGTCTGATAGTGGTTAAGATGGGTTGAGATTGGTTCTGTTTTGGACCATTTTACCGGCATCGGCAAAATGGTTTTTAGGGTCATTTCCAGACTGTTTGCAAGACTCTATGGCTTTTTTGATTGTCTGTTCAAATCGTTGCCACTTTGAATACCCCAAACAAGGTTGCAGGTCCCTGGCGCTCCAATATTCAACGCCATGCTTATTGAGCTTCTTGACCAGGGCGAAGATGGGGGAATGCATCCCCCCTTTCGGCGTGGAATCAGCAGTCTAGTGAGCGTGCTCCTGATTCGCAACAAGATGGGGAATGTCGACCCCTTTCCATATGCTCTCTCCGCCCGGGAAACGGTTGATTCCTTGAATATCATCCTCGGTGATTTTAAAGATGCAGGTGTCGAATCTTGTGTGATATGAAGCGGCGACCTTTGCAAGCTGCCTTTGTTCCTCTTCTTGCACGTGGAATTTTGGGTCGCCGTTTTGCTTAAGGGCTTTAAAGACGACATTGTCAGAGCAGAGTGTTTGCATTTTTGCTAGGGTTTGGTTCATCTTTTCGATCGCTTGCTCTTCTGTGAGCTTGGAGTCGAAAACGAGATCGACTGAATAGCCATTCTCCCCCGATGGGACAACCCGATAATCTTCAGAATCAACGCCTGCCATCTTGCTAAACAGCATGAAAACATCCCGCTGTACCAAATTTTCTGTCGAAGAATCGCCCTTGATGAGGGTCCCGGCCCACCCTTCGGAGAAGTTCAGGCGGATCATTTTCTTACCCGGCAACGGGAGGATGCGCTCAAGCCGGACTGCCCATTTCACATTGCATGCAAGCAACTGATGCACGAGGGCTGCGGTTTTCTCGAGGGTATCGGCCTGGAATTGGTAATCGATCCACCCATGTGGCTGTTCTTGCTTAAGAGTATTCAAACGAACCTGTACCTGATAGATTTGCATTGTAGTTTTTTTCAATAGGTCATAGGTGGGAAGAATTCTCCAGTCGACGGCGGTGTCGATTGGAAAGTTGCGTTTGTAGTGTTTCCCGAATACGAGAAACTGTTTCAAGTCGGCTGCGGACTGAATGGGACCTGTTGCGGGAGCTGATGTTGCGGATGCCATATAATTTACCTCCTAGTTTGGTGAGGCAAGAAGGCTACAACATCTAAATCTTTAGTACAATAGGATTTTCCCAATAGATGTTAAATTTTTGGAGTTAGACCGGCAGCGTCTTTATTATCTAATTCTAATTTCGGTTTGTTCTTTTTTAACCGCCTTTCAACATTTTTGATGGGCTCGGCTGGAGGAATATTTTCAGGCATAGCAACACCGATTTTAGCAATAGCGGCTCGAACCTCCCTCCCCACCATTTCGTGAGCTTCCATGGCATCTCTTTGATTCTTGATTTTTTCCAATTTGAGTTTTTCCCGAGTGTGAGTCATCCGGAATTGGTTGGCGGCGAGTTCTGTGGTGTTCATTCGGTCCATGAGTTGCTCTTTGGGGGCAATGCCTTTGCGCGCCTTAATTGCATCCACTCCTAGCCCTCCATAAAGCCCCTTGTATCCAGCATCATGGAAAACACCGAACATTTTGTTTTGTACGCCCGCATCTCGGGCAGCTCCAGAAAGGGCTTTGAATTCAACAGAGGCTTGCTTCCTCAACTCTAGCCGTTCTAGGTCGGCGGCTACTTCATCGGAAAGTTCTTGTCGGCGAGTCTGAATAGCAAAGTATTTTTGGGCTTCAGCGATTTCTGGTTTTCTCGGATCGCCGTTTTGCGCAATGAGATAACAGGCAAAACGAGAAAGATGCCAGTCTACAACTCTTCTGTCTGTATGACTTCCGATGCCTACCATTTTGTCGGCGCCGACAAAATGGTTTTCAGGGTCATTTCCAGACTGTTTACAGGAATCAATGGCCTTTTTAACAGTGCCTTCAAATTTTCTCCACTCCGAGTATCCAAGACAGTTTTGCAGGTCACGGGCACTCCAATATTCTATTCCATGTTGGTTGATTTTCTTTAGGGACTCAAAAGATGGGCCACTGGGCAGAAGTGGAGCGTCATGTGATTTTTTCATGCAAAGATCCTCCGGAAGGGATTTTTAGAGCACCAATGGTAGATAGGTTCAAAATATTTTTCAACAGGACGGAGGCTGCTAGACTTTTATTTTACTGACGCTATGACGAAGTCGAGCCCTTTCAATGTGATGCTTCCTCTAGCTCTGGCTTTCGGCAATAGATGTTGCGCAAAACATTCAGATTTCCTTTTGCGGGACTTGTCTCTAAGAGAGCGGAGGGATCTTTCTGCCAGCGTTCTAAAATAGAGAAGACTCTCGGGACGTAGGAAGCCCCTGTCTCGACTCCATCCCAACCCTCATCTTCTTCAATCAATACGAGAAACGTGTCCTCTTCAGGCTGTGACTCTTCCGAGATAACTCCGAGTTGTAAAAGCCTGGAACGCGCTGCATTGACACCTTTTCTCAATAGGGGCGAGCGATTGATAGTCTCAAAAGCGCTATCTTGCCAGGTTTTCGGTTTGAATGAATCTTTTAAGCTGGCTAAAAGGGCCTGGGTTTCAACAAAACTCTTCATCGTCTGGACCTCCCTGAGAGCTTTTTGAACAGTGTCTCGAGCCATGTTTTTCATGGCCTCATCGAACAATTCTGGGAGTTTTGCATCTTGCGCATCTACGGCTGTTGATTTTTTGTCCTTAGGAAGATGCTTTACAATGAATTTTTGCGTGACTGAAAGTCGCTCCTCGGGGGTTTTAGTTTCACATAACTCAAGGGTTAACGCAGTTAAGGGGCTGGAGAACCCATACAGGAGACCCTCCGCCAAACCTTGCTCTAAAGTGCCAGCTACTCTTGAAGCCACATCCCCTCCGATTTTTCAAAGAATTCTAAATAGGTTTTCAAGTTTATGTCAAGAGTAGATGCCGCTCGAGGAGAGGGAGCTATAGGCGGCGTCGATGACGCGTTGGTTCGCACGGCTGATTTTCGCCTCGATGAGGGAGGGCGTTCGTTGAGTCACCGCTTTGGCAAAATGCTTATATTCTTCTGCGTAAACGTCTAGAGCTTGTAGCGGATAGTAGGTGGCTTCGCCATTTTCTCGAATGAGGCAAAGGCTTTCGACCGGATCGTACGTTTGACGTAAAGACTCAGAACTCACAAGACGTGAGCGGGTGCCTATGACTTCAAAACCGCTGTAGTAGGGGCGCTCATAGGCGCATTCAAAAGAAACAAGAGCGCCACAGGGAAGCTTGCCTTGGACAGAGACCATGCGGTCTACGTCGGAAAGAGTGGAAAGCGCCCGAACGTCTGTGATTTCTTCACCCGAGATGAAATGGATTAGGTCTACGAGGTGAATGCCGATCTCTTGCAGCGCGCCGCCGCCGTTCCCTTTTTCAAGCCTCCAATTGTTTGGTGGAATGGTTTGTGAATAGTAGTAGGCTCTGAGTTGGAGTAGAGTGCCGAATTCTCCAGAGAGGAGTAGTTCTTTCGCCTTTTGGATCGCCGGCTTAAACCGCATTTGATGCCCCACAAAGAAGGGGATAGAGCGGCGCTCAAAGGCCTCGATCATCCGATCGACCGACTCAAGAGAGGTGGAGAGGGGCTTTTCGCAGAGGGTGGGCAGGCCTGCCGCCGCACAGGCCAGAGCGTCCTCTTCGTGCAGAAAATTGGGACTCGCGATGTGAACCGCTTCGACTTCTGGATCGGCGAGGAGGTCCTCTCTTCGAGAAACGGCTCGGGGGATGTTGAATTGGCGAGCGATGGCCTCCGCTTTTGCTTGGTTTCTATTCTGAATGGAGACGATGCGAATCGCATCCATGTCTTTCAAGGCGGGGAGAATGCGGCGCACCATAAATCCACCGCAACCTAGAATGCCCAGCTTCAACGGATCTCTCATGGGGCTCTTTTCTCAAAGGTTTTCACAGCGCTCAATGGAATGGAGCCGTGGTAGAGATGATAGTATTTGTTGGTTCCGCCCGGATTGGCTTCTAAAATCAACTCCCCACGCAACTTGGACGTCTCCACTTTTAAAACGACATATTCAGAAACACCCGACCAATATTTTGCAATGATCCCGCTCAGTTGCTCTTCCGTTGAAAAATGGATGAAATCGGCGTCCATGCTCGATAAATGGACCTCTTCGCGACTCTTCGCCCAATCGTCCAGGGTCAACACCTTGTATAAATAAACTGGCCTCTTTTCCATCGCCTCCTCTCCAGCCGAAGTTTTAAAAGAAAACTCAGGCCTATATTCGCCTAAAACCTCATAGGAAGCAAGTAGGGCAAGCCCCAGGCTTAAAAAAATGATTTTCCGTCTCACAAAAACCCCTTTCTTTATTTGCTCTTTTCATGGTAACTTAGTGTTGATGTTACACTTTATAGCATTGGATCTGATTTTAGATCAATCAAATTAGTGTAAAATAAACACTAAGACAAGGGGTGAAAGTGGGGAAATTAGAGGAGAGGGCGCGCTATCCCATCTCGGTAGATAGTGTTATTTTTGGGCTTGCGGAAGGGGAGCTCAAAATTGCCCTAATAGAGAGAAAAAACCCTCCCTTTATGGGCATGTGGGCCGTCCCAGGCGGATTCATGGAGGGGGATGAGACGGTAGAGGAGACGGCATTGCGCGAGTTGCAGGAAGAGACGGGGATTGAGAAGGTCTATTTGGAACAATTCCACGTTTTCAGCAAACGGGGCCGAGATCCTAGAGGACCCACTCTGACCATAGCCCTTTTTGCCCTGATTCGCTCCGATCAGTGCAAGCTAGTTGCGAAGGGCGATGCAAGCGCTGCGAAGTGGTGGCCAGCCTACGCGCTCCCCCCGTTGGCCTTTGACCATGATCAGATTTGTGCCAAGGCTATCGATGCCTTGAAAGCCGCCATGAAAACCCGCCCCCTAGCTTTTAAGCTCTTGCCTAAAGCCTTCACCCTCTGCCAGCTCCAAAGCTTATATGAACAGGTCTTTGCCCTCTCTATTGATAAGAGAAATTTTCGCAAAAAAATACAGAGGATGGATTTCATCCGTGCTTCCGGGAAAAA
>DATIHO010000040.1:0-2436 GCA_035480615.1 Chlamydiales bacterium | reverse complement strand
CTTCAACAGTCCGATGGCTAAGTTTTTGGCAAGCGAGTGGTAGTCTTTTTTTTGGTACGCCGTATAACCATTAGCAAAATCTTGAATCCCAGACCACTTCTTCGCAAAACGAGCGCCAGAAGAACTAAATTCTTTAATATTCATAGCAGTTTAGATCCGGTACATTTTAATTTAATTATTATATAGTATGAAGCGTAAAAAATCAAGGTAATAAACAAAGTTTTGGGGACAATTGTTGGCGAATTTCAGGAGGGAGGTCATTGCGAAGGAGAAGTTCTTGGGCGATTTTCTTGGCCTCTTCAAACTTTTGAAGTTTGACGGCGCATTCGGCGAGAAGGGCTGAGCCCAGATAGTGATAAAGGGGGAATTCAACTTGGATTTCATGGGAGGGGATGGGAATAGATACAAATTGTTTTAAAAATTCATAGGCCTGCTTTGGATTATGAAGTTCGTGATAGTAATAGGAAGCCATGTAAAAGAGCGGCTCTCCTCGAGTAGGTCGGTAATTGAATGCCCTGTTATACGCATCAATCATTTCTTTAGGCGGCCTTTTTAGATTGTACTTGCAGGCCGCAATTTTATGGAGAGCGTGATAGACCTCTTCTTCCCATCCCCCCAGAGACACCCTTTGTTCATAAGCGTCGATGGCAGCTTCATATTTTTTGATCAGATAATAACTCTCTCCTAAGAAGATCCAATATCTGGCGTTGTTGGGTTCCTTTCGGAGTGCTTTTTCTAAAATGGCGGCATCTTTTTCATATTTATGGGGATCGCGAGATCGGCAGCCATCGAGCGTATCCCCTTTGATTTCAATGCCGCGAATATAGGATGCAACGGCTTTCATCCCCTCGCAAGTGAGGTGCTCATGAAGAACGCCTTCCCATTTCCAGGGCAATAGGGTTTTAAAGAGAAAGATTTTGGGGGTATCGTAGTTTTGCGCGAGCACTCTTACGAGATACGCATCGAGCTGCAAAGGGGGGAAAGTGGCATTGGGAGGGATCATCAGCTTCTCATCGGCATCGATAATCATAATATACTCTGCCTTGCTTCTTGCGAGTGCGAGAGCTTCATTTCTGTTATGTTCAAAATTTTCCCAAGGCTGCTGGTGCAGTTCTCCCGGAATATCGCGCAGAACTCTTCGGATGATCTGTTGCGTTCCGTCTGTCGATCCCGTATCGACGATGACCCAATAGTCAATGAAGGCTTTCACTGAGTTGAGACATCTCTCGATCACAGGACTTTCATCCTTGACGATCATATTTAAACAGACGCGAGGTTGAGCGTATAATTGGATGGAAACAAGGAGAAGGAAAAGGGCGAGTTTCATTGACAAAATAATGAAGGTGATTTATCTCACAAGTCAATGAAAAATTTCTTTCTAAAATTACTGATTCTTTTTACGTATGGATATGCGGGGCAGACGTCGATAGGGATTTTTACCTTTGGCGCATCCAATGGATCCAAGTCTTGGGATTCGACGGCGATTCAATCGGGAATTACCGGATCTGAAGAGGCCATTATTTACCTCTCCAAGGAGCTAGCGGAACTCGGGTATCGAGTGACTGTTTTCGGCAACCCACCAACGGGATCAGCCGATTCCCTAGAAACGTCTAATCCAAGATATGTGGATGCAAGTGGGGACAACGGACAATTTTTCGATATCGCCATAGCTTGGAGGGCTCCTGTTTCCTATCCTCTGCAGAAAAGGGGGCGGAAGGTCTATTTGTGGCCGCACGATGTTTACTTTTCGATTCTCCCTTCTGAGCAAGCGGATGGTTTTGAGGAGGTATTGTGGCTTTCCGAATGGCAAAGGATGCAATGGATCTCTGCCAATCCAAAGTACCAAAAATACACCTGCATCTTTGGGAATGGGATCTTCCCGGAGCAATTTCCTCCTGTCAGGCCGAGGGATAACCCCTATTCGTGCATTTATGCATCGAATTATGGGCGAGGATTGGAGATTTTACTCGAGATTTGGCCTCGAGTCAAAGTGCGTTTCCCCCAAGCCACCCTCGATATTTATTATGGGTGGCAACACTGGGGGACATTGACCTCAGAAAAAGAGGCCAAAATGAGAGCCAGATTGAACGAAATTGCCCATCTCGATGTCCATGATCACGGATTGGTCGGCCATCAAGAGTTAATGGAGGCATTTGGGAAGGCCTCTTTCTGGACGTATCCTTGCATTGCGGCTGAGGTTTTTTGCATCACGGCGCTCCGTGCCCAGCTTGCGGGCGCGATTCCTGTCATCATTGAACACTCTGCTTTGCAAGAGACAGTTCGAAGCGGATATCGATGCGCTAGTCCCAACGAATACTTTTCCACGTTGATCAAAGCTCTACGACAGGCGGAGCAAGTGACTTTGGAACAACGGCTAGAAACGGGTCGGTTTGTCCTCGATCAGTTTACATGGAAAAACATCGCGAAACAATGGCA
>DATIHO010000039.1:0-2480 GCA_035480615.1 Chlamydiales bacterium | reverse complement strand
ACGAAGGCCTCAGCAGCCTTTATGACGCGCCTCTTAGCTCAAGCAATACCGAGGAAAGATGGTCATATAATCACTCAGATTAAGAAGGAGTGCCCCGGTTCCGGAGATACACAGCCTTGTCTTGCCGCATTAAAATCGTTTGTCGGCGATTCTACGACTACTCCGACGGAGGAGACGCTTGCGGAAGCAGTATGGATTAACGGGGATTGCCAAGGGGGCTACAGTGAACCAATCCAAAACAAATACTGCACCCAGGCCCACGAGGAAGCAAAAAGGCAATCTATAGCATTAAAATGTCTCCTCTCGGTCAAGGGGATTCTTGAGCTAATGGGCTACGCCCCTGAAATAAGCGAAAAAGATGTCCCATTCATCGAGCAGGCGGTCGATCTCTACACAAAGGAATTGAGGAAGAAAGAGAGTATTGTTGTAGAACACCACGTGAAGGGGGATGAGTGGGATTGGGGTATGGCAAGACTATCAGACTTCGGGGAGCTGAGGAATGCGCTGAACAGCTTTGGACTGGTTCTTGCACGGGTCTGTTTAAAAGTGAAGGATTCTGAGCCGTGCAAGAAGTTTGTCGGTTATTTTGTTCAGTTACTGCTTAAAAACGACCTGCTTAATGCGGTACTTTTCCTCCAGAAAAAAGTTCCTTCTGGCGCTCTGACTGAGAGCTATCTCATCGATGCGGTGGACAAGTTGGCCAATGAAGGACATTGGGGAAAAGCGGCAAAAATAATCACAGCACTTCCGAACTCTCCTGCGACGCAAAAGGCAATCGAGAAAACCGTGGACTTAGCTCTTTCCAATCTTTCAGGGACGGAAGAGGTTCTTAAGCTCTACCAAGTGGCTAAAACCTGGATCACCCCATCGGAAATCAAAAACGAGAAACAGTTGATGCGCATGATTGAAGCTTTATTGAATAACAATACAAGCTCGCTCCGAGAAATGGCGGCCGTCTTAGTGACCAAACTGATCCAGAGGAAAAGTTCAGATCCGATTGACTACTCGATCAACGCTTCTGAAATCGACAGACAAGAAGACCTTCCTAGAGGCGCCCGTGGCTTGTCCTTCTCATCAACCGGCCATGAGACAAACGTCTACGAGCTAAAAAAACCCCCTCTAGACTCCTACTATTCTGGGATCTACGGAACGAGCTGGAAAGAGAAGCTTCGAGCTGTCGGCTACACGATCGAATAATTGCCGCTCTAAAGTTCAGTCTTTAAGCAGTTCTGGAATCGCCTCTCTAAGGTCCATTGATAATAAAAAATCTTCGTCTCCTAAATAGCAAGGTTGCTTCAAATCAACTGCTACTATGGCGCCTCTTGGATTCGTATTTTTGAAATAAGCCAAGACCCTTTCTGGGTCCCTACTTAATCCAATTGTGAGAATAACATCTACATTCTGTAGGATTTCTTCAACAGATGTTGTTTTTCCCTCTAGAATATTTACCACTGACACTCCTGTTTTTTGAATGAGTTGATCAAAATTACAGGTAAAAATAGGAGCATCTAAGCGTGTTGACAACAGTGCTAAATCTCTAATCAAAGGGGTTGGCTCTCCAAAAAGCCCTTTTTCTGTGCGCTCGATATACTGTTGTAAGATGGATTCCGGCTTTAAGAGAAAGCGGTGAACAAATGAGTCGACTGTCTTGCCTTTTTCAAGCCCGATTTCACTGGCAAAATGACTCCGAGTCGCTACTCCCGCATGTTCAGCTAAAGCTGTCCCAACAACAATGAGACATTTTTTGTTTTGCAGAAATGCCTTACAAGAAGCAATCGAGATCTGTTGCGGTCTTTGTTCTGACATGAAATCTCTACCCTCGCCATAAGTAAGATAAACAGGCAGCAGAGTTGTTTGATCTTCAGCAAATTTCATCTGTTGCTTTTTGCATCCTTCGCATAAAGAAGGAGAAGGCGTATCTGAAGGAAGGGATATCTCTAAAGAAAATACCTGATAAGGAACACCCTCCGCCGTCATCCGAGTCGTCTGACTGAACCGATTTTTATTTTCCTGAATCAGGTTATCATCAGGCAATTGCCCTAGAAACTCAAGACGTGCAGAAGCTTGACCTGGTTTGAGATAATGAAAAACTACTACTTTATTCTCCCTAAAATAATGTTCATAATTGCCTTCATTCTCTGTAGCCCCTAGAGCTGAGAGACCCAAAAAAAACCAAAATATCTTTCGCATAAAGCCTCCATCAAGAACGGCAAGGATACATATAAACAAGGTTTTTCACCCGGTTTTTCGAGACGAAAAACATCGGCCCTCATTTCGAACCCATCACGCAAGCCACGCAGGTGGCTTGCTAAGTCTCAAAAAAAAAGGCCATCGCGAAGGCGATGGCCTATTTTGAGACTTGATGGGTTCCCTCCTGGCGGGCGGGCGAGACGCCCGTCCCGTCCCGTCGGCCGATTCGGTCCGGTTTTTCGAGGCGAAAAACATCGGCCCTCATTTCGAACCGCATACGGAAGCCACGC
>DATIHO010000038.1:0-9702 GCA_035480615.1 Chlamydiales bacterium | reverse complement strand
AGTATCAAACTTCGTATACAACCCCCGCAAAAAGAACCAAAAATCGGCCAAAATAATCCCCAAAATCGACGAAGCCTGGGTTTTAGGACAGCTTCTAATTTGATTTTAATTTTTTGGTCAATTGTCTCACCATAGGATTCCGAGACAGATAGGTGAGGAGATTGAGCGATCAGAGTTGTTGACAGGCAGCATAACAGAAAAGAATGAACCAAGTTGTTTAGAGCGGAGAAGCCATCGTGCCGACTCTTTGATTCTCAGTCAATATCAAATATTTTATTGTCAAAATAAAGGCAGCCAGCATGAAAACCGGGTATTCCAGTACGTTAATAATAGTATGGGGGGCGGTTGGACGCATTCAGACCTTTTGACTGGACAAATTTTTCTAAAAAACTCACAATCTTCCCCAAAAAGGCTTGACATGTCACAAAGTATTCTAGGATTTCGCGACATCAAGGTATTGATGCAATTGCTCCTTGTCTTTACCTTCAGCCCTCTTTTTATCTTTGCCGTAGAATTAGGGAATCTCAAACAGAAGGGAGTCTATCCTATGAATGAATTAAATCATGAAACCGTTGTTTTCATTACGGGCGCATCAAATGGAATTGGTCTTGCTACGGCAGAGCGACTTGCAAAAGAGGGTTTTAAAGTCATCGCCACTGCGCGTTCTCCAGAAAATAGCCCCAAGTTATTATCTCTTGCACAAGAGCATCAAAATCTCCTAATTAAAAAACTAGATGTTACTAATAGTGAAGAGAACATTCAATCACTGGTTCAATCTATCGGTAAAATTGATATTTTAATCAATAATGCTGGCATGGGAATCGTGGGTGTTGCGGAATCATTTAGTATAAAACAAATACAACAAATTGTTGAAACTAATGTACTTGGAGTTGTAAAAGTAACAAACTCCATATTACCCATAATGAGAGCGCAAAATTCAGGATTGATTATTACAATCAGTAGCATTGTTGGACTTCTTCCTGATATGCGCCAATGTTTTTATTCTGGGAGCAAAGCCATGGTTGAACATTATACTGCTCAACTAAGAAATGATTTAAAAGATGCTGGATATAACATTGCTGTTGCCAATATTCATCCAGGACCAGTTGTAACAAATTTTGAAACTGCAGCAACAGTTGGAGAAAGATTTAATACAGAAAAAAATCCTTACATGCAAATGGATGCCGATGTGCATAAATGGCGTGCTTTAATGCGAGATGGTCGACCTGTCTCAGAAACAGTAGATACCATTCTAAGCGTGATTTATGTTGAGCATCCAAAATTTTGGAACCCAACCGAATCCAGAGTTCATGAGAATTTTGCAGAAGTCTACTGCGATCCTACTGGAGAGCGATTTTCACAGGGCCCCCTTTTTTCCACTGAATAAGTGATACGTTCTCTATTCAAAGCTTTAGATCAACGATGTGAGCACCAACAATCGGCTAGATGATCATCTACAAGACCAACGGCTTGCATAAAGGCGTATATGATTGTGGAACCTACAAAG
Source organism: Chlamydiales bacterium (assembly GCA_035480615.1). Lineage (GTDB taxonomy): Bacteria > Chlamydiota > Chlamydiia > Chlamydiales > SM23-39 > CAIPFQ01. The sequence continues at coordinate 8,195 of DATIHO010000038.1, read as the reverse complement.
GTCATTCCTCTTTTTTTGAGATCCTTTGAGAGAGCATCACTAGTAAGAGTAGAAGCGGGGATATCTTGAAGGGATTTTCTTCGTGTTACAAGGGGTTTATCATTCACAAAGCTCCAAACATATCTGGAGAATGAACCGAATTCTTTTTGGATTTGTAAAAACACTAATGCATTTTGACGGGCAGCGTAAATTTTCAGTCGATTCCGAATAATGTCTTGATTTTCAAGCAGATCATTCAATTCATCATCAGTCATTTTAGCCACTTTTACAGGATCAAAATGGTGGAAAGCTTTCCGGTACCCCTCTCGTCTTTTGAGGACTGTCTCCCAGCTCAAACCTGCTTGAGCGCCTTCAAGGATGAGCATCTCAAATAGGTGTCTATCATCATAGACTGGAATACCCCATTCCTTGTCATGGTATTCTGCATAGAATTCTTTGCCAGGAGCCGATCCAAAGCATCTTTTTTTATTTTCTTTCATGTTTTAAAAGCCACTCCTTTCGTTTGATAATGTTGTGTCAATCTCTCAAAGACGTTCATAGGGAAATTCTCCTGTTTAAAAGTTGCGGAAGTGTCTGGTTTACAAGATATGTGTTTTTTGTTATAATGTAAACTGTAAAGGAAATCTATAAATATAGGCATCTATATGAGCAACTTAGGAATTCGACTTCAACAAGCTAGAAAAGCTGCTGGTTTGAGCTTACGCGCACTTGCTGATCTCGTGCACTTGAGCCATGCCGCTATCAAGAAATATGAAGATGGGGATGTCTATCCTTCTTCGGACATGCTCATAAAATTAGCCAGAGCTCTGAAAGTTCGTGTCGATTTCTTTTTTCGTCCAATCAAAGTCTCTCTCGAAAATGTAAAGTTTCGAAAACGAAAAAAATTGAATGGAAAAGTTGAAGAAGCAATTAAATTTGAAGTAATCAGTCAAATCGAGCGTCGTTTAGAATTAGAGAATCTTTATCCGACTTCTCCTGTACCGATATTTGAACTTCCATCTGATTTCCCTCAGAAGATTAATAGTCTTGAAGAGATAGAGTCAATTGCTGAAAAACTCCGTAATCATTGGAAATTGGGTTTAGCTCCTATTCACGATCTTATTGATGCTTTAGAAAGTCATGGAATAAGAGTGTTTATTATTAACACTGATGAAGAACATTTTGATGGTCTTTCTACCGTCATCAATGATCAGCCAATCATAGTGATTAGCTCCAAATGGCCTGGCGATCGACAACGTTTCAATCTAGCTCACGAACTCGCTCACTATATTTTTATTAATCGTCTTTCTCCCAAACTAGATGAAGAGCAAGCTTGCAATCGATTTGCAGGTGCTTTTTTATTTCCGCGTGAAGCTGTGTTTCAAGCGGTGGGAAAAGAGCGTCGAGCCATTGAATGGCAAGAGCTTCTTCTTCTTAAAGAACAATTTCAACTAAGCATGGGAGCTATTTGCTATCGTCTTAAAGATTTGGGAATCATTCAAGAATCCTACTACAAAAGCCTCATCATTCGTTTCCGACAGAAAGGATGGCATCGTAAAGAACCGGGGATAGAAATTCCTTCAGAAAAAGATCATGCCTTTAACCAAATGCTGTTTCATGCTCTCGGTGAAGAGTATATTGGGGAACCAAAAGCCGCAGAACTGTTATCCTGTTCTCTCTCTCAATTAAAAGCTCTTCGTCAGGTGCAAAACGGAAATGCTCTTACTCATCAGCGATGCTAACATTCTTATCGACATGGAGGTCGGTACTCTAATACCAGTCATCTTTCAGCTTCCTTACGAAATCGCAGTTCCTGACATTCTTTTTGAATTAGAGCTCAGAGAGCGACACAGCCATCTTTTGTAGGCCGGGTTGAAAGTGAAAAGTCTTACTGCTGAATCGGTCAAGAAGACAGAATTTCTCACTGGGCAGTATCCGCGGCCTAGCATAATGGACCATTCCGCTTTAGCTCTAGCGCTTCAAGAACAATGTCCTCTTTTGACAGGAGACAAAGATCTTCGCATCGCAGCAAAAAAGGAAGGAGTTGAAGTCCATGGGACACTGTGGATTATTGAGGAATTGCTGAACCAGAAAATTATACAGCAGTCTCAAGCCAAGGATAGTTTTGATGCCATGAAAGTTAAGGGTAGTCGCCTTCCTTGGGGAGATGTAGACAAGCTGCTGAATAGATGGGAAATGATTGGGACGAACAATGAATAAATGGTTCATATCTGATACCCATTTTTCTCATACCAACATTATTCGTTACACTGGACGCCCCTTCCAATCTGTTAACGAAATGGACGAACGGCTGATTGAGAACTGGAATGCTCTTGTTGCGCCGCAGGATACGGTTTTCTTCCTAGGCGATTTCGGATTAGGCACGACCGACTTTCTTACCAGTCTTTGCGCGCGCCTTCATGGAAATAAGATTTGTATTCGAGGCAACCACGATGGCAGTCCAGCTAAAATGCAGAAAATTGGGTTTACGCTCGTTCTAGAATCCGCTTTCATCAAAATTGGCCGACATCAAGTCGAACTTGTTCACATTCCTAGCCAGCCCCCTGCCCATCCGCATTAGTTGAAGTGTTGTAAAAGTTGGGGTTTGCTAGACAACACTTGTGCGTTTTTGCCAGACAAATTCCTCTCATAATTCTCTGCCATCCATGTACAAATTCCTGATATGCCAAAGAAGCATTGCCACAGCAGTCCGTTTTTATTCAGCTGGAAAACGGGGGGATAAAAGGTAGATTTACTGGCCATCCACGCAAGTGAGCATATAATAGGAGCTAAATTGATCACCTTAAGAAGGGTTTTGTGAGAAGAAAAAAATCTTCCAGTGCCCATAATTAAAATCGGTGCATAATTCTGATTTACTGGTGGTGTAGATGTTGGATTCATTATATTACTCCAACATATTTACCACCTGCGCAGCAAGCATTACAAAGTAAATAGTTCCCAAAAGTAAAAATTGGACATACAGATCTTTTCCCTATTGAAATAAGTTCCTTTTTTACATTGGTTGGATTGCCAGTGATCGTATCCCACCCTAGGCCAACAACGGTCTTGACAGTGTCTTTGACTGTTGAACCCATACACATAGATAGACAGTCGGGCTGCAGGGCCTGCTATAGGAGTAACACCTCTAATGACATTTCCTGCTTTATCTATCGTCCATTCTGTAGCTTTTCTTATGACACCTTTTTCATCTTTGCACATCTGCCTACAAGTTCGCTCTGCTGGGTGATCTTTTCCTTCTGCAATAGGATCACAGATCACTTCACAAGTTTTCTCTGACATTCCGGAATCTTTTGCCCAAGCCACTGGAAGCTTAGAAATAATATTCATTACGAATGAGGCAAGTGCCAGTTTTCCAAAATTCTGAATAGGGTTTGAGATTCCAAAATTCAAAGCAGAATTAGCGTTATTGATTGGCATTATCGCCATAGTGTTCTCCGTTTTTTAGTTATTTTTCATTTCTATTCATCACATAGGTATCACGCACTCGAATATCCCTTCATAATGCTATGCAGAAGGGCCGATGGATGCCTGTTTTTATTGCCTATATTTATGAACACTGAAAATTTTACTGCTCCAACACTAATTTTCAAATTAAAATATAAACTTTACTTTTAATGTAAAATAAAATTTTTAATTTGTTTCCTTAAAAATGCAATGAAAATGGGGTCATTTGAAAGTGCATGGATTGATTCACAGATCGCGTTATGTAAGGTGCGAATCCTTCATACGATGTTGCAAAAGAATACAACATCAACGACAAGCCTTGCTCCAATTGTTAACAGGAAAAGGCTGACAACTCTTTTCATGGTAAAAAAAGGAGAAAGTTTTTTGAAGTGAAACAGTTGAATTCCGCCACATATACAAAAGGAGGCCAACAACGCCCTGGAAAACAGCATTAAAGCACCTCCTATTGGGCTAAGTAGGATAGTTTTTAGCATTTCTTATCCCTAACAAACAATATACAGAAAGCATGGCATATCAGCTTCATTAGATCTTCTGGAATAGAGTCGCATCCTGCTAAACATTTATCTTCTTTTCGGTGTGGGTAAGAAGGGCCTGAAGATGGGGGCCTTGTCCATTTGGCATCTTTGAAAGCCGATGCAGTTGGAAGATTAGCAAATGCCCACGATCCCAAAACAGGAATTACAAGCGATTTTTACATGTAAGGAAAGCTGAAAATTCGCGTTTGGGGGGATTGGCCCCGAAATACGCATCGAGTCTTTCGCGCATCGAGGAGGTTCAGCAATTCCTCTAGGGTCTTTGATTCGAAGATTTCCATGCTTCGCCTTTTATAAGAGCTATGGAGCTTAACAAACCCATAGAATCCTGACAAGAATTCTGCCATAATGATCGGCTTGGAAAAGGAACGGAGATGAGTTTTGGTAAAACCGCTCTGAAACAGAACGAGATAGAAAATTGGGGCAACCTGGATTTGAACCTAAGGCCCGACGGGTTATGAGTCCGCGGGGTGCCTACAATTGGCAATCAATCGCATTAACTAACAACACAAGTGTAAGCGACTTGCGGAATTTAGATCTATTGCGATCTTTAGCGATCTGTTGCCGCTTTTAGGGGGTTGGTGGTCATCCAGTGGTCATTTGTGAACTATCCGGAATTTCCGGATAGTTGGGATAAGCTGAACATAGAAGAGCTTGGCAGCCCACTTCTTCTATGTTAATTGCAAGGAAAGAACGAATATCGGATATCCTTCATCGATCGAAGTCAGGCTATGATCACCGCTTTCATCGGCGTAAACAATGTAATCGCTGTGTTCCAATCCAATATCGTTCATTATTAATGACTTGAATTAAAATATTTAGTTATATTGACCTTTTAAAGTTCTCCTTGTTAAGGTTGCTATCTTCAAAAACTTTCTAGCGAGCGGTTTTTGAGTTTAGATTAGTAAAATTAAGGAGAATTCAAGTGGCAATGCCCCCAATTTACGCAAAAGAAACGATCACGAGAAGCGAGCATGAACAAACAAGAACCCAATTTTCAATATACCCGGGACAAAGAATTATCAATCAGGTTGAGACTGATGCATTATCCATGTGGGATAAAGTAAACCCGTTTTCTACAATTCCATCAGATTTAGAGATGTCTCAAAAACAAATTGTATTTTACAATAGACTGGCGCAAAAGATCACTGAAAAGATAAATGCGATTAATGAAGAAATTAAGAGCACAAGCACTACTTCGCAGGAAAGAGTAGATCTGGCTAGCGAATTAGAAACGGATCTTGTGTCGTTACAAGATGCTGCTGCGAAAGGACACAGAGCTGCTCAAAAAGCATTGGATTTAGCTCAGAAAAGAGCCAAACAGTGGGGAATTGCAGGGATTTGTAATGTTTTATAAATGTCAATGATTAAAGGATTATGAATAGATTAGAACTTGATAATTATAGCACTTTGTCTGTCACAAGAAATGAATTGAACCTTTTTCAAAAAAGAATTCAATGGCATTTAAAAAAGATTGAGTCTAGTGCCAACCAACTTAACAAAATTTTTGAGAAGAAGGGGGATTTTAAATGGTGGACTCCCCAAGAACGAGATTTATTGTTGCGATGTGATTTAAAGCTGGCAGCTTTGGTAGATCTTTCTGTAAAAGGAAGCGCCGCGGCTCAAAAGGCTCTTAGCATGGCAGAGAAAATCGATAATGAACCGTTGATTTATAAAATCATTCATAGACTAACCTGGTAGCTTAGAGGTAGGGGTTAAATGTCAATTATATCCATCCCAAGAAATTACAATATCATTGGAGTGTTCAATTTACCCAACTTTCTAGTAAAGAGTGGCGTTTTTTTGGGAATCACCCTCCTCGCACAAGAGATTATATCCAAAATACCAACTGTGAGAGGAGATTTTGGCGGGCCAGATCCCGAGCCATCTTTTAACGACTATTGGACTGAACGAGAAGCGCAAGAGGCAAGAGGACTATGGAGAGGGGGACCTGAATGGGGACATGAAGGAGATGCAAGATCTTTATTTGATTTTGGAAACCACATGGATAGCTTTGGTGATCATTACACTGAACAAGAGTCGCTGGAAGCAAGAAAGCCTTCGGGATATGCTGGCTTCGGAGAGCATGTGCTTGATTTTGCAGGTCATGTCTCTAGCGGGGTTGTAAATGCGCGCTCAGGAAATTGGGCTGGGGCCGCAGTAGATTCCATGCATGTCGGGGGAGATGCGGCTGAACTTGGGCAAGACGTATTCAATGGAATGGTAGAAAGTCGAGCCGATGCTGTTTCTGGAGGATACGCACAATATTCAGACATAGGGTTCCAATGACTCCTGATTCTCCATTTTGGGCATTAGGTCAACTGATCAGCCTTTTGATCAATTGCGCAATCCTCGAGAAGGGGATTTCCATGTATCAAAATAGACTGTTTAAAAAGAGGTCTGCTTTTGGGCTTTTTTTAATTTTTTTTGCAATAGAAGGTTCGATTTATGCAATTGCTTTTACCTTAATGTATAAATATCGCTCGTTGACAGGAACGCTCTAAATGATTTTTTCTTTAGATAGGCTGGGAGAAAACTGATGCAGAGCAGCCTCGTAAATGATTACACTGGGCTGTATTCTTCAATAGCTCATCTTTTAGATGCGCTCTCCCTGATTTTGCAGTGGGCCACAAATGATCCACGGAAAAGCTGGATGTTTACGGGCGCCTTCTAGTGTGAGGTGGGTGGCAAGCCCTAGAGATTGAGCCTCCAAGGTTCCTTTGAACCCCGAAACGTTGGACTTCAGGGTTCTTTGGGGTTGGTTTGCAGGGTTTGCTGTCGGTCATAACCCTCCATGGCTAAATGATCCAAGAAACAAAAATTGGTTCATCCGGCTAATTGGTACCTCTGCTCATGAAGATGGTAAAGTCGCAGCTTGAAGTACTCCATGTCCCTATAGCCATATGCCTGTCTTTTCAAAGTTTTAATTTTATTGTTGATACCCTCTGCCTTTCCGTTACTGATTCTGTGAGCAAAGTAACTCAATAATCCCTCTGACTTACGCCACAATGACTTGGCTAATTTGGCCAGTGGTTTTATTCCAGTCATCAATGCATCAAAACACCATTTTTTGAGAAATATCTCTCCCGCTTGTCTATCCTCCTGCTCCCAAAACCCTCGTAACTGCTCTTTCATAGTGTGAGCAACAAGCAATGGTTCATTCACTTTGAGCAAAGTGTTCAATCGCTCCATCCCGTTCTCATCTAAACTACTGTAGTTTTTGAGTAGCAAAAAACGATCTCCCTTCAGAGCATTTCCACAAATCTTTTGCTGTGCTTTTCTGACGTCATCCAATGCGGTCGTCGCTAGCTTCATGACGTGAAATCGATCGAAAATGATATCCACATGAGGGAGCTCCTGCTTGACTGCCGAATAAAAAGCCGGCGACATATCCATCGCTATGCCCTTCAGATTGATCGCTTTTCTATACAACTTCTTGAGAAACGGAATGATTGCATCAGAATCTTTACCTTCCACTGCGTGGACGATTCTTCCTCTCTGTATATCTGTGAACACAGTCATGTATTCATGGCCCTTCGCAATTGCAAATTCGTCGACAGAAAGATATTCGATATCTTTAAGCTCAATCCGGTTGTACAAAATTTGCAATTTGTTTTTGTGCAGATCTTTTATGCAATCCCAGCCAACTTTCAAAAATTCGGATACGGATTTGATGGTACTGAACGATAGTAGATCTAAAGCCATTCGCATGAATGAGCGACTCAGTGGACTTTTTCCCTTCATAAATGGAAGATGAGACCAATGCAGTTGACCGCATGCCTTGCACAAAGTTCGATGAACCATCAAGTTCAAAAAACATTGTTTTCTTCCCATTGGAGGGAGATGAAATTGCCGCTCTTTGTGATCTTTAAAACTGATGTCATGGGATTTACAATTTGGACAGTAGAGATGCGAATCGGCTATCTTGGCCTGGAAGATTATCCCCCGTCCCTCGAATGAAGTGGAATTGTATTTGACACCTTCGATTTGGAATGCATGATAAAGAACTGAAGTAGACATAAAGAGAGGTCTCCTTGTTGGTGGTTCGACAAAACCTCTCTTTAACCTGTCTACTTTTTTTTTGACTTTTGTTTTTCCCTCATACAATTTGCAATCTACTCATTTTCAGAACTTATCAATTTATTGGCGTCCTATTTTACTTCCTCTGTGCCCAGGTACCAATTAGCCGGATGAACC
>DATIHO010000037.1:0-8989 GCA_035480615.1 Chlamydiales bacterium | reverse complement strand
TGCAAAGAAGTTTAAAAAGCTGGCGCGCAGAGCTAGGGTGCCCGTAAAGCCTGGAAGACATTTTTCACGAGATGGATTGGGGCAACCGAAACGATTTTTCTCTATGCCGCGAGTGTGTTAATGCTTAAGTTGACAGCATTGTCTGTACCGCTACAAATATCATGTGGGGCGATATGCACGATTTCCGATGAAATGCCATTGAACAGGAACCCATAAGGTTTATAGGTGGCAACGCACTCTCCAGGCACTAAAAGAGTTGCTGAGGCATTTCTCAACTTTCTATCGGATTGCATTCCTTTTATTTCACGTTTATGGCAATCAAATTTGATTGTTTCGTCTCTTAATATTTCATTTTCTGTCGCCCGAGCTAATAGCACGTTTTGTTGAAATAAGTTCAATATTTCATCATCTATATTTATGGGCCCCTCTTCTTTAATCTTTTCTTTAAATAGACCATCAAAATAATTATTTTGTTTGAAATAAGAACAAACATCATTCATGTAATATCCAATCATATTAATAAAAACAACATAATATCGTAATTATGATATTTATTCAACGAAATAATATTAATGTAAAATTTCTAATTTATATCAGATGCTGAGGCCATTGCACAAGTCCGCTATTGGCCGTTTGGCTACAAAGCTCATGTGGGAGTATACCCAAAATGATTCAAGAATCGACCTTTGGGTGGGATTGAAAGCTGCCGAAAATCGATTCTTGAATCATTTTGGGTATAGATCAGGGCAGCGAATTGATCCGATAAAATTAATTATTTTATCAAAAATTTATATCAATTGATTTTTAATTCTGTGTAATATAAAATAAACTTAATGAGTGGTGTGTAATCAGTTATTCACTCAGTAATTTTAACAATGTAATAGTTGGTGTTTTTATGAATATTCATCTATTTTTTCCGCAAATGCGGAGTCTTGTTGAATTAGAAACTCGTTTGGGGGCAGAAGGCCTCTCCTTAAGGGATATCGAAGAGATTGAACGGCAAATCGAATCTGTAGCCACCGATAGCAGAATGCAGCAAATAGCAACTCGTCTTTTCGAATGTTCTAAGAAAAAAAAGGCAATTTTAGTACAACGGCAAATCACGCGTCTAGATGAAGAAGTGGACCCAATATTGAAATATCAATTTCTGAGCTCTTTGATTGGATATTTAGCTCCTGAGGAATTCGATGAAAAGTTGAACGAGATTACTCGGCTAGTCGATCACAATCCAAAAATTGAAAAAGCGGTGAAACAATGGTTAGAACACCTCCGCTTTGCTCAAGCAAGGCCCATTATTCATGATCTCGATGCTTTGGTTAGTCGAGCGGAAAAAGTAACGCGAGCCATTCAAGAATCGACTGCTTTAGAACCAATGATACAGTGGAAAGAGATAATGGCGGGGTGCAAATGAATCGGACAAGAGCAATACGCACGATGGATCAATACGTAAAATCATTAAAGAAGCAGGCATCTGTTGCTGAGGCCTTTTATTTTGGCAGGATTGAAGAGGGGATGCATGGATTATTGAGCTTGCCAAAAGAGATCCGTTTGAAAATCGAGCAACTAATTTGGGATGGAGCAAAAGGGGAATCGGTGGATCCGACAGAAAGAGGGGGTCAAGAACTGATCTGTGACGCGATTCTTTTTTCGCTTGAAGAGCGTATGGGTTACTGAATAGAGAAATCTCTTCAAGAGGTAAGGACTTAGAGCAGTGACAACAAACAGCAGGTACCATGACAGATCCTATTTTTTCTCTCATTATACTGATGACGCAATATTGCGTCAGATCAAGCCGAAAAAAGTATTCAATAAACTAATAACCAATCTGTTTGGGCAGAGATAGAGAATTCATAAATGATTCAAAAGTTGGCCTTTGGGCGGGTTCAAAGCGCCGAAAATCGATTCTTGAATCATTTTGGGTTTATACCAATCGGAAAATCCGAGTTGATGCAAGAAATCAGATGAGATAATTTTGGACTAAAGTCCTGAATTGTTCCACTTGAGCGGTTTCCCAAGAGGAGGGTCGGTCGAGTTCTTGGGCCATCAAATGGGCTGCGGCGGGAGCGATTTCAGAGGCGGCCCGGGCGTCCAGAAACAGAGACCGGGTCCGGCGCGCAAGGGCATCTTCTAGGGTTCTGGCCATTTCATGGCGGGCCGCCCAGACGATTTCCGCAGGAGTGTAAGGGAGTCTTGGATGGAGCGGATGGCCCATAGATCGATTTTTAGCTGTCAATTCATTGAGAAAATGTCGGTTTGAGCCATAGCTGAGCCAGGCGTCGATGGGATGAGTTCCCGGTTCGTAGCCATGGAGACGCAAGTCGTGCGTTCGGCACGGGGCATGTTTAAGGCCTCCGGTCTGGATCGCTTTGTCGATAGCATCTTGGGCCATTTTCCTATAGGTCGTCCATTTGCCTCCGATGATGCTGATCAGGCCGGAGGCGGAAACGAAGAGGACATGATCGCGGGAAAGGGCGGCTGTATTTTCTTCTTCGCTTGCTTTTACGAGTGGCCTGAGCCCTGCGAAAGCGCTCAAGACATTTTCTCTTTTCAAAGATTTGGTCAGATAGCGCGCAGTCGTTTTGAGCAAAAAGGCGATCTCTTCTTCAAGAGGTTTCGGTTCCATTTTGATTTCGGCGACCGGCGTATCGGTCGTGCCAATCAATACATGCTGGTGCCAGGGGACGAAGAAAAGGACACGATTGTCGTCAGTATGGGGAATAATGATCGCAGTATCGGTAGATAAATAGGAACGGTCGACGACGAAATGGACGCCTTGGCTGGGTGCAATGAGTGTGGAGCATTTGGGATCGTCAAAACGACGGACGGCGTCGCTGAATACTCCGCTCGCATTGATCACGACTTTGGATCGGAAGCGAAATTCTTCGCCAGTTTCAAGGTCGCGGGCGGCGACGCCTGCAATCATTCCGTTTTCTTTAATCAATTGGAAGACAGGAAAATAGTTGAGGCATACGGCTCCATGGTCGGTTGCTGTTTGGGCCAGGCAGCAGGCCAGGCGGGCATCGTCGAATTGGCCGTCGTAGTAGATGCTCCCTCCGCGGAGGTGGGTCGGATCGAGAGTGGGGAAGCGTTGGAGCGTTTCTTCTTTGGAGAGATGGATCGATTTTTCGAGTCCTAGTTCGCCAGCAAGCAAATCATAGATTTTTATGCCGACGCCGTAAAAAGGATTTTCCCACCATTTATAGCTTGGGATCAAGAAGCCGAGATGGCTGACAAGATGAGGCGCGTTTAGGCAAAGGAGGCCCCTTTCATGGAGGGCTTCGATGACGAGGGAGAGGTTTCCTTGCTTCAGATAGCGGAGTCCTCCATGGATGAGTTTCGTGCTTCGACTCGATGTGCCTTTGGCGAAATCAGCTTGTTCGAGGAGAAGCGTTTGAAATCCTCGCGATGCGGCATCGACTGCGCATCCCAATCCTGTTGCCCCCCCCCCTATAATGATCAGGTCCCATATTGTTTCTTTTCGGATTGTTTCGAGAAATTGTTCTCTTTTCAACTTTCCCAACCCTTTGCGCACGCGATGGCGCGATCCCATTTTTCCAAGAACTTACGTCGTTTTAAATCATCCATAGTAGGACAGAATTTCCTTTCGAGTTGCCATGAGGCGGCAATCTCGCGCGGATTCGGCCAGACTTTGACTGCGAGGCCGGCGAGAAAAGCCGCGCCGAGTGCAGTGAGTTCTCTATTTTTAGGCCTCATGACAGGGATTTGCATCAGGTCGGCCTGAAATTGCATGGTCAAATCGCTTGCGACGATGCCGCCATCTACCCGAAGTTCCGTTAAATTCAATTCGGCATCGCTTTCCATCGCTCGCAAGATATCGGCTGCTTGAAAGGCGATACTTTCCAAGATCGCACGGGCGATATGGGCGCCCGTAGTCCCTCTCGATATGCCTAAGATCGTCCCCCGCGCGTAAGGATCCCAATGAGGAGCGCCCAACCCGGTGAACGCGGGAACGAAGAACACACCTCCGGCATCGGGCACAGTGCCGGCCAGCATGTCGATATCGGAACTTTTTTTAATCAAGCCCAGATTGTCGCGGAACCATTGGATTGCCGTACCGGTATTAAATACGCTTCCTTCCAAGGCATAGTGCGTTTCGCCATTCATTTGCAATGCGACCGTGGTCAGCAATTTGTTTTTTGAAATGACCGCTTTATTGCCGGTGTTCATGAGGATGAAACAGCCTGTTCCATAGGTCCCTTTGGCCATTCCGGCACTGAAACAGGCTTGGCCAAAAAGGGCCGCCTGCTGGTCTCCAGCGATCCCTGCGATCGGGATCGATATCGAGAAAACGTGGTTGGCCGTCTGGCCGTAAATTTCGCTGCATGATCGAACCTCCGGCAGGATCGATCTAGGAATGTCGAAGATTTTTAACAGTTCATCGTCCCATTGGAGAGTATGGATATTGTATAGCAGCGTGCGGCTTGCGTTGGTCGCGTCGGTCGCATGAATCTTGCCTTTCGTCAATTGCCAGATCAGCCATGAATCGACAGTCCCAAAAGCGAGTTCCCCTTTTTCTGCCATTTTGCGAGCACCATTCACATGGTCCAAGAGCCAACTGATTTTGGTTCCCGAAAAATAGGGGTCAAGCAGGAGACCTGTCTTTTGCATGAAAAGAGGTTCAAACCCTTGCTTTTTCAGATGCTCGCAAAGAGGGGTCGTCCGCCTATCCTGCCACACGATCGCCATGGCGATGGGCTTCGAGGTTTTTCTGTTCCAGAGGATCGTTGTTTCTCTTTGGTTCGTGATGCCGATCGCAGCGATATCTTTTGGCGAAATTGCGGCTTTGGCTATCGCCTCATTTGCGACGGAAAATTGGGAAGACCAGATTTCTTCCGGATCGTGCTCTACCCATCCGGAGGCGGGGAAATGCTGCTGAAATTCTCGTTGAGCGATTGAGACGATATGCCCCCGCTTATCGATAATCAAAGATCGGGAAGAAGTGGTTCCCTGGTCGAGAGCAAGGAGATATTGCATAATAGTTATTAACCCTTTAAATCTTCTTTTATTGCATTGACATGAAAAGTCAATTAAAATAACTCGAGGATATGATTCTACAGATATTTACAGGCGAATTTATCGGTACGTGCTTATTGATACTTCTTGGCAACGGAGTCGTTGCAAACGTCCTCTTGAAAAAAACGAAAGGAAACCAAAGTGGTTGGATCGTAATCACAGCTGGGTGGGGCTTTGCCGTCGCCATCGCTGTCTATTGCGGGTGGTTGAGCGGCGCTCATTTCAACCCTGCGGTTTCATTCAGCTTTGCACTCATTCAGAAAATCTCATGGCGTCTTGTTCCTGTTTATTGGATAGCGCAGCTTCTTGGATCCATGGCAGGGCAGGCGTTAGTTTGGTGCACCTATCTCGGCCATTGGTCTTGTACGCCCGATCCCACTATGAAATTGCTCTGTTTTTCAACAAAGCCTGCAATTCGGAAGAATGGCCGAAATTTTTTGACAGAAACGATCGCCACTGCAGTGCTTCTTCTCGGCATCTTAATTATCTATGACCGGCACAATGCCATAACCGCAGCCACCGGTCCGTATCTCGTCGGCATTTTGATCTTTGGCATCGGCTTATCGCTTGGCGGTCCGACTGGATTCGCCATCAATCCCGCTCGCGATCTCGGCCCTCGCATCATGCATACTTGGCTGCCGATCGGCAGCAAGGGGTCTTCCGAATGGGACTATGCTTGGATTCCTATTTTCGGACCTCTTGTCGGCGGATCGATCGGAGCTCTGATCTATCGAATTTTTTTAGTCCAATGAGGAAGCTATCCAAATGCGGGCTCAAGCCAAATAACTCTGGCTTAAAATGCTGCGGTTAGGTTACATTGACCTCCCAATGGGGATGTATACCGAAACAACCTGAAGAATCGGTTTTTGACGACGTCGGCTTGGCAGCATTTTTTTGGTCTTCACTCGCGCCTTGCCATAGGCAATGGTCGCTCGCTCCAGACGCAAAAAACTAAAGCCGCCTCCTTGTCAAATTCCCGATTCTTCAGGTTGTTTCGGTATAAACATTTTCTAGTAAAGGGAAAAATAAGCATATGGCTATTCAATCGTTCAAAATTTCGATGGTCGCTGGTTGTAAATATTGGCCTGATGTTCTCATGGCGCAGGCTGGGGCAATTGTTGGTGCCACCCAAATAGGTCTACTCACGCGGGATGCGGTGAGGGATGCGGTACAGAAAACATTTTACCCATCGGACTCTGAAATATGCGATATTATGCACAATTTTTCCCTTTTGGAAAAAGTTGAGGGTGCAGTGCTTTTTGTTTTATACTCGGCCGCAGCTGTAGCCGGATCTGCAACACAGACATTTGTCGTGCATGGAATCTTGCAAGATGTTCTATTAACCCGGGTGCCGAAAATGGTTTTAGGAATTTTTGGAAGAGGTCATTGGATGGATTCTCGATCCGCGCAAGTTCTAAGAGTAGGGGTATTATCGACAATGCTTGCGGCTTCCGCTGCTTTGGACTCGGCCGGTCCCAGGTCTCTTGTATCAGAGCAAGTAAGGAAGGTTTATGCAGTCGGAAAATTGGGGCTTGGCATTGCCTCTGCGGTTGTAAAGGAAAAAACGGGGTCCGTTTTAGCATCTGTGGGGGTACGTTCCCTTAACAGTGCTCTTATCATGGCCATACAGAGCTTGTGGTTATTTACGACGCATGGATGTTCATAGCCCTTCAGCAAATTTTATTGTTTGAGATTTTGTAGCCATCCAGCGATTGCTGCTCCTGTCTCGTCTGGAGAGTCTTCTGATACAAAGTGGCCACCTCTAATTTTTACATGGGTCTGGTTTGGCCAAGTTTTGGCAAAATCTCGATGTGATGTGAACATTGCACCGGGGATAGCCTCGATATACAATTTTGGAATCAGTGAAGAGCTAAGCCATGTACTGTAAGTGTGGATGATATTCCAGACGTCATTTGGTTCTCCTTCTATAGGAATCTCACGTGGCCATGTCAAAGTGGGTCGTCGCGATTCACCCTGATTTTTGTAAGGTCGGCGGTAGACTGCCATTTCAGCATCGGATAATTTTCGCAAGACGGATGCCGGCAAGATATTTTCTACAAAAAAATTCTTGTTGAGCACTAACTCTTCACCTTCACTCGATCGTATCGTCTGAAACAATGCAATTGCCTCCTTAGGCCATTCATCCCAGGAATCAATCGGTTTGACAAACGATTCCATGTACGCAATGGCGTGAATTGCATGAGGATGGCGATATGCCCAATCGAATCCAAGTGCCGAACCCCAGTCGTGAAGCACTAAGGTGATGCGATTCTGAACATTAAGTGCCTTAAGAAACCCGTCAAGATATTTGCGATGCTCAACAAAGCGATAAGATGATGGCCCGCTGTTGGGTAGCTTATCAGAGTCACCCATTCCAATAAGATCTGGGGCAATGCAACGACCCATGTCGACAAGATGAGGGATTACATTACGCCACTCATAAGAAGATGATGGATTGCCATGAAGAAAGACGATTGGATCGCCTGCGCCCTCATCGACATATGCCATTTTGAGTCCATGGATAGTGACTTGGTGTTTAGAATATCGTTCTTCTGCTGAAATCATGAAACTCCCGTGATTGTTTTCCTGGCCGATTATTGCCGTGGTGGTAATTCGCGTTTGTGACGTCAATTCTCTCTCGAGTCACGCGAGTCACGACATTTTATCATAAGAAGTTGAATAAACAAAATACATTTGAATTAAAAAAACATACAACGTATAAAGCTTTTCTGTGAGGATTTTTTTTGTCTTTTTTTGTGTCGCCAGCTTGGCATCAAGCGAATTACAGAGAAAAAACATCCCTTTTTTTGAAGAAGCGTCATCTCAAAGGCTCCATTTCGCGATTCAAAAAGATTTCAGCGATGGATCTCTCGATCCCAATTTTTTGAAGAAACTCAAGTCTATTTTCGAAGTCGAAGTTTTTGTCGAGACAGGAACTCATTTCGGAGATACTGCTAAGAAAGCAAGTCAGATCTTTAGAAGCGTCCATACGATAGAGCTTTTTCCTGAATTTTATTGTCTTGCTATCGAAAGGTTTAAAAACACAGGGAACGTTTGCGTCTATCTGGGTGATTCAGGGAGTGTTCTGCTTTCTATTTTTCCACAATGTCGAGGAAGGATCCTCTTTTACCTCGATGGCCACTATGATGGAGGAGATAGAAGCGGCAAGGGGGGAAAAAATACTCCGATCTTAGAGGAATTGGCAGCCATTCGGGCATGGGGGCAAACGGATTCGATTATTCTCATTGATGATGTCTGTGATTTTCAGCCATCTCTTTATCCGGATCGTATTCAAGGGACTTGCTTTGCACATTATCCTGATTTGGCAAACTTGATTGATGCCGTCCTAGCGATTAATCCGCATTATCTGATCTGTTTTATTCCCAACGCGCTTTTGATTTTTCCGCCAAATGCTGATATCACGGTTTCTCCCTTATTGAGCGCTTGCACGATTGAGCGTCTCTCCGTGATTTCTGATTTTTTTTCTGAGCACGAGCTTTTGGAAGCGGAGCAAACGATCGGATGCATCAAGGGAGATGAGCGGATTGAGTTGGAGAGATATTTTCAAGCATACGCAGATTTTGAGTGGAGTTTTGGCTGGAGAAGTTTTGCGGGGTTTTGGATGGGATTGATTTGGCTGCATGAAGGATACTCCTCTCGAGCTGCCCAAATTTTCAAGCAAAGTAGAGAAAATTCCCTTCCAGGATGGCGGTTGGATGCGTATTCGCCATAGAAGAAAAATCGTCATGTGAGACCGTTGCATAACCTGGTTTGATCAGCTAAAATATTTTCTCTTCATTCAGAGGGAATATGGTATAGTGATTTAAAATTAAATTGGCAGAAATATGCAAGGAGGCTGCGCAGATTTTTTGTTCTGGAGCGAGCGACCATTGCCGAATGGCAAGGCGCGAGCGAAGACAAAAAAGATGCTGCAGAGCCGACGCAGCAGATTCTG
>DATIHO010000036.1:0-4808 GCA_035480615.1 Chlamydiales bacterium | reverse complement strand
CCGAAAATCGATTCTTGAAAAGGGGGCTAGTATTGAAGAATACAACCCCCTTTTCAAGAATCGATTTTCGGCAGCTTTCAATCCCGCCCAAAGGCCAACTTTTGCATCACTTCAGGTATATACCCAAAATTATGAAAATTGATATAGTTTTTGTGTGATAGGCATCTTTCTCGATACGGAAGCAAATGGACTCAATTCGCAAATTCATAAAATTCTCGAGCTTGCTTATAAAATCGTAGACTTAAAAACCGGACTTTTGAAAGGGGAGTACCAAACTGTCGTTGCGCAGCCAATAGAAGCTTGGGAAAAAAGCGACCAGGAGAGTTTACGGATCAATGGTTTTACCTGGAATGAAATCTGTCAGGGAAGAGCTGGCAAGCAGGTATCGCAGCATATCATCGATCATTTTTCTTCTCATGAAATCCGGCGCAAGCAAGCCGTTTTTATTTGCCAAAACCCCTCTTTTGACCGGGTCTTTTTCTCCCAGTTGGTCGATCCAGATACACAAGAGCTTTTGCGTTGGCCATATCATTGGCTCGATCTCGCATCCATGTACTGGGCGGTTGCCATGCACAAAGCAAAACGGGGAGAGGGTCCTTTTCCCTGGGATACAGGGTTATCAAAAGACTTGATTGCCGCTCATTATCAGCTTCCTGCTGAGGCCAAGCCGCATCGGGCAATGAATGGAGTCGCTCATTTGCTTGCATGCTATGAAGCTGTGATCGGTTTTCCATGCAAATGCGGATGAATAACCTGAATAAACCCATTATTCAGGTTAATAACTTGACTTTTCCAAGCGTACTTTTCCTCGAAAAACTCGATAAATCCAAAAACCATAAGCAAGGATCAAAGGCACGCCAATCAATACCACAATCAGAAGATTTGATAGTGTTTGCTGACTCGATGATGAATTGTAAATGGTCAGACTGTGCACCTCGGGATAAATCGTGGATAAAACGATCGTTGGAAACGTTCCAAACCCATAAAGGACAAGCAGAAAAGCAAGGCATAAGCATGAAGATACAAAAGCCCAGCCATCATTCCCTTTTCTCACTTGATAAGGAATATTGATGATGGCAATGAAGGCTAACAGAGGAAAAATGAAGAGATAGGGCATTTCTTTAAATCTTTGGCTCATATAAGGCATGTAAAGAAGGGTTGCAATAGTAGTGGCAAAATAGCAAAACACAAATATCATAATGGAAGGATTAATCCATCGTTCAACAGTTTTATGGGCTTCTCCTTCGGTTTTCATGGACAGATAGATCGCTCCATGCATTGCAAATACCGATACGGCAGTGATCCCTACAAGAAGAGAATAGGGTTTAAAGAAATCAAAAAATGTTCCCACATAGTCTTGCGCTTCATTCAAGGCTATTCCTTCAATGAGATTTCCTGCGATGAGACCTACCACGAAAGCGACGAGGATGCTTGAAAAAGAAAAAACAACGTCCCAAAACTGACGCCAAAATTTCGACACTCTTTTGCTTCGAAATTCAATCGCGGCAGCGCGGAAAACAAGAGCCGCGATCAAAAACATGAATAGGGTATAAAATCCTGAAAACACAGTAGCATACACGTCCGGAAATCCGGCAAAAAGCCCTCCCATCACAACGACAATCCACACTTCGTTTCCATCCCAAACAGGACCGATTGCATTGAGAAAAATCCTCCTTTCCAAATCGCTTTTTGCAAGTAAATGAAGAGATCCAACCCCAAGGTCAAACCCATCCAGGATCACATAAAATAAAATGGATAGGCCGATCACTCCATACCAAAGGGTTTCAAGCATGATGTGTCTTTTTTAAAAGGTTTCGGTAAATCAGATCTCCATATTTCGATGGAAGCACTTCTGGCCCATCTTTAATTTTTCGATCCAATAAGAAAAGAAAAAGAGAGAAAAGAAGAAGGTAGATGACAGTAAACATGAGAAGAGAGCCTTGCACTTGCCCAGGCTGGATTGACGTTGAAACTCCCTCGCTTGTCCTTAAAAGTTTCCAAACAATCCAGGGCTGCCTACCGACTTCAGTGGAAATCCACCCTGCTTGCTGTGCGATGTGAGGCAGCAACACAGAAAAAATCATGAGCCAAAGGAGCCATTTAGTCCTCGCCAGCTTCTTTTTTTTCCAATAAATCAGACCCAAAATAGCGATTGAGGCCATGAGCGTCCACATCATCACCATCAAATGATACGTTTGAAATACAAAAGCCACATTTGGCCATTCATCGCGAGGGATTTGGTCAAGCCCTGCGACAGGGGTTGTAAAATCCCGGTATGTTAAAAAACTTAAGGCCCCGGGAAGTTTTAAAGAATGGACTTCTTGGCTTTTGACATCGACCCATCCGAAAACGGAAATGGGCGTTGAGGGAGCGGTTTCATAAATCCCTTCAAAAGCCGCCAGTTTAGCCGGTTGAAATTTTGCAATGAGCCTTGCGCTGCTGTCCCCGGAAAGAAGCTGCAAAGCGAGGGCCGTCACGGCAACGATCAGTCCGAGACGCATCATCGAGCGGGCAATTGCCAAATGCCTTTTTTTCAGCATATAATAGGCGCTGACGCTGATGACAAAAAACGCTCCTGTAATCCAGCAAGCCAAAATCACATGCGTTAACCGATCAAGAGTGGAAGGGTTGAAAACGACTTCCCAAAAATCGCTCACGACAGCTCGCGTCCCGCTTGCAGTCTCTTCAAGTCTGTATCCCGCAGGAGTCTGCATCCAGGAGTTTGCTACGATGATCCAAACTGCGCTAAAATGGGCGCCCAGACAAACGCAAATATTGGCAAAATAATGGAGCTTCGGACCTACCCGTTCCCAACCAAAAAGAAGAACCCCCAAAAAACCAGCTTCCAAAAAAAACGCAAAAATCCCCTCCGCGGCCAGCGCGCTGCCAAAAACATCCCCGACAAAACGGGAATATTTTGACCAATTTGTCCCAAATGCAAACGTTTGCACCAGGCCCGTCCCGACACCCATTGCAAAAACAAGAGAAAAAATTCTGATCCAAAAGTGTGTCATTTCCTTGTATTTCTGCTTTTTCGTCTTCAAATACATCCCTTCCATAATCACAAGCATTAAGCCAAGACCAATGCTAATTGGAGGAAACAAATAATGAAAACAGGTATGAAAGCTGAATTGAATCCGGGAAAGCGCGACTACATCGTTCATAAGTTATGTTGAGATCCTTCATCAGCAATAATCGGAGGAAAATCTTGATACTTCACGGGGAGTCACTCTCAAAAAACAACGGACCCCCCCCTAACAATGACAGGTTATCGATTTTAGTGCCTGCAATATACACCTCTTCCAGCGACGGCAGATTTATATCGGGCAGCTGTTGAATCTTGGTACAGCCTTCGAGATCAAGGGATCGTAGGCATGGTAAATTCAAGGCCGGTAATTGTTCAAGTAGTTGAGCACTGCGAACATTCATCACTTCCAGATTTGACAGATCATCCAGCTTGGGCAAATTTTTGATCTTTGTGTAAGCAAGATAAAGCTCTCGTAACAGTGGGAAATTCGAAATGGAGAACTGTTCAAGAGGGGTATGGCTGAGCATGAGCGTCCGCAAATTCGGCAGGTCCAATTTGGGCAACCATTTGATCTTGGTGAAACGAAGATCAAGGATTTGAAGTTTCGGCAATTGCAAAACTGGCAACCATTTGATCTTGGTGCGCCCGAGCCTCAATAGGCCCAAACCCTGAAAATAGCCAATCTCTAGAGGCAAAGTGACCAGATTCGACCCAGATAAATCAAGAGTCCAGATGCCACACAACTTTCGCCGTACCTCGTCTTCTTTCATCCAATCGCGAATCTTGTTTACATTGTCTTGCAAATCGGATCCTTCCTCAAGATCGGGCCATGCAATAGATAACTCTCGTTCTTTTAAAATTCGCACAAATTGTACTAAAGCTTCCTCGGTCATCCTTTGTGTGATCTGTGCTGTGTTTTCTACCGCAGATGCTGTGAATTTTTGATAATCAGGGCACTTTAAAACTTTATCTGTAACTATATGCTCATAGACACGGCGAACTTTTTCAGTGGAGCGTGGTACTTCCAACATGATTGTGTTGCGAAAACAGGGATTTTTTTCCCACTCTGCGAATATCTTTTCATTCTTCTGATCAATGATACTACGAAAACCATCGACTTTCCGCACCTCCTCATAATCTGCGGGCTCAAGAAAATCTAATACCGTATCTTGTACAAGATGGTCTGCGTCTAGTAACAGGTTTCTACCTGTATTTAAATGAACATTCGACACGTTTGACTCTTTTGTTGTAAAGAACCGATCCAAAGCACATCATAATATTGAATAAAATTCAAGATATCGTTGGTATTAAAAATATTTGCCGATTTGCACTTGCGCCTGATTGGAGAGGTAACCTGAGAAAAATTCTCCATTGTATTCGATGCTCGCAAAGAAACCTGTGTCCCCTTTGGCCATTGCTTCAAATCCAACGGCCAAGAGATTTTGCCTTTGAGTAAAAGACTCGAAGGCAAACGAACCGCCCTGGTTCACGATAGCCGCGGTAAACCCTGTCGTTTTAAAAGGGGTTTTATTCACATAGGACGCAAATTCTCTCAGCACACAAAACCCTTTTGGATAATGAAACTGCTGATAGGCTCTTAGTCCCACCTCACTGCGTAAAAAATAGGAGGCTTTAGCACCGACTTTCATCGCGAACAGTTCAGATTGGCCTCTTTCCTGATATTTTCTTTCCCAATTCACAATACAATCGAATGCCGCGAAGGGTTCGAAGACCACCCGAGGGAAGCGATCGTCTTGAAAGTCCGCCCCAAATTCAAGAT
>DATIHO010000035.1:0-3911 GCA_035480615.1 Chlamydiales bacterium | reverse complement strand
CACTGGATCTTGTTTTGAAAGAGATCTTCCTCATTTGCAGGAACTGATTGATGAATCGCAAGGAAGCCAAACCGATCCATTTCCTCGAGAGATGGTGGATAAAATTGCAGAATATGTAGGAATGCATCCACATCCCTTTGGTGCTGCAGAATGGAAGCAATATTTTCAAGTAGACGTAGGTCCGGAACCGGAATTTAAAAATGGATTTGAAGCATGGTGGAATGGTCCTGATCCCATTGATCCCTCTAAATTTGTGTACGAAACACACCTGCCTCCCATTTTAGCTCCTCAATTTTTGAGCAATGAACAAGGTACTTTACCCAGAAGTCTTGCTACTTTAGAAAAAATGGGGTTGAAATTTTACGGTGAACACCACAGAAGTTTTCGGCCCATAAAAAACCATGTTGTGGCAGAGCCTTCACATTGGCTTGTGATGAGAAAAGACGTTTTGGCAAGAAGAGGGAATGGTCAACGCAATAGATCATGGGAAAAGCAAGTACAGTACATGAAAGATTTAAATGAGAAAAAGGCAGCTGGTTACGAGACAGAGCCCTCCATGATTGATTTGGCTACTGTTATTTTTGCTCATTATGCATGGACTGGCGAGAAATATTTAGGAGATTGGAAAGGGATGGAAGGGCGTACGACACTCAGTTATTGTCGCGAATACATACGAGCTTTTCATATGTATGAGATTAGGATACCATTTGCATTTGGGGGCGTGGATAACTGTATCAATGGCAAAATAAGCGTTTTTGTTACCTATGGGCGCGATAATTCTAGTGTAACTGGCATCGCCGCTGTGCGGAAGTTCTAATTCGGATACCGAATCGAAACCACCTGTGATTTAAAATTTTAACTGGAAATGTTAATCGAAAAACGTTTAACGTACACCTCTCAAAAATGGAGGTTAACATGTCTATAAAGGAGGACCGTATGACGATCTCTACAGTGAAGAGTGTAATGAGTCTTACAGCTTCAAATAGCATAAGATTAGGAGTTACGTTCGGAGTGTTCTTAGGCATCACATCTACAATCTCTTCTCTATTTATTTGCGTGGAAGAGCTATTTGGTAAAGCTAACAATCGCATTCAGGATGATGTAATGAATTATGTTAAGTGTGTCATAACTATTCCTGCCAAATCCACTTTTTCAGGGATGGTATTGGGAGCGGGAATGGGAGCGGTGAGCGGAACCATAGAAGCTTTGGCGAGAATCAATGGTATCCTTCCCGGACGCTGAAACAACCGCTCTACTTGGCCTTAAGAGACAGTTGTCGAATTCGACAACTGTCTTTAAAAATTCGCTGCTGCCAGTTCCTTCGCTTTGACCTGGAAGAGCACTCGTTTAATGAACAATCAATTTTACACAATCCACTGAAATAAAGTATTTCAAAAATATTCTTATCAATATATTTGAACAATGCAAAGCAAAATTTTTACTACTTTCTCATCATGGAAGAATCACTTTCTTGCTTAAAATCACATATCTGCATGAAAATGGAAGGTCCAAATATGGATGCAGGCAGATGCACATTAACTTTTGCATGGAACAATTCAGCCGGGCGTGGGTTCACGCTGTTGCCTCAGTGGCAGGTTTTTCCATTTTTCAGCCTTCTGTAGATGATGACAGTATTGACATAGGTTTCGCAAAAAAAGGCGCAGGAGGCACATATAGATCCCCTCGAATAGAGGCTCAACTAAAATGCACCAGTGGAGCACTTGCGAAAGGCGACTCAATAAAATTCCCACTGAAACTCAAAAATTACAACGACCTTCGCTCGCCCAATGTCCTTGTTCCCCGCGTTTTAATTGTGATTCGGGTACCAGAAAATCTTGACGAGAGCTTTGAACAAACAGATGATTCGCTTACATTAAAGCATTGCGGACACTGGGTTTCCTTAAGAGGATTCCCTGTCCCCAAAAATGATACGACGGAGACAGTCCACATACCTTTAAAAAATAAATTTGATGTACAAGCTCTTAAAAAGATGATGAGTTCGATCGAAAAAAATGGTTTTATAGATAACATATGATGAAGTCAGCATTACTCCGGGCAATTGGCCCAACCAAGTTAATCGCCTATGTAAAGGCAAGAGGATGGGTGAAAACGCAAGAATATTCACCTGCTGCTTCCTCTTGGCTTTATAAAGATGCCAGAGAGGAATATGAAATACTCCTACCTCTAGAACAAAATTGCGATGACTATGCTCTCCGAGTAGGTGATTTGCTAACTACTATCTCGGCAATTGAAAACCGTCCTATTGATTCCATTATCACTGATTTCACTAATTCCACCTCTGACATCATTCGAATCAAAGCCTATAGCCAGCATCCAACCTCAGAGAAAATTCCTCTCGAAGATGGAGTTCGACTAGCGGAAAAAGCAAGAGATTTGATACTAGCCGCAGCAAATTCAACTCTCTCGCCAAAAGCATATCACCAAACTAGAAGGTCTTCTCAGGTAGACAACTATTTAAAAAACGCGGAAATGGGACAAACTGAAAAAGGGAGTTTCGTTTTCACCATTTTAATAACAGTTCCTCCAGCATTATCGATCGTTGATCTCGACAAGGAAAATGACCTGGAAGAGCCTTTCGAAAGAAAAGCAAATAAAAATCTTTTCCAGGCATTAGACGCCTGTAGATCAGCTTGTTCGGCAGCACTCCTTTCTTCCGATATTAAACCGTTTGAAAAGGCAATATCACAAGGGGTTAGTGCCAATCTCTGTGAAGCTCTGGCCTGCCTTAACGAAAGTTGTGGCGGCGAAGGACTAGATCTTAGAATGTCATGGTCTTTAGGAAGACCCGCTCCCCTATTGATTCCATCTCATATTCGATTCAATAACGATGCAATCCCGTTGATTAAAGAGGCGGCAAGAGTTTTTAAGGAAACTATTCCACGAGAAGATTTCGAAGTAGATGGCTTTGTTAGACGCCTTTCAAAAGAAAAAACGAAGTCTCCAGAAGTCACAATCATTGGTATAGTAGATGGGCAGCCAAGCAAGATAATGGTGCAATTAGGACAGGAGGAGCATCAAAAGGCAATTACAGCTTATAAGGAGGAAATACCAATTCATTGCACGGGTGAGCTGTCTCGTCGCAGGGGTAATGTGTACGACCTCTTGAATCCTCGAAAATTTGAATTACAGACAGAAATCAAATAATCTCAAATCCTATCCTTCATTTCCTCCCCGCGGAACAGAAATTTAAAGTTAATGTCTGATTCTTATGAGAAAGCAAAGAGGAAATATTAGCACTGTTAAAAATTAAATAGAGCACTCGTTCTATCGTCGCGGGAGGTTTAAAACAACCTTCCGCCATTTGGTACTTTTACGCTGGGCTCAAGAAGAACAACCTGTCCCTTATCATCTGATAATCCAAGAGTGAGTACCTCTGACATAAATTTACCGATTTGCTTAGGAGGAAAGTTTACTACAGCAATGACTTGTTTCCCGATCAGCTCTTCTTTCCGATAGTGGTGGGTTATCTGAGCGGAAGAGCGCTTTCGTCCCAGATCTCCAAAGTCAATTTCCAACTTGTAAGAAGGCTTCCGTGCTTCTGCGTAGTCTTCGACATTCACAATCGTTCCTACGCGAATATCTACTTTGAGAAAATCGGCAAATTGAACTGGCTGTGAAGAATCGTGTGGTGTTTCCATATCATCACCCTTCTCGCTCTATAGCAATGTAAACCTTAACTTCTGGATTTTTCTGAGGATTAAAATCAGAGCGATATAACTCAAAATCACTGGTGTAGGAACGAGAAAGATTTGACTTCCAAACCTCTTGCCACGTTGCGATGAGTCCCTGAGGAAATGCTCCTTTTGTCGTGAAAACCGCATATTTTGATGCGGGAATCGTTTTGCCAACAAGTCCTTCGGGCACATCGTCTAAGGAAGCAACCTCGCATC
>DATIHO010000034.1:0-2107 GCA_035480615.1 Chlamydiales bacterium | reverse complement strand
GAAATATGCAAGGAGGCTGCGCAGATTTTTTGTTCTGGAGCGAGCGACCATTGCCGAATGGCAAGGCGCGAGCGAAGACAAAAAAGATGCTGCAGAGCCGACGCAGCAGATTCTGCCAATTTAATTTTAAATCACTATATACGAATGTTGATACAATCCCCCCAAAAACACAAGAAAATCGGCTCAAAAGAATCCGAAAATCGACAGAAACGAAGTTTGTAGACAGTCTCTAAAAGGGAGAATTTATGCAAAACTCGTTACCTAGCCTTGCGCTTTTTGGCTTTGTGATAAACGCGCTTTCTTCTTATAATTCTCCCATATCTCTTACAAAGTCACAAATGATCGAATTAGAAAATATTATCCCTTCAAATCCGTTTGTAATTCCTGCCGAAGAAGTAAAGAAGATCATCCAGATAACAGATCTGCAAGTCGAAGAATTGCTTGTTCATCTTATTCCGATAGCCAAATCTTTTGCCCGTCCTCCTATTTCAAATTATCAAGTAGGAGAAGCGGCTCTTGGGGGAAGTGGAAATATTTATCTGGGAGTGAATATAGAGTTTTTAAATTTACCTTTGAATGCAGCAATCCATGGCGAACAATTTCTGATCACAAATGCAAGAAATTACGGCGAGACTGAAATTTTATTAATGAACCTTTACTTATAGAAAATGCGATAAGGGCCGCGTATTCTTCTTATGCGCCTTACAGTAGAGCAAAGTCGGGCATAGCAATTCAAACCTTCAGCGGAAAGATCTACACGGGGTCTTATTTAGAAAATGCAGCCTTTAACCCTAGCCTTTCTCCCCTACAAGCAGCCATTGTCAGTTTAGTCGCTGATTTAAGAAATTACGAAGAAATCAGCGAAGTGGTACTCGTGGAGCAGCGGGAGGCGACAATCAGTCAAGAAATGCCAACTCGAGCTTTATTACACTGCATAGCCCCAAACGCTCATTTTAGATTAGAAAAACGGGATTTTTAAAGCATCGATAGTAATACTTTTGATTGGAAGAAACTCAAAAAAAATTTAATGCTCTCTTGCCGATTCACGCCCATGTATGGGTTGATCTTATGCGAGTAAATCTGTTATAAACATAACATGGCAAAAAAACTAGTTTTTCCTGAAAACAAAATTCGATCTTTCTGCAAAAAACACCATATCATTTTGATGGCTTTATTTGGTTCAGCTGAAGCTATTCTCTCCTTTACTACAGGAAAGAAACGTTCTGACCTCGGTGATTACAAAATCTTTTAGAGGACTCCATGTATCAAATCTTTTTCCTACTTGGCATCATTCCTGTTTTCGGTACAGCAAATGTTCAGGAAAAGCCAAAAGAACAGTATCGCGTATATGATGACACAACCCCCCAGCATGTACGAGATTTTTACCGAGTGAATCATGCCTTTCAAACGGTTGATTTTGTATTGAGAAAAGAACAAGAATATCTTCCCTTGCGGCGTCAAAAAATGGGAATTTGGGATGCGATTCGCATTTTTGATACACTGGTAGATAAAAGCGATCCCGATTTAAGCCTTCCTCAAAGGTATCATTTATTTCAAACTGCAGAGGCATTGCGTAAAGACGGCCATCCACGATGGTTGATTCTCACGGGATTCATTCACGATCTTGGAAAACTTCTCACTGCATATGGAGAGCCTCAGTGGGCTGTTGTCGGAGACACATTTCCTGTAGGATGCGCCTATTCCGATAAGAATGTTTTTGCAAAATATTTTGAGAATAATCCCGATTGTCAAGATCCTCTTTATCAAACCAGGTTTGGCATTTACTCAGAAGGGTGTGGACTCGATAACGTCCATATGTCGTGGGGACATGACGAATACCTTTATCAAGTTGTAAAAAACTATCTACCGATTGAGGCCCAGTATATTATACGCTATCATTCTTTCTATCCGGCCCATTTACATGGAGCTTACAGTTACTTGATGAATGAACAAGACAAGAAAATGATGGGTTGGCTTGAACTGTTCAGAAACTACGATTTGTATTCTAAAAATGAAGAGAAGCTCGATCTTGATGCATTGATGCCGTACTATGAAGATCTTGTCGCTGAGTTCTTTCCCCCATTATTGGATTGGTAAAAAAGAAAAA
>DATIHO010000033.1:0-4934 GCA_035480615.1 Chlamydiales bacterium | reverse complement strand
TTTGGGGTTCTTTTGAGCCGATTTTTGGTTCTTTTTGCGGGGGTAGTATCAAACTTCGTATACAACCCCCGCAAAAAGAACCAAAAATCGGCCAAAATAATCCCCAAAATCGACGAAGCCTGGGTTTTAGGACAGCTTCTTAGGAATCTCATGGTCATTCGAAAACTCTCTTCCGGACACTACCGTCTTTATTCGAGAAAAAAAAATCCTAAAACCGGCAAAAAGAGAAATTTAGGGACTTTTTCTACATTAGCCGGCGCGAAACAGCATGAAAGAGAAATTCAATATTTCAAACGACGCGGCTAATCAACGATTCGAAGCGCTGAAGAATCTCGCTCTCGATTTGCGCTGGTCATGGAACCATAGTGCGGATATCCTTTGGAATGCACTCGACCCAGATTTGTGGCAGCTCACTCATAATCCATGGATTGTTCTTCAAACCGTTGCGCCATCAAAACTGGAAAAAGCGCTGCAAGATGAAAAACTCAATCAAATCATCGATTCATTAATCAACGACCAAAAAGAGCACGCTGAAGCCGTCTCCTGGTTTCAAAAAAGCCACCCAAATTCTCTTTCCTGCGTCGCCTATTTCAGTATGGAATTTATGTTGAGCGAAGCTCTTCCTATTTACTCGGGAGGCCTTGGCAATGTAGCCGGAGACAACTTGAAAGCGGCGAGCGATTTGGGAGTACCTATGATTGGGATCGGGCTTCTCTATTCCGAAGGATATTTTCGGCAAATCATCGACAAATGGGGACAGCAAAGGGCTCTTTACCCCTATAATGATCCCGGACAGCTTCCCATTATCCCTCTTCGCAAAGAAAATGGGGAATGGCTTCGTTTAAAACTGGATTTGCCCGGAGGGTCCGTTTGGGTGCGAGCGTGGGAAGTAAAAGTTGGGCGGACAAAACTTTATCTTCTCGATACAAATGACGCCGCAAATTATCCGGCCTATCGAGGGATTACCAGCGAGCTTTACGGCGGCGATGCGGAAATGAGGATCGCCCAGGAAATCGTGCTGGGGATCGGGGGCTGGAGGCTGCTTCAAGCTTTAGGGATCCATCCTGAAGTCTGTCATCTCAATGAAGGGCACGCAGCCTTTGCGATTTTGGAAAGAGCGAGAAGCTTTATGCAAAATACCTCTCTTCCTTTTGAAACGGCGCTAACCGCTATC
This sequence comes from Chlamydiales bacterium, assembly GCA_035480615.1. GTDB lineage: Bacteria > Chlamydiota > Chlamydiia > Chlamydiales > SM23-39 > CAIPFQ01. The sequence goes on along the minus strand of DATIHO010000033.1, from coordinate 3,760 downwards.
CGTCCGGGAAATCTTTTTACTACCCACACAGCGGTGCCGGCCGGATTCGACCGATTTTCCGACTATCTGATGAAACGGTATTTGGGTGCATATGCCGAATCGAAGCTGAACATTTCCTTTTCCGAACTCATGCGGCTGGGACATGAAGATCCCGATGAAAGTCATTTCAATATGGCCCATTTCGCAATCCGGGGAAGCGGCGCGATCAACGGGGTGAGCGTTTTGCATGGAAAGGTCAGCCGCTCTCTTTTTCAATCCCTTTTCCCCCGCTGGCCGCTGGAAGAAATTCCTATCGGCTCTCTCACAAACGGCGTCCATATGCCAAGCTGGGATTCAGCGAATGCGGATGCGCTTTGGACCAAATACTGTGGAAAATCGCGCTGGCTCGAAACTACGGAAAATTTGGAAGAAAAAATCAAAGAGATCCCTGATCAAGAAATTTGGAATATGCGAAATCAAGCCAGAAATGCACTCATCGAATTTGCCAGGCATCGCCTTACCTGCCAATTGAAAGAGCGAGTGGAACAGCCGAATCGAATGGAACAGGCAAAAAATTATCTCGATCCAAATGCGCTGACTTTTGGTTTTGCCCGTAGGTTTGCGAGCTATAAAAGGCCCAATTTGCTTCTGAAAGACCCTGAAAGGTTGAAAAACATCCTGACAAATGCTAAGAGGCCTGTCCAACTGATCTTGGCAGGGAAAGCGCATCCGGAAGATTTTGAAGGACAAAAACTGATCCAAAATTGGATGGAGTTTATTTTTCATAACGAACAAGTGCGCTCCCGCGTTATATTTTTAAGCGATTACGATATGCTCCTTACCGAACAGCTCGTCCAGGGGGTGGATGTTTGGATCAATACGCCAAGGCGTCCATGGGAAGCATGCGGGACGAGCGGAATGAAAGTGCTGGTCAATGGCGGGCTGAACCTTTCCGAGCTGGATGGATGGTGGGCTGAAGCCTATGCTCCCGATAGAGGATGGTCTCTTGGCGATCAGATGGACCGGGGCAACGATCCAGCTTGGGATGAAAAGGAAGCAAACGACCTTTATGACCTTCTTGAGCAAAAAGTGATCCCTGAATTTTATGAAAGAAATGAAGAGAGCATTCCCGTTTTTTGGATTCAAAAAATCCGAAATAGCATGGCTAAGCTGACGCCCCGATACTCAGCCAATCGCTCCATTCGGCAATACACTGAAAAATATTACATTCCATCCGCGGGCGCATATCGGAAAAGGATCGAAAACCAGGGAAGCGTCGCGCAAGAAATCGTCGATTGGAAACGGCAAATCCGATCCGGTTGGGAAGGCGTCCATTTTGGGGCTGTGAAAGTGGAGGGACCAAAATGGGAAGTAGAGGTGTTTTTAGGTTCTCTCAAATCCGAATGGGTCCGAGTAGATCTCGTGGCAAATGGCCAGCCGCCGCGGCCCATGGAAAAAGGGAAAAAAATCGATTCCGGCTTTTTATATAGCGCTTCTTTCGAAACCAACGGAAAGGCGGATTTGTTCACTCCTCGAATCCTCCCTTATCGCGATGGGGTATCCATCCCTCTTGAAATCGAAGAAATCCGATGGCAGAAATAGAATGTATTGAAAATGTCAAGTTTTATTGCAATGGAAATAATTTGGTGATACAAAAAATGCCGAGATCAGATAGAATGAAGGCAAAAGTGGGTTGAGACTACTCGGCCGGCGCTAAACCTCAGGGACTACCTTGAGGTTTTTCGCTTTCTAGGGGTGCAAGCTAATGCCGTGACCTGCGATTTCACCGTGGGCATTTCTATGAAATTTCTTCTCGAGTGTTTTAAAAGCCCTATTCGGTTGATCTGAACGAAAGGCAGATAGACCCACAGGCCTTGCAGCTAGATCTGCGAACTGCAGTCCTTCAGAATTCGTCTTCTTGTCCGCTATGATTAGTTTAAGCAGGATGACCATGTCATGTCCGAAAGTTTCAAATTTTAACACTCTTAATGCAGGTGTTACCTGTTCGGAATAGTATCTCTTCAAAAAAGAACAAAAACAGAGAACGAACACCGGATAATTTTCATCGATGCTGGCTAGACCGTGATCGCCGCTCTCATCTACATAGATGATGTAATCGCTGTATTCTGATAAAAAATCGTTCATGATGTTTTCGTATAAGTGAATAGGATAGCTCAAGCTTAAGAAAAATTCTACTCTAACAAATTGCGGACCTGTATCATCACTAGACTAGAAAATCTCTTCTATCCACACAAAAAACTTCCAGGAAAGCAAGAAGAACAAAAAAGCCCAATAAGTCACACGGAAATACTTGACTTCCGTCTTCTTCCGTGTTAATTTCCTAGCTAAAAACCAAATGGAATAATCATCCTGATTCAAGACTACCTCACTCAAAATGCATCTAAAACACTGGAATTCAAGGAGAATACAAAAGTTGGCCTTTGGGCGGGATTGAAAACTGCCGAAAATCGATTCTTGAAAAAAGGCAAATATATGAACTTCATGAAATTAGTTTTTTGTGCGTTTCTTGTTAAAATAGCATCTATTTCTCCTTTACAAGGAGAAACTATGAAAGCCTGTACAATCAATCAATTTGGTGGAAATGAAGTTATTCATTATGTATATGATATGCCGATTCCAACGCCTACTCAAGATGAGATTTTAGTGAAGATTCGCTATGCAGCTGTTAACCCGGTTGACTGGAAAATCAGGCAAGGGTATTTTTCCTCATTTCTTGGTCGCCATCTTCCTCTTATCTTAGGAAGAGATTTTTGTGGAGAAATCATAAAAACCGGCTCTCACGTAACAAATTACAAAGTTGGTGATATCGTTTGTGGTTATATTCCTTTTGATGGATCTAAAGGAACATTTGCGGAATACATCTGTGTATCTCAGGAACTTGCTTGTAAGATTCTTCCTAATGTTTCGGAACCAACGGCAGCTTCTCTTCCCCTTATCGGTCTCACTGCGTGGCAGGGAATTTTTGAGAAAATTCAATTGCAAAAGGGAAATTCTCTTCTCGTCTTAGGTGGAACGACTAGCGTGGGAAACATCGCTATCCAGCTAGCAAAAATGCACAATATAGAGGTGTTAACAACTGCAAGAAAAGAACAATTTAATCATCTTCACTCCCTTGGAGCCACTCATTGCATTGATTATCTCGGAAAAGATTTCTCTTCTATTCCTTCTGATTCTCTTGATGCTGTCTATGATTGTGTAGGATCTGAAGATGATTTAGCAAAAGCAATCGACCTTGTAAAAAAAGGAGGCAAAATTGTCTCTATTTGCATATTTTCTTTTCCTCAAGATCTCATAGATCGAGCAACTGCAAAAAATATTGATCTGACATGTTACGTTCTTCAGCCCAATCAGGCAAATCTACAAAGATTGATGGCTTTGATAAATCAAAGAAATCTTATTTTGCGTCCCGTAGAGCTTTTAGAATTTTCTGCAATCCCACGAGCACTTGCAGAAAGTCAAAGTCAACATGCTCAACGAAAACTAGTAGTGAAAATCAATTGAATGAATACGGATCAACTTAGATCATAATTTTCGTAAATTTCGATTTCACATTCTTTGTTAAAGCCCAATGATATGTAGAAACGTCAATAAGCGAAGGACAATAGAGCACCAATTTATCAAGTCCCAAGGAATACGCTCTTCTCATGTATTTTTTGCCAGAGCTTCTGCTGATTGGGATATAACTTGCAATTCTTTTAATGCAGCCCGATCTGCATCATCAGCGATTTGCTTTTCAACTTCTCGTCTTTTCTCGTCAAAT
>DATIHO010000032.1:0-18551 GCA_035480615.1 Chlamydiales bacterium | reverse complement strand
TCTTTTTTCTTTCCCAACGACGGAGCGTTTGAGTAGAGACTCCCAAATATCTGGCGGCTTCTCGAATGATTAAAAACTTATTCATATTGATATAATATAATCAAGGATGAATAAGTTTCAGAAATACTGTTACAAGCCCCTCGTACTTCGCCCAGCCGTGAGGCAGGTGAGTATATTGATGAAATTCTCCGAATAGACTGACAAGCTCCTTCGAATAAAAAATAGTTCGAAGATCGTAGGATAGGTGAAAAGGGCATTCGTCGACTGCACCTTCTAACACTTCAGCAATAAATTGCTTTTTTAAAAAAGAGAGATCATCGAGAAGAACCACGCTTTGGTCCCGGCAGCCAGAAAACATTAAAAGGATAGTAATCAGGCAGCCTTTTCTGATCAAAATAACCTCATGGAAGAGCCGCTGTATTGTAATCAAAATATAAATTGCACAAAAGCTAATTTTTCGGGCACGGGCACGAAAGGCGTGTTATGCAAGAAGTCTCATGTACAAAGTCAAGGGTTTCATGTAAGATCTTGGTGATGTTTGAATATGATATAAAACGGATCCGAAACTTTTCGATCATTGCCCATATCGATCACGGAAAATCGACCCTTGCCGACCGTCTTTTGGAACTGACGCATACGGTGGAAGCCCGCGAGATGCAAGCCCAATATCTCGATAACATGGAGCTTGAAAGGGAAAGAGGCATTACGATCAAGGCTCGTCCCGTTTCCATGCTCTATAAAGCAGAGGATGGGCAAGTGTATCAGATTAACCTGATCGATACCCCCGGCCATGTCGACTTTGCTTACGAAGTTTCCCGTTCCCTGGCTGCTTGCGAAGGGGCTCTTCTCATTGTTGACGCCGTTCAAGGAGTGCAAGCGCAAACATTGGCCAATGTTCATCTTGCAGTGGAAAGAAATCTTGAAATTCTGCCCGTAATCAATAAAATCGATCTGCCTGCCGCCAATCCTGAAGAGGTAAAAAAACAAATTGAATCGATCATCGGTATCGATGCCTCAAATAGTCTTCTTATCTCCGCCAAAACCGGCCTTGGCGTCCCTGCCGTTTTGGAAAGGATTTTAACCGATATCCCTGTTCCCAAAGAGCCGACAGATACGCTGCTGCGAGCGCTGGTTTTTGATTCTCATTATGACCCTTATCGCGGCGTAATGGTCTACATTCGTGTGATCAGCGGCGAGATTTCAAAAAAATCGTTGATCCGCCTTATGGCCACGCACAAAACATTTGAAGTCATCGAGGTGGGCAAGTTTACACCTAATGAAAAATCCGTTGACATCCTAAGACCGGGAGAAGTGGGCTATTTTGTCGCAAATATCAAGAATACCGCAGATGTAAAAATAGGCGATACGGTTACGCTGCATAAATTTCCACCCTCCTCCCCTCTTCCCGGTTTTAAGGTCATTTCCCCTGTTGTATTCGCAGGAATCTACCCAGTCGACACGTCCGATTTTGAACTACTTCGCGATGCGCTTTTTAAATTACAGCTCAATGATTCGGCTCTCCATGTAGAGCAGGAAAGCAGCATGGCCCTCGGCTTTGGTTTTCGATGTGGGTTTCTCGGCCTGCTGCATCTGGAAATTGTCTTTGAGCGGCTAAGCCGTGAATTTGATCTTTCGATCATTACAACAGCGCCGAGCGTCATCTATCGTTTTACGCTCGGCAATGGATCGACGGTCGAAATCGATAATCCGGCGCGATACCCTGATCCGGCTCATATCGCTTTTGTTGAAGAACCCTGGGTGAAAATTCACATCATGACTCCCTCCGACTATCTTGGCGCAATCATGAGGCTTTGCACAGAAAAGCGCGGCGATTGTCAAAAAACCGAGACGATGGGAATCAACAGCCTCCTCATCACCTATCGGATGCCGATGAACGAGATCATTACCGATTTCAATGACAAGTTGAAATCGGTAACCCGCGGTTACGCCTCGTTTGATTATGAACCCGACGGCTATGGAAAAAGCGATATCGTAAAACTGGAAATCCGAGTCAATGAGGAGCCGGTCGACGCTTTTTCCTGCCTTGTCCATCGCAGTAAAGCCGAAGGCAAAGGGCGGGCGATTTGCGCAAAACTCAAAGAAGTCATCCCTCAGCAGCTTTTTAAAGTTCCCATCCAAGCGGCGATTGGCGGGAAAATCATCGCCCGGGAAACCATTGGCGCGCTCTCCAAAAACGTCACCGCAAAATGTTATGGAGGAGACATCACGAGAAAACGGAAACTTTGGGAAAAGCAAAAAGAGGGCAAGAAAAAAATGAAAGAGATCGGCAAGGTCAATATTCCTCAAAGCGCCTTTATGGAAGTCTTGAAAGCAGAAGAATAATAGACTTCTAATAAAGAGTGGTTTAAAATCAAGGCCTAACGGAGACATAAAACCATGTCATTTCAAAATTTAGGTCTGCAGGAAGCGTTGCTTCGGGCCATTAAGGAAAAAAATTACAATACCCCCACCCTGATTCAAAGCCAAGTAATTCCTTTGATCTTGCAAGGACGCGACGTGATGGGCGGCGCACAAACAGGAACCGGCAAAACAGCAGGCTTCACTCTCCCTTTGCTGCAGCTTTTATCTGTCTTCGGGAAGAAAAAAAAACCGCGAGCTCTCATTTTATCTCCAACGAGAGAGTTGGCAGCGCAAATTGGCGAAAGCGTAAAAACTTACGGTAAATACCTCCCTTTAAAATCAACAACCGTTTTTGGCGGCGCCAGCATGAGAGTCCAATCGGACTTTTTGAGACGCGGCGTCGATATCGTAATCGCCACGCCGGGGCGTCTTTTAGATCATGCCTCGCAAAGAACGATCGATCTTTCTCAGGTGGAAATTCTTGTTCTGGACGAAGCTGACCGGATGCTAGACATGGGATTTCTTCCCGATATCCGTAAAATTCTCCGGCTTCTTCCAGAAAAGCGGCAAAATCTTTTATTTTCAGCGACGTTTCCCAACGAAATCAAAACTCTGGGATCAAGCTTTTTACAATCGCCTCAAATCATCGAAGCAAACCCGCAAAATACGGCAGCCGATCTCATTTCTCAGCACATTCATCCCGTAGACAGTCAACGAAAAAACGAGCTTCTTTCTTTTTTGATTTCTTCTCACAATTGGAACCAAGTCCTTATCTTTACCCGGACAAAGCATCGGGCGAATCGTCTTTCCCAATATTTAGCTGACAATCAAATTACTTCTACGGCATTTCATGGAAATAAATCGCAGGCGGCCCGGATGAAAGCTTTGGCCGATTTCCATCGAGGAAAAGTTCGCACTCTTGTCGCAACAGATATAGCATCCCGCGGGATCGATATCGCCAAACTCTCTCATGTGATCAATTTCGATCTCCCTAGTGTTCCGGAAGATTACATCCATCGGATCGGAAGGACGGGACGCGCAGGGGAGGAAGGGACTGCGATTTCCCTTGTCTGTATTGACGAACTGCAATTGCTTCGCAACATCGAAAAATTATTGCGTAGAAAACTGCCGCAACAATTCATCCCCGGCTTTGAGCCCGATTCTTCCATCCGGCCTCAACCGATTTTCAAAAGACAGAAGAAAACGACAAAAGAAAAAAAATCATTCAAACGTTATAACTGCCGGAACTGACATTGCCCCCTGTTCCTGTCCAATTTGTATGAAAAAATTTTCCACGCGGCTGATCGATTCGCTCGTAAGTATGAGCTCCAAAATAATCGCGCTGCGCTTGCAGCAAATTTGCCGGCAATTGGGAGCTTCTATATCCATCGAAAAAGGCAAGAGCGGCACTAAAACAGGGCAAAGGGACACCCCTTAAGGCTCCCTGAGAGACTACGCTTCTCCAATGGGGGAGCGCATGAGCAATTTCTCCGGTAAAAAATGGATCCACGACTAAACTAGCCAGGCGGGGATTTTTTGCATAAGCCTCTTTGATTTTATTCAGAAAGCGGCTCCGGATGATGCAGCCGCCGCGCCACATCAGCGCAATAGAGCCAAGGTTTAAACTCCATCCATATTCATCGGATGCGCTTTGCATCAACATAAACCCTTGCGCATAACTGATGACTTTTGAAGCATAAAGAGCGTGAGCAATCTGGCCGGCAAATTCTTTCCGATTCGCAATCGGCTGTTCTTCCGGCGGTTTATATTGATTGCTTGCCGCCATTCTTTGAGTTTTTAAGGATGACAGGCATCTGGCAAACACGGCCTCTCCAATCAAAGTTAAAGGTTGACCGCGGTCCAGAGCATCCATCCCTGTCCATTTTCCTGTCCCTTTTTGCCCTGCCACATCCAAAATTTTCTCCAAAAGAGGTTTGCCGTCTTGATCGAGTTTGCGAAAAATATCCGCGGTAATTTCGATTAAATAGCTATTTAGAGCTCCTTGATTCCACTCTGAAAAAATAGAAACAAGCTCTGGATAGGAAAAATGGGCCCCTTTTTTTAAAAGGTCAAACGCTTCGCAAATGAGCTGCATGTCTCCATATTCAATTCCATTATGAACCATTTTCACATAATGGCCGGCGCCCCCCACTCCTACCCAATCACAACAGGGAGAGCCGTCATCGGAACGGGCTGCGATTTTCTGAAAAATATCTCGAACATGGGGCCAGGCATCCGGATTGCCGCCGGGCATAATCGAAGGACCATGACGCGCGCCCTCCTCCCCTCCCGAAATGCCGGTGCCGATGAATAAAATCCCCTTTTTCTTGAGTGCTTCATAACGGCGCTGGCTATCGAGAAAGTGGCTATTGCCTCCATCGATGACAATGTCTCCGTTTTCCAGAAAAGGGACGATCTCGTCAATGGTTTCATCTACCGCTTTTCCCGCTTTGATCATCAACATCACCCTTCGCGGACGCTTCAAAGATTGAATAAACTCTTTGAGATCGTGGGAACCGCGGATTGTCTTCCCCTGAGCTGGGCCTTTTAAAAATTCATCCACCTTGGAGACAGTGCGATTAAAGACCTGAACGGTATAACCGCGGTCCGCCATATTGAGGACCAAATTTTGGCCCATCACCGCAAGTCCAATGAGTCCGATATCCGCCTGCATAAGAAAAACACCTTTTTCTCTTGAGAGTAAGCGATGCCATAGTTAAAATAAAGCGCCTATGTTCTCGTAGCTCAGTGGATAGAGCGGTCGCCTCCTAAGCGACAGGTCGCTGGTTCAACTCCAGCCGAGAACGACAAAAAAACATTGATTGAAAAAATCAGCCGATATTCGATATGTAACAAATAGACCTCTTTCGAAACTAAGAGGTCTAATGTTGGAATCAAAGGGGGAGATTTCTCCCCTGTTAGAGGTCAAATGAATATCAAAAAAATCATCGGGATCATTGTTTTCATTGCTGGGATTGCATTGCTTTTGATTTCCCATCATATCACAAAGCAAATCGAGCAAGGACAGCAGCAAATCTCCAGCGGAGAAAGCTCGGTTGCGCGGGGAAAACAACTCTTTGGGCTTAACCCCTATTCAAAAGCAATCGGCGATGCGGCCGTTGTGCATCCTGCCGAAGAAAAAATCAACGCAGGAAAAGAAGAGATCACTTATTACCAGGGCATAGCAACCACAGCAAAGGTTGGAGGGATCCTCTTTGTTTCCGCGGGAATCATCATTTTCCTGTTTCCTTTTTTAAAAAAGAAAAAAAAGAGATAGCCCCTCTTAGAAGCTGTCCTAAAACCCAGGCTTCGTCGATTTTGGGGTTCTTTTGAGCCGATTTTTGGTTCTTTTTGCGGGGGTAGTATCAAACTTCGTATACAACCCCCGCAAAAAGACCCAAAAATCGGCCAAAATAATCCCCAAAATCGACGAAGCCTGGGTTTTAGGACAGCTTCTAAGAGAGTGTCTGCAAATTAAATTTCAGTCTCTAAGAAGCTAAAGTTTAGGACAGCTTCTAAGCAGTAGACCATTGTTTATCTGGATGATGAAACAAGATAACAGCAATTACAGCCATCGCAGTTAAACCGCCGAGCAATAAAAAGGCGGCGTGGTAACTGCCTGTCGCATCGATCAACCAGCCGGTCAGCAACGGGGCGATGATTCCTGCTAAAGAAAGACAGCTTGAGGTAATTCCTTGCGAAGAGCCGGAACGCTCCTTTGCTACATCAATATTGATACTAAAAAACGCAGGCTGCGGCATAAGGCCGAACCCAAGACCAAGGCTCAATAAAATAAGCGATATACTTAAAGATGAGGTGAATCCGAGACCTACAAAACAGATCGCTGCCAAAAGTTGACTGCACCAAATGACATGAGATCGAGAGATCCTGCCGCTACCTGTTTTTTTATAAAGCCAATCGGAAAGAATTCCCCCTGCCTTGAGAAAGCAGGCGCCAATCAACCATGGAATGGTGAGGTACCATCCTACGCTTTTCAAGTTTAATCCATGCTGAGAGAGAAAATAGCCAGGCAGCCATAAAGTAGCGAAAAAGAGCATATAGCCAAAGGCAAAATAAGCGATGTTATTTGCAATCAAAGCGGGATGCAGTAACAAAAAACGCCAATCGATAGATGATTTGTTCTGTTTAATGCCTTCACTTTCGGTATGTCTAATGAGTCTTTTTTCCGCTTCGCTTACATATTTGCACTGCTCAGGTCGATCTCTAAATAGAAAATACCATAGGATCCCCCAAAGAATGCCGACAATGCTAATTGTAAAGAACATCGTTCTCCACCCAAAATCAGCAACCAGATAAGAAGTAAGCGGAGCTCCCACTACTGAAGAAAGAGGAATGGCAACGAGACCCAAAGACAAAGCCCTGGCCCTCTCTTGGGGGGGCAGCCAATCGCTGATGGAGCGGGTCATAGCGGGAAAATGGGGTCCTTCAGTCACCCCAAGTAAAAAACGGAGTCCGATAAATCCCCAAAAACCGGTGGCAAATCCAAGAAATCCGACACATAAAGACCATGCCATTGCTGCAATGGGCCATATGATTCGAGTCCCAAACGCATCCACCAACCAACCTCCAAAAGCTGTAAGCAGTACATATCCCACACCAAAAGCCGCAAGAATCATGCCAAATTGCGTATCGGAAAAGTGAAATTCCAGCTTGAGTTGCTCAATAACAAACGAAATAGCCGAGCGATCAATAAAATTGACAAGAGTAATAAAAAAAATCATACCGGCAATCACCCACCGATAATGAGAAAAACGGATCATATACCGGATTCCGCCTTCGTCGATTTGAGATTTTTTTTGGCCATTTCTTCCTTGCGAGTCCTATAAAGGATATACAAATTGCTGCTTACAATAATTGCAGCGCCGGCCAGAGTATAAGCGTCGGGGCTTTTATTCCACCAGGTAAAATCAAGGGCTACCACCCAAAAGAATGTAGAATAATCAATCGGGGCGAGAATAGACGCTTGGGCAAAACGGAGAGATTGCGCGATCGCATATTGGGCCCCTGCTGTTAAAGCTCCCACAATCGCGAACAGCCCCCAATGCGACCACGGCATGGGTTTCCAAACAAGCGTAAAATGGGGCGGCAACAGGCCTGGCTCCACAGCAGAACCAATTGCTAAGACACTCATTGCGAGAATCATGACAAAATTCGGATAAATCGCAATCGCGAGGCTATGTTCTGTAGAAGCGAGCCTTCTCATTAAAATTTTATTCAAAGCACCCAAAAATGTTCCAAAAAGCACTAAAAAGGCAGCTGATTCGAGTACGTTCGATCCCGGCCTCATGGCGATGATGACGCCAATAAGACCAATCCCTACTGCAACCCACCTTTCCCGGGTCACCTTTTCTTTGAGCATCAATGCGCTCAGTACAATCATAAACAACGGAGAGGTATAGCTAAATGTGTAAATCGTCGTAAGAGAAGCTAAAGAGAAGGCGAACATGAATGCAAAAGTGTAGATCAAGTTCACAATTAATCGGCTGACATGGCTTGAAAGCCGGTTGGAATAGAGGACTTTAAATAATCCACCTTGAAAAAAGGTTGCGATCAGGAGAGGAATTAATCGCGTGATAGCGCGGAGCAAAGTGGCTTGGCAAACACTATAGGTTCCCATTAAATGCTTAATGAACGCATCGGATAATGGATAAAGGGCCAAACCCAAAATCATCAGTCCGACTCCCAGGACAGCCCTGTTTTGAAGTGTTCGATGATCGCCATCTAAAGACATAAACCTCCGAAATGATACCCAAACAAGCTATCAGAAAACAGGAGTTAGACACAATAACTCGCAATTTGCTACTCTTGTTTTTTGTCATATTTTGGGAGGAAATCCATGCGCTATCTGCTTTTTTATTGTTTGATCTCAATTGCTGCCGGATGCTGCAGCCGTTGTAAAGAAGAGCAATCATCGACTCGCTACCACGATGATGGACGGGCAAAACCCGTGGTTGCTTTAGCGACTATGGTCGACACAGCGTCATTCGATGTGCCTTGGAGCGTTGCTGATGAATTCACCTCTTCCATTTATCAGCTCATTGCCAAAAAAGGACAAATTTTTATTCACGCTCAAGAAGATTTTGCTCTTGCCGCCAACCCCTTCGCAGACGAGCTTGGATGGATGAAAAAAGAGTTTCCAAATCATGAGTTTGCTGTATTTCTCGAGCTTGCCGAACACGAGATGACACCATCTAAAGTTTCTTCTGAATTAGGTGTCTCTAACAGTCTCAATATGGGCATCAAGATCCGCGTCATCGACTTGCGCGGCGCTGAACCAAAAATCGTCCTTCAACAAATGATTCGAGATTCTTACTACATCCCCAGAACCTTATTTCCGGTTGATTATGAGATGATTACCTGGGGCACTGATGAGTATAACAAATCTCCTTTGGGCATTGCTCATCATCGAATTGCTCAAGAAATTGCGGATCGGGTCAGTGAATATATCCTTTTGGCAAAAAGTAGATGAGCAAGCTCGTCAGCGTAGCTCTTTTTGGAGTCGTTGCTGTTTTTTTTCTCTACTTTGCAAAAAGATCCCATTATTTTTCTTTCCCTAAAGTGGAGTTAAAGTGGAGATTCCCGATTCGATGGTTTCATGTTGCATCGGTCTTCGCGATTTACCTGGTTTGCGTCACCTTTCTCACTCCCCTGATTACAAGGGTATTGGGATCAATTTTGAGATTTTCTCCGCCAATTGCAAATATAGCATGGCTGAACTTCTTAATATCTCTGATCATTCTTGCGTGTATTTCTGGATATTCCGCTCTCATTTCCCGAGAGATCGCTTGGAAGATCTGGCGCAGAGATGAACAAAACTCCCTCTGGAAGGATATGAAATTCGCAGCTTTAAGTTTTGCGATCGCTTTTCCCCTGGTTATCTTCAGCAGCGAACTCTTCGATCTTTTGCTTTATTATATTTTTCAAGTTCCTGTACTTCCTGATCAACTGGCTGTCCGATTTTTAAAAATGACTTTTCAATATCCTCGCTATTTCTTTTTATCAGTAGCGACGATCATTGTGTTTGCTCCAATGCTTGAAGAGGCTATTTTTCGAGGCTTTCTTCAATCATTCATCCGTCAAAAACTGGGTGCAAAAATGGCGATTTTGATCACTTCGCTCTTTTTTGCTTTTTTTCACTATTCGCCAGACCAAGGTCTTGCCAATATTTCAATCATCGGGTCTCTTTTTGTATTCGCCCTATTTCTTGGCTTCGTCTACGAAAAGCAAGGTTCGTTGACATCTTCGATCGGATTGCATGCATTGTTTAATTCCTTTAGCGTTTTAAATCTTTATTTTCTAGGGGAACTCTATGGATAAATTTCTCTCATGCGGCTAAGATCATTTGGACTCTCCGATATCGGGTTGACCAGAGCAGAAAACGAAGATGTTTGGGCAGCTTTGCCCGATATCGGCTTCTTTGCTTTGGCTGATGGGATGGGAGGCCATAAGGGAGGAGCAGTGGCTGCAAATGAGGCAATTGATTTCCTTATCGCTTCGATCAGTGCGATTGAGTATGCGAATTCAAAAGAACTGATCATTCAAGTACGGCAAGCGATTGAAAAAGCGAATAGATGGATCTATCAGATGAGCCTTCGTTCTACAAAACTTTCCGGAATGGGAACGACCCTTTGCTGTTTGATTTGGACCGATGATTTCGTTGCCTATGCCCATATTGGCGATAGTAGAGTGTATCGTCTTCGAGAAAGAAAACTGGAGCTTTTAACTCAAGACCATTCCCTCTTTACAAAATGGCTGGCAACCGGCAAATTGGCTCAGCAATGCGAAACCCCATTTCCTTATAAACACGTCATTACACGCGCTCTTGGAACGGGCAATAAGGTAAAACCTGAAATTGCGATCGCTCCTCATGAAACTTCGGATCTTTATTTTTTATCTTCCGATGGGCTCCATGATGTTTTAAGCCTTCAAGAGATGGAAGACACAATTAATCAATCGAATAGTTTAGAGAATTCTTGTAAAAATCTTATTAATTTAGCCAAGTTTAAAGGCAGTTCTGATAATATCACTCTTGTTATGATTCAATCTGGAAAATAGTGGAAAAAATTTATTTTGATAATAATTCCACAACAGCTTTAGATCCGAGAGTTTTTAAAGCGATGTTAGAGGATTTCGAGGGCCCTTCGAGCAATCCATCCAGCATGCATTGGTTTGGTCAGCAAGCAAAGCAAAAATTATTAGCTGCCCGCCAAACAGCGGCTTCTTTTTTTCACACAGCCGTAGATGAAATCACTTTCACCTCCTGCGGTACTGAAAGCATCAACCTTATGCTAAGGGGGTTAAAGAAAAAAAACCACCTCATTACAAGCGTGATTGAGCACTCCTCCATGTATCGGACAATCCAATCTCTCGAGACCCTGGGAATGGAGGTCACTTATCTCCCTGTAGGCGTTTGGGGCGCTCCCTTGCCGGAACAAATCGAAAATGCGATCCGGTCCGACACTACCGCCATCGCTTTGACTGCGGCAAATGGGGAAACGGGAGTAAAAATTGATATAGCCGCAATCGCAAAAATTGCTGAGAAAAGAGGGATTCCTCTGCTGCTTGATTATGTAGCTTATGTTGGCAAGGAGCCATTTGAAATGTATCCCGGAATTTCGGCGATTGCTGTAAGCGGGCATAAATTTCATGCTCCAAAAGGGGTGGGCCTCCTTTTTCACCGCTCTTTTCTGAAACTCGACCCACTCATCACGGGCGGTAGCCAGGAGAGCAATTTTCGGGCGGGGACAGAAAATTTGGCAGGTATTTTAGGATTTGCAGAGGCGCTCAAAATCCTCATGGAAAATCAAACTGCCATTACCTCTCATTTGCACGATTTGAGGGTGATGTTTGAAACAGGGTTGCAAGATTCCTTGAAAAATATTGTAATCAATGGAGAAGGCCCAAGAATTTCTAATACATCGAATGTGGCATTTCCCGGAGTCGATGGAGAAACACTGCTCATACAGCTCGATCTTGCAGGAATCGCAGCTTCTCATGGCTCTGCATGTGCGTCTGGAGCTCTTGAACCATCCAGAGTATTATCTCAGATGGGGATCGATCGAAAACGGGCAAGAAGTTCGCTTCGATTTTCATTTGGAAGAACCAATACCCGCGAAGAGGTGCAACGGGCGATTGAAATCATCACGCGAATCCTCAAGAAAATATACCCAAAGTGATTCAAATATCTAGAAAAAAAACAACCTGGATGATATATTGGTCTTTTTAAGATATTGTTATAGAATAATTTGAGGTTGATATGGAAGAAATCGCAGCAATCGATACAGCGGCAAGTGAATTCACCAGATTCGTTGCTGGAAATTCGCAAACCCATATGTCTAATCCATCAGACAAAATAAATTTCATTGCTCCAGGTATAATTGCGGGGGCGGAAACACCAAGAGGCGCACGTCAAATCGAAGCAAAGCGCCTCTCGCCTCCATCGATTCATGCCATATCAGTGGCAGAGGGAGCGATCGAGAATCCCGAAATAACAACACCGAAACGATCGGCTGATTTCGCGTGTAGGTCGATCGAAGCAGTGAAGGCCTTTGAAGCTTTCCTAAGTAGGGAGCTGCAAAAATTATCCAATCAAATCAAAGGGCACCTCCAAAATATTGATCATCTTCTTGAGCCGGGCACAGAATCGACCGCTCTTCCGGAAAAAGATTTGATCGATAAAATAAGAAACCTGATTGCCGAACTCGATAACTGTAACATGAAAGTTAGGCCAAGTAATTTGCTCTCTGAAAAAAATCTTTCAGAATTGAAAGAGCAAATTGGAGCGCACATTGACGAATTGAGGACAACAACAATTGGCACAGAAATCCAATCTGTGATCAACGATCTGCAAGCGATCATGGACAGTATAGAGCAAATCATTCAATTGGTATTCCATTCTTTTCATTGCCTTTGAGTCTCTAAGAAGCTGTCTTAAACTTTAGCTTCTAAGGGTTTGAAAAAGGTCTAATAGAATCGACCCGTAAAATTTTTACTCCTCGTATCTTTGGTTCAATAACTGTAAAAAGATACGGGCCGATTTTCACTGTTTCTCCAATCGCAGGATAATGGTCGATGCTTTTCACAATTAAATCACTCAACGTTTCCTTGTCTGCATGAGGAAGATGGGATTGAAATTCCCGGTTGAAAGCAGCAATTTCCATTTCTCCGGATAAAGTCCGTTCGATATGGAGAAAAGAGGTTGTCGCCGGAGCGGATGCAGCCTCAGGTCCAAAGATCTGCGCAAGGATTTCATCTAAGCTTACAAGACCAAAAGATGCGCCGGAAGGATCGAGGATGACTGCCACACTTTGGTTATTACTCCGAAATTGATCCAAGATGTCGAGAATCGAAGCATCCTGGCTTACAAACCATGGCGATCTGGCAGCGTCCACGACTCTTCTCTCTTCATCCATCTTCAGCAAATCCCTCAAATAAACAATTCCTACAACATTATGAGCTACATGATGATAGATCGGGATAAAAGGAACATAATGAACCTTTAAAAGGTGATCGATGTCAGATCTGATCGCAGTAGTCGGAGCCATTTGAATTCGTGCTAAAGGGGTCATAATGGCGCCGACCGTGCGGGTTTTCAATTGAAAAATTCTCGCAGCGGCTTGATTGAATTCATCTTCCTCCCCTTTTTCCTTCTCTTCGAATGCCATTTTTACCTCCTCCCGAGATAAAAAAAGTGGAGCATCAACAGGCTGTTTCATAAGCCGATGCATGAGATGAGATAAAGCATTGAAAACCCAGATGATAGGAGATAAGACCTTGGCCAGGGCAGCCATGAAAGGGATTAAAGCCATGACCACTTGTTCCGGATGACGGCGAGCGGCAAACAGAGGAGCGAGTTCTGCGAAAATTACGACAAGAAGAACTTGTGTCAGCGGAGACCAATCGGGATTCAAATGGATCGATGCATAAAATTCGCGGGCGTATTCTGATCCAATTTGAAGAGCTGCATTGATCCCAATTAAAGTAGTGCCAAAAAGGCGGGATGGCCGATTTAAAAGATGCTGCATCCAAATGGCTCTTTTTTTACCCAGACTTACATAATATTGAAGGCGCACTTTGCTAAATGAAATGCAAGCCATTTCAAACAGGGCAAAAACGCCTTGAATGGCAATGGCAATGACGGTATAGCAAAGAAAAGAGACCCAAGCGCCGTTCATTTTCTCAGCCTTCTTACATAGACGCGTCGAATCCGATTTGGGTCGGCAGCGAGAATATAAAATAGAAATTGCTCATTGGCATATTTCGTCCCAACCCGTGGAATATCCCCAAGTTGTTCGATAAGCCATCCCCCTAAGGTCGCTATATTGTCCTGCGATTTTAAAGAAGCGCCAAAAATTTCACGAAATTCAGATAATTCCAACTTTCCACTAGCAATGATCACATCTTCGGTTGAACGGGTATAATGGCTTTTAATATCCCGCTTGTCGGCAATTTCCCCTACGACAGTTTCGATCAAATCTTCTTGCGAAATAAGCCCTGAAATCGAGTCATATTCATCCACTACAATGCCGATGCTTTCTTCTTTTTCTCTCAAGCTGAGAAGCAAACTCCAACATTGAATGGATTCTGGGACATATGTGGGTTTTTTTAAAATTGAAATG
This sequence comes from Chlamydiales bacterium, assembly GCA_035480615.1. Taxonomy (GTDB): domain Bacteria; phylum Chlamydiota; class Chlamydiia; order Chlamydiales; family SM23-39; genus CAIPFQ01. Next base: position 4,551 of record DATIHO010000032.1, on the reverse strand, counting down.
AGATCGGTGGGTTTTTTAATTTTGTTTTGTTTAAAAAAGAAACGTTTTGTTGAGAGAATTCCAAGTAAATGATCCAAATTATCATCGCAAATGGGAATACGGGTAATTTCAGAATCCACAAAGAGATGGACTAATGTATCAAGAGGCTCATGAATCGAGTAAAAAATGATTTCTTCGCGCGGTCGCATCCGTTCTTTGACGGTGGAATATTGTAAGTCCAATATGCCATTCATTAATTTGCATTCTTTTGGAAGCAAAATTCCCGATTCTTCCGAAGTGCTGAGTACATGCCTGAGTTCATTGACCGAAATTTCTTGTTCTTTACGAAAGAAGAAAAATAAAAATCGGGAAATCCAGTTCGTGGCTTTAGTCAAAGGTTTTTGAATGGGAGCAGCAATGCGAGTTACAGCTTCAATAAAACGTGCTGTATGCATCGCAACTGACATGTTATTTGTAATTGCGTAGGATTTGGGCAACACTTCACAAAAAATCAAAGTGAGGATAAGCGGGATACCGACTTTTAAAATCCACAGGCCGAAAGGATTAAAAAGGCTGGAAACCACATTTTGGATCAAGAGATTAAAAAAAACATTGAACATTAAAATTGTGACAAGAAGATCCCTGGGATGTTTCATTATTTTTGCGATGGCTATTTTTTTGGGATCTTTACTCGATTGATAGATCTTCAGAGTTAAGGGAGAAAGAGAAAAAAGAGCTGTTTCCGAAGCGGAGCAATAGGCCGAAAAAAAAAGAAACACAATCAAAAGGGCAAGAAAAAGAACCATCATTTGGTGAAGTGAACCTTAATCCATCCTTCAGGAACCATTCCGAGATCGCGCATCAAGATCATTTCAATCCAACTTGGATCGCTTTGCGATGCAATTTGCCTGAGAAACGTCTCCCTTTCTTGCATAACGATCGCTTTCTCCAGATGCATCTTATCCAGGCGAAAAGATAATGCTCTCAAACTGGATTTTTTATTTTGAATATTATGAAAATAGATGGATATTACAACAAAAGAAAATAAGATTACCCACCACCATTGGATGAACCAGGATCTGCGCATTTTTCGCATATTATCTTGATGTTTGATTTTGTGGCCAGAGGAGTATCCGGGGGAGTGTAAAGTGATTCAAATTGAAGGACAAGTAATTTCCATTTGTCTCATATACTTGCCTTTCCTGTCAGCATAAGAAGTTTCACATACTTCTTCGGCCACAAAAAATAACACTTGGGCAAGCCCCTCCCCTGCATAGATTTTTGCAGGCAGCGGAGTGGTATTGGAAATTTCAAGCGTTACAAAACCTTCCCATTCCGGCTCAAAAGGAGTGACGTTTACAATGATGCCGCATCGGGCATAGGTCGATTTGCCAATACATAAAGTAAGCACATTTCTGGGGATGCGAAAATACTCTATACTCCGGGCAAGGGCAAAAGAATTGGGAGGAATCATACAATGATCTCCCTGAATATCGACAAAAGAGTCAGATCGAAATTGCTTTGGGTCTACAATAGAATTGTAAATGTTGGTAAACACTTTAAATTCTTGAGCCACTCTCAAATCATAGCCGTAGCTCGATAAACCGTAGCTGACTAATTTTTTTCCACCCTCTTCACGGACTTGGGTATCGGAAAAAGGCTCTATCATCTTATGCTCAAGAGCCATCTGGCGGATCCAACGATCGGAACGCAAACTCATAACTTTAGATCACTATAGCATAAGAAATGATATTCCTGCTATGGTTTTATAATGTGTCAAAACCTTATATTGAATCTTCCTGGACGCAAGCTGACGAACCATTTGAAATTCCGCTCAGGCCGCAAACTCTCCCCGAGTTTGTCGGTCAAGAATCAGTATGTGAAAGGCTTGAAGTGTTTATCAGCGCTGCGAAATCGCGCAAAGAAGCACTGGGCCACTGTCTTTTTTCAGGCCCTCCAGGTCTTGGAAAAACCACTTTAGCCCATATTATCGCTAAATCCATGGGGACGCAACTTTTCGTCACTTCAGGACCCGCTATCGAAAAAGCTGGAGATTTAGCCGGTCTTTTAACTCATCTGAAACAGGGAGATATTTTGTTCATCGATGAGATTCATCGCCTCTCCAAAATTGCTGAAGAATATTTATATTCAGCTATGGAAGATTTTTCACTTGATTTGATGATCGATTCAGGACCCAATGCCCGCTCTGTCCAAGTCAAACTCAAGCCATTTAGTTTGGTTGGCGCAACCACCCGATCTGGTCTTTTGAGTGCGCCTATGCGTTCCCGCTTTTTGATCTCATTGAGACTGGATTACTACGATCACATCGCTCTTTCTAAAATCATCCATCGGACAGCTATTCTTTTCAATCTTCAATTAAGTTCTGAAGCCCTGTTTGCAATCGCTCAACGCTCTCGCGGCACTCCAAGGATTGCAAACAACCTGTTGCGCTGGGTACGGGACTATGCTCAGATTAAAAACACTCAATTGGTGGACCATGCTTTCGCGGAAGAGGCCCTCCAAATGCTTGCAATCGATGAAAAAGGGTTGGATGAAATGGACAAAAAAATTCTTATTGTTATGATAGATCATCATAATGGAGGGCCGGTTGGTCTGAATACTTTAGCCGCAGCGGTTGGCGAGGAGGCTCATACGCTAGAAGAAGTTTACGAGCCTTTTCTCATTTTGCAAGGACTGATTAAAAGAACGCCGCGCGGGAGAGAAGCCACTGATCTTGCATACGAACATATCGGCCGTAAGAAACTACCTCCTGGTATAAAACAACCTTCCAGACTCGCAAATGGAGATTACTATGAAGTCATATAACATTTTACTTGCCGCAGTTTTTATTTACGCCGGCATCCTTTATTCCGACGATGATTCTTTTGAAAGAATCGCCGCGCCCATCGCACCGAGAAATATCCAAGTCCTTCTTGAAAAAGAGATCACTGAAGCATTGATTGAAGTCAAAGGTTCGTACAATCTTTTCAACCCTCAAGATGGCAGTCGGATCTCTTCCGGCCTGCTTGGAAAGCGGTTCATCATCCGCGAAACGGAAAATGGGCTGAAATGGGGAGAAGAATTTCCAGGAATCCATCAAATTTATATTCAGCCGCGCGGCGCTCATTCATCTATTTTCGTAAATGGAATCCAATATAGCGGGTCTATGGCGATTTTTGGAGTTACAGGGATGATCAATGTTGTCAACGATATCGATATTGAATCCTATGTGCAATCGGTACTTGCCACTCAGTTCTCAACGCCTTTGGAACCGGAAGTGATGGCGTCTTTGGCAATTCTCATCCGGACGAATGCGTATTATCATGCTCTGAATAATCCTTTGAGTCATTGGCATATTCTGGGTTCGTTTAACAAATATTCTGGAAGCGCTCTGATTGCCTCGAATTCTCCGGCCCTCCGCGCTGCAAACACAACCCGTCATTTAATTCTCGTCCATCCAAGAGACGACAGGCTCCTCCCTTTTCCTGCTACCTGGACGGAACATTGCGCAGGGAAAACAGCTCGTTATGACACCGTGTTTAGGGTGAATACGGATGTTCTCGATAAAGGCGTAGACGCCCCTCACGCGGCTCTAACCCGGCAAGATACCAAATGGACTTACCAAATTTCAAAAAAATCATTTGCAAGGATGCTTGAAATTGCTCAAATTAAATCGATGGAAGTCTTTACCGATGCGCCTTCCAACAAGGCGTATGGCTTGAGAATCAAAGATGCAGAAGAGACTCACGATATTGACTTTTTGACTTTGCAAAATTTGCTTGGGGCCACCCATCTTCTTAGTTCCGATTTCACTGTGTCGTTGAAGGAAGATTCTGTCCAATTCACCGGCTTTGGAAAAGGTCATGGAGTAGGGCTTTGCCTCTATTCAGCTTCCGCCCTTGCTCAAAATGGAGAAAATGCGGTCAAAATTCTGGCAAAATTTTTTCCTGAGGCCTCTTTATATAATTTGAATGCGCTGCCAGATTAGCGACTGGGGGATAAAATTATGTTGCAAAAATAACTTTTTATTTATATACTTAAAACCATGTCACATAATAAACCATACAAAATTAGGAGTTGTATATGTCATCAATAAATAACTTTAATAATCCATATAATTATAATACGGATAATCAATCGTCCTCGGATGTTTCTAGTCTGGATACTCAATCGTCCTCCCTCCCTGCTGGGATGCGATATAGGGATCGGGAATACATCCCCCGCCCAAACAGTCCGAGTGATCCATATCCCCTTTCCATTTTGGAAGATCACTATAACCAAATTGTTGTTAGTTTATTTCGCGAGAATGCTGCTCCTTATTTCCTTCCCCAGAATAATACCAATAGCAACAAATAGTACCATTTGAGCAGCGTGAAAGGGATAGTAATACAATCCCTTTCACGATCGGCAAACCGCGGCAGCTTTCAATCCCGCCCAAAGGCCAACTTTTGAATCCCTTCGGGTATAAGAAGCTGTCCTAAAACTCAGCTTCTGTCGATTTTGGGGTTCTTTTGAGCCGATTTTTGGTTCTTTTTGCGGGGGTAGTATCAAACTTCGTATACAACCCCCGCA
>DATIHO010000031.1:0-3003 GCA_035480615.1 Chlamydiales bacterium | reverse complement strand
CAGGAGATTCAAATGCCTTCCGAGCAGATTTTTCCGTTTGGAGCCGAAGGCAAGGGCGGAACGCCCCCCTTGCCGAGGCGAAAACGGGAAAAGATGGCGGAAGGCATTGAATATCCGATGAATAAACCCATTATTCAGGTTCTTACGAGCATTTGCGTTTTTTCTTGTATTTGAATACAAATTCCGATTCAGTTATAATTCAGCCCTTTCTTAAAAAGGGTGTCTGCAAAGCGAGGTTTCGTCGATTTTTGTAGCACCCTCTAATGATGAAAGGTTTTTCAATGCCGAAACTGTTCCGTAATTTCTTACTTTTCCTTTACTTGGGTGTTTTTTCCTTTGGCCATCTCTTTGCACAAAGCGCCGATGTCCAATTTGATGATAAAATGGATCCCGACAGCAAGGATATGGATGCCTTGCGCAGATGGCTTCGCGACAAACGATTTGTGTCAATGAAGGAGATCGGCGGGGATCTCGCTCTTAGCGGCGAAGTTCGAACCGAATTTCAAGCCACCAATGAAAGAAGCAATGGAATTCAACAACGTAATAATGCCAGCTTCTCCAGGCCAAAGCCGATGTATGCGTGGGATATCGAGGTGAACCTCATGCTCGATTATAGAACTGAGAGAACTTGGGCGGCGGTTAAAATTGAATTTGACAACGATATGGGGATACGAAGCGGCACAGCGAATAAAATTCGATTGGAAAAAGCGTATCTTGGAGGAAGGATTTTACCCGGAGATACGATCATCATTGATGCGGAAATTGGACGACGCAATTTATTCAATGTATTTGATTCTAAAGTACAATTTTCTTCTCTTTTTGACGGGGCGCTATTCCGTTTTAATAAAGCATTTGATGCAATAGGAGATTATTACTTTAATACTGGCCCTTTTCTCGTTGACGACATCACGAATCATTACGGTTTTGTCGGAGAAATGGGCGCTTTGGGCATTGCAAACACCGGCATGAATCTGAAATATTCCCTGATCAATTGGTATCGGCCCGGGGGGGAAAACGAAGAGGGAAATACTGCCTTTGAAACAGCTTTAGCAAACCAACGTTATCGGTTTTTGGTTTCTCAACTTTTGGCTTATTATCAGTTTTATCCTCAATGGATTGGTAAAAAATTAATCAAAATTTATACCGCGGGATTAATGAATCACCTGGCATTGGGCTCAAAAATCATTGATGTCCATCCTGTCGGGCAGCAAAGCATTGCGATTCCAACAGAAATTATTCCAACAGGCGGCGAGAGAGCCAATATTGCTTGGTACGCCGGGGTTTCCATCGGCATAGTCAAAAAGCAAGGTGACTGGGCGCTTGATGCGAATTACCAATGGGTTCAAGCTCAAGCGTATCCTGATTTTGACAACTTGGGAATAGGCCGGGGCAACGCTGCAAGCGTTGGATTGTATACTCTCAATGCGGATGGTTCGGGCGCTGCCACTACTCGAACAAATGCGGGAGGCAATACAAATTTCAAAGGATTTGAACTTGAAGCTTTGTATGCAATTACCAATAATTTAGTCGTTCAACAAAACTTTAAGTATTCAAATACTTTGAATAAAAATATTGGGCCCAATGAGAAGTTTCGCCAGTACGAAATCGAGTTTATCTACGCCTTTTAGAGCTTGAATAAAAGAAGAATCTCCAATAGATGCTAGCCAAAATTTCGATTGATGCATGTGATTCTGATTCGTATCGTGATGCGTAAAAGCCAAGCATCACAGATTCATCGGATCGAGTTAAGAAGTTCCTTGCTAGTTTCTGAGAGTGAAATCAATAGATTCATTTCAGTTTCGGAAATATTTTTTTCTCTCTTTAAGACATCAACTTTGTACTGATAGAGAAATGTTCTTAACATTGCAGCTTTTCTAACATTTGGAGATGAGGATTGAAAAACCAAAGCATAGAGCTGAGACATTAAATCTTGAATCGTTTCAAAATTTAAGCCATTGGCATTTCCTAAAATAATCTGCAATTCCAGTTTCGCTGCCTGACGAACATCAAAATCCCAAGCTCTTTGTTCAGAGATTTCTTTGTAAGCTTCCTCCAAATAGGGGATGAGTTCCTTTTCAAGGATCTGCAAAGAACTCCTTGATCCAATTGCTTCGAGCTTTTTTAACGCATTCACATAAGAAGCAATGATTGGCTCTGGATTTTTTGTACCAAAGTAGTATGCGATCTTCTTTTCAAAATCTTCCATTTTGTTTTCTTCAATCAATGAAAACTGAATGTCTCGTGAATCCGGCATGCTATTTACCTCTGATGGATACAAAAAATTGAAAAACAAGAACGGAATAATTTTATAGAATAGATGATTCATTGTTTGATGTCTCCTCATCATAAATAGTCGGGTATAAATTTTCTCCAAACATTGTGGACTTAGGCATTTCTATGGCAGATTGCAACAGGGTTTTGTCTCGTATTCCACGTAATTCACTGAATAGCGTAATCATGTAGGAATGAATTTCCAACAGTTCGTCGAGGGTTAGATATTCAATCATTTGTCAGACAGGCGTTTGAGCATGGGAGCTTTTTCAACGAGAAACTTCTTTAAAAGCTTATTGAATTTCCTTGAACAAATAGGATCTACTCCTTGCATAGTCTCGGGCAACTTGCTAGAATTCATTGCAAAAAATCTTTGGTATGAACATGAAAGAACAAACATCCTCGCCAGACATACAAAGTCGGATCATTCTTTACACTGCTGCTGATGGAAAGGTGACGGCCGATGTCTTTTTCGCAAAAGAGACTTTTTGGTTGACTCAACGAACTATGGCTGAATTGTTTGGGATAACGATCCCATCGATTTCCAGACATCTAAAAAATATTTATGAGAGTCAGGAATTAAGCCCAGATTCAACTGTTTCAAAAATTGAAACAGTTCAAATCGAAGGGGAACGCCAGGTCACTCGTGAGATAGAAGTTTACAACTTAGATGCAGCGATTGCTGTGGGATATCGAGTCAACTCGATGAAGGCTACGCACTTTAGAGTATGG
>DATIHO010000030.1:0-1955 GCA_035480615.1 Chlamydiales bacterium | reverse complement strand
TTTGGGGTTCTTTTGAGCCGATTTTTGGTTCTTTTTGCGGGGGTAGTATCAAACTTCGTATACAACCCCCGCAAAAAGAACCAAAAATCGGCCAAAATAATCCCCAAAATCGACGAAGCCTGGGTTTTAGGACAGCTTCTTTGATGAACCGATCCTTAAATTGGGTTTTTGCTCTTTTTTTAAGCTCTTCTATCTTGATCGAAGTCTCTACACAAAAAATTGACATTTAGACCCTCATCCACTGATCTATTGGTTATATGCCTATAACATTATCAAAGTTCCCCATTCTTGCCTCTTCAAAAATTCTGAATGAATTTTGCGTCACTTTAGGTATAACAACCATTTCCAAATCGGTATCACCGAAACTCGAAACCCATCCATTTCGATTGTGTCGCTTTCATTTTCCGTCAGAATGATTCCGTCCTGTAAATCATAAGCTTTCATTGCTTCGATCAATCCTTCGATCTCCCGTTTTTTTACTTCTGGATTTGAGAGGCTTGTCGTCACTTGAATGGCTTGCACAATCCGATTCCCTTCTCTTACAACAAAATCACATTCTTTCTTCTCCTTGTGAAAGTAGATTTCCTTCATCTTCATCCTAAGATGAAGAAATACCATATTTTCCAAGAGACGTCCTCGATCTTCACTCACTCGGAACCCAGTGATTCGAATCAGGGCTAGATCGATCATATAGCACTTCTTATTGGATTGAATTTGCTTGTGTAGAGAATGACTGTAACGGCAAATAAAAAAACAAAGATAACATTGGTCCAGGTAATCACAATAATTTGCGATGGTATGTGGACTACTCACGCCGACAGTTTTAGCCAGGTTTGTGTAACTAAACTCTTTTCCTATATTGCTCGCTAAATAATACACTGATTCTCTCAACGCTTTTTCATCCTGAATTTTATAACGAACAATGACGTCTCGATAGAGAATCCCTTCCAGCAAGTCTTTCAAATATTCTGTTTTTTCAAACTCTACATATTCCGGGATTCCGCCGTTTTTTAAATAATTAGAAAAATGGTGCAGGATTATGCCAACATCAGTTGTCGATAGAGCTTTTTTAGAAAACGCCTCGGGATACCGATGACGTACGATTTCGAAAAAAGAAAGCGGAAATACTTCCAATTGAATGTGCCTACCTGTTAAATGCGTTCCCAACTCCTTGCTCAAAAGCCTTGCATTCGATCCTGTGATGTAAATCTTTTTTCCCTGCTCGTACAATCTTCGGATAAAACGTTCCCACCCTTCAATGTTTTGGATTTCATCAAAATAAAACCTGGGTTGATCTCCGAATAACTCGATGAATACTTCTAATAATGTTTGAAAATCATTCAATTGGAACTTTATAAGTCTTTCATCATCGAAATTAAAGTAATAATCTGAATAATTATTAGTCTTGAGCAATTCGAATTGCAACATACGTTGGATGGTCGATTTTCCAGATCTTCGAATTCCGCTAAGAATAATGATATTTGGATCGTTAGCAAAACTCTGGATTGTTTCAGTCACCGTTCGATGATAATAATTCTTTGGGGATCGGTATTTGAGTTGATCCATGATGATTTGTTTAAGAATCTCTCGATCCATATTTTGGCCTTCTTTTTCTCACATTATACTCAAAAAATCATGCATTGTCAACACACGGTTTTGACATAAACCGTGCATTGATAACGCAAGAATATCTAATAATATAACCTTTAATGACTTGCAATTAATCAGATAACCCACCAATGCTATACACAAAGTGATTTAAATTGGTGAAGGCAGAGGAAATCCATAATCATATGGTATTCTGTATAAGAGGATGTCTACAAAGTGAGGCTTCGTCGATTTTTGGGATTATTTTGGCCGATTTTCGATTCAAATTGTGGGGGTCATATACGAAAGTTGATATTACCCCCACAATTTGAATCGAAAATCGGCTCAAAAGAACCCAAAAATCGACA
>DATIHO010000029.1:0-2972 GCA_035480615.1 Chlamydiales bacterium | reverse complement strand
TTTTTGGGATTATTTTGGCCGATTTTCGATTCAAATTGTGGGGGTCATATACGAAAGTTGATATTACCCCCACAATTTGAATCGAAAATCGGCTCAAAAGAACCCAAAAATCGACAGAAGCTCACATTGTAGACACCCTCTGAGGTGAATCAAATTCGGTAACATTGTGATAGTCTGTTTCGTTTTGTTTATCAGTTCGAATGCCTACAGTCGATTCTAAATAAACAACGTCTAGAAATTTATCGTCCAGCAATCTGTGTAGATATTCTCCACCAAAATATTCATACAACTGCTGGAGCATCGCATAATTGGCAACAAGCGTCGTTTCTCCATAAAACAACATGCATTCCACCAACGAACCAATATCCAAAGGTTTTGAATATTCAAAAGCATTTTTTCCAGTTATAGTAACAGATTCAAGCATACTAAAAACTCAATGTCGTGATTTTGCAATAAGCGTTCTAATCTGTGAAATAGAGCTTGGTTCTTGAACCCATTCAGCTATATCAATAGGAAGATATACGCGTTTCTTGGTCTCTTTTTTAGTACCTCTGGGCCGACCAGCACCTTCTCTTTTACCACCGCGTCCTTTTGTTTTTTTCTCAACTGATGGAGCAAGGTTATCGTTTAATCGTTGGCGAATAAATTCCCGCAAATACTTAGGGTAATTTCGAATGACCTCTTCTGCTGATTCTCCACCGTATTCAACAGGATATGCTTTGTGTTCGAACACCCACGCATTTACTTCTTCGTCGAACCACGGTTTGATCTCGCCGATCTCCTCGAGAGCAATTTTCAGATGTTTTTCTATTTCTTTTTTGGTGGCCATTTTAATCCCTCTTGTTTGAAGATTTTCTCTGTCTTCTTGATGAAGACTGCCGGAATTTCTCCTCCTTTAGTGTTCTTCCCATGCGTGATCTTGATAGTGCATAAGTATTTTCCATTCTCGTTCAAAGGGTTGTAATCGAATCCCGATTTTTTAAGACTCCATCCTACAATCTTAATGAGTCTTAAGAACTCCCTTGCTTCCATTGGCTTAAATGCCATAATTCATTCCTTTTCTTTTATTTTAGAATACTTGGGATAAAAAATCAAACAAATGTTTTAAGATATTGATACACAGTCTCTCTTGTTATCCCGAAATCTCGAGCAACTCTAGCTTTTGATACCCCCTGGACTATCTTGGCCTTGAGCTCTGCTACTTGCTCGATACTCAACTTTGGCTTCCCTCCAGAATATACCCCGCGGGCCTTAGCCAATGCTATCCCCTCACGCTGCCTCTCCTTGATCAAAGAACGCTCGAATTCAGCGAACGATCCCATTACATTCAACAACAGAGTCGCCATGGGAGAATCCTCTCCCGTGAAAGTAAGGCACTCCTTGAAAAACTCGATTCGAATCCTCCGCCCAGTCAGATCCCTAACAATCCGCCGCAAGTCATCCAGATTCCGCGCCAATCGATCCATTGAGTGGACAATGACGGTATCGCCTTCACGGGCAAAAGCTATCAACGCGTCTAACTGCGGTCGTTGCGTATCCTTGCCACTAGCTTTATCGGTGAACACTCGATCTAGTTGGACTCCCTCTAGTTGGCGATCCGCCTTTTGGTCGAGGGTGCTGACGCGCACATATCCTAATCTTTGTCCTTTCACTAAAACCTCCAATGAAAGGCGAAAAGTTTAAGACCGTTACGCAAATGTGTCAAATCGATTCAGAAACCAATCCAGATCTGACGTATTTCTAAGTGTCAATAGTGGGTATACCCTAAAATAACACCTCTCAAGACCTGGACTGCCGCCCTCTTTGTAGTTCTTTCGGCGTCATTTCCGACACCGAATCCTCTGCGCCTAACAGTTCGATCGTTTGTGAAAGGCGCTCTTGATACTCTGGCGAAAGCTGGAGTGATTTATCCCTTATCAGCTCGCAGGCTTGAGATACTGTGAGCGATAGTCCGTACTGGGCATTAACCTCATTTATGAACACTTTAAAAAACTTTCGTCCTGCTGCAACCGGATCATCAACCAATTCAAAAGACTGCCCGAGCTCCTCGAATTTTTCCGGGATAGATTCGAAATTTCCAGTCTTCATTTTCGCTAGAATGTCTTTGGCCATGTTCTCGATCTTTTCATCTTCGCAGCATCCATCTCGTGGAACGCAAAGCATCGCCAATGTGACCGCTATCGCTACCGCAGCCAAATGACTAATGCGGCGATGAAACCAAATATTACAATTCACTGAGCCCCTCCAATTTTATTTTCATTTTTTATTCTTAAACAGGTCTATCACCAAACACATAGTATAGCAAAGAAGCTTTGCAAGTTCATTAGCGTCTTTACCATTTTTGTCGCATGCTTTAATGCATTGCACGAAAACATCGTCATTTTTTCCTCCTTTGGCATGCTTGGCTTCTGCGCTGGGAATACTGGAGAAAGCAGACAAGCCGATAAGCGGTATCGATAGTTTAGAAACAACATTAGCCAATTGTGTCAAAGCGACAGGTGCTGTTATTGACGAAAACGTCCTGGCGTACGTTCCATATGGTGTTAGTGAGATTGATGTCATGGTTGCTCCATTAGGTTCAAGATGCTGAAAATGAGAAAATATTGGTGGATTAAGAAATTTATATGCAATTAAAATAAAAAATTTACAATCTATATATTTTTTTATTTTAGTTTAAAAAAATCTCTCCAGATGTTTATATTCGAAAATTTGAACAATAAAGGAGATTTTTTATGGCAATTCAACCATTCGGCACTGGTCATTTTCTTCCCACGAGCTTCGGAAGAACTTCTATTCAAACAGTTGGAATGTTCGGTATTACCAGTTTAGCTCTTAGAGGGTGTCTACAAAGTGAGGCTTCGTCGATTTTTGGGATTATTTTGGCCGATTTTCGATTCAAATTGTGGGGGTCATATACGAAAGTTGATATTACCCCCACAATTTGAATCGAAAATCGGCTCAAAAGAACCCAA
>DATIHO010000028.1:0-17106 GCA_035480615.1 Chlamydiales bacterium | reverse complement strand
TTCATTTCATAGAGCCTTGCCACATCTTTCGGGCAATTTTCGAAGATTTTGACGAGCCCATAGGTGCTTTCTAGCTTGGGCCCGTCAAAATCTTCAAAAATTTCCTCGAAATCTGCGACAATTCTCTATAAACTGAACCCAAAACGCAGGTTAACCGTGTCAAAAGCATCGCTATTTCTCATTCTTCCAGTGGCAATTCTCTTTTCATTCGGCCTGCTCATGATTTTCAATACTACAGCCGCGCAAATCATCGATCAGTCCTTGAGTACGGATACGCATAGCATTTTTTTTAAACAATCGCTTTATGCGGGGTTAGGGATCATTGCAGGGAGCATGGTATTCCATTATGGCTACAAATCTTTGCTTCGTTTTAGTATCTGGGGGCTTGTGTTTGGGATCGTTTTGCTTGTTTTGCTTTTTGTTCCCGGCATTGGACAAACTGTCAATGGCGCGCGGAGATGGATTGGTTGTTTTGGGTTTACTTTCCAACCCTCCGAATGTATTAAGCTGTTTCTCCCGGCAGCGTTTATACATTGGGCTTGCGAACAAAAAGAGATCTCCTTTGTCCCATTTTGTAAAATGGTTGGATTGTTTCTAGTCCCTTTGGCTTTGATTTTTTTGCAGCCGGATAATGGAACGATTGTGATCATGCTTGTAACGCTTTTCGTCTTATTTTGGTTGACTAAAATAAAATGGAGGTATTGGGCGCTGCCTCTTTTTTTGGTCTTTATAGTGGCAAGCGTTGCCGCATATCAGATGCCTCATGTGCGAAACCGAATTCAAATCTATCTTCATCCTGAACTCGATTTGCTTGGAAAAGGGCATCAACCCCATCAAGCCAAGGTTGCGGCAGGATCGGGAGGTCTTTTTGGAAGGGGGATTGGAGAAAGTTTGCAAAAACTCAATTACCTTCCCGAAGCTCGAAATGATTACATTGCGGCCATTTTTGCAGAGGAGACCGGATTTATCGGGATTTTAGGCATAATCGCTTTGTATATGTTTTTTGCTTTTGCCGGGTTTTTTATCGCTATCAAATCTCATGACATGGAAGGCTTTCTTTTCGCATCCATCTTGACGTTTTTGATTTCGATCCAGGCTTTTTTGAATTTGGGGGTTGTCTCCGGCCTTTTGCCGAGCAAAGGGATGACCCTTCCTTTTTTTTCCCAGGGAGGCACCTCTTTGATCGTCAATATCGTCGCTTTATTTCTTCTATTGGATATCTCTTATAATTCCAAAGCGATTCAAAAATCATGAAAAAGATATTGATTGCGGTAGGGGGGACTGGAGGACATCTTTTTCCTGCACAGCAACTCGCCGCTCAGCTTCAAAACGATTTCCAGATCCTTTTTGCCGGCTATCAGCTTCAAAAAAACATGTTTTTTGCACAAGAGACGAATGCTTTCATGGAAATTGCCGCTCATCCTCTAAAAAAAGGGTTTTTCAAAGCCTCGCGTCTTGGAATGCGTCAGGCGCTGGCCATGCTGAAACATTTTGAACCTGACGTAGTGGTCGGTTTTGGCAGTTATCATACTTTCCCTATTTTGCTTGCAGCAGCGATGCGTCGTAAAAAACTTGTGCTGTTCGAGGCCAATTGTATGCTCGGCAAGGTCAATCGAGTGTTTCGATTTTTTGCGAATTATGTGGCTTGCCAGTTTCCATTGACGCTAAAAAACGCAGTGCTGGTTGAATGGCTTCCCTGGAAAAAACCCGAACCGATTGATCCAAAAGCAGCAAGAATCCGTCTTGGGCTCGATCCTGGAAAAAAAACCCTTTTGATTTTTGGTGGTTCTCAAGGAGCCTCGTTTTTCAATGAAATCATCCCGAAAGTGGTGTGGGAATTCAAAAAGACCGTGCAAGTCATCCATTTAACAGGTGTGGGGCAAACAGAAGCAGTTCGATCTATGTATGAAAAATTTGAAATTCAAGCGTGTGTCAAACCTTTTGAAAGTGAAATGGCCGTCGCCTACTCGGCGGCGGATATTGCAATTTGCAGAAGCGGCGCCGGAACGATTGCGGAACTCATCCGTTTTGCGGTTCCGGCCCTTTTAATTCCCTACCCTTTTGCAGCGGATGAGCATCAAAGAAAAAACGGGGAAATGTTAGCGCACGTGTGGAAAGGAGCGCGTCAAGTCTTGCAAAATCAAGCGGATGTTTCTATGCTATGTAGAGAACTTGAAGAGCTGGAAAAAGAGGCGGAAGAATGCAAAAGCCGTTTGCGTTTGAAACAAATGGATCGGGAAAGAACCTCTCTGGCAGAGGTGATTCGGAAGATGAGGTAATAGACCTCTTGGTTTACCATTTTATTGGATTGGGTGGCATTGGAATGAGTGCATTGGCGCGAATTTTAATGCAAAAGGGGCGTCATGTGCAGGGGAGCGATTTGGCTGCGAGCCCGCTTTTAGAGCAGCTCGGCAAAGAAGGGGCTCTTGTCCATTTCGGGCATGATAAGAAGAGAGTGCAAAAAGGGGCAATTGTCATTTATAGTAGCGATATCAAAGAAAACAACGAAGAACTGAGCCGGGCAAAAGAGCTTAAGCTTCCTCTTCTTCACCGTTCAGAGCTGCTCAAGGAATTGATGGAGGGAAAAGAAGCCCTTCTTGTTACTGGGACTCATGGAAAAACAACAACCAGTTCACTTCTCTCTTGGGTCCTTTTTGACGCGGGGCTCGATCCCACGTTTGCTCTTGGAGGAGTTGTCTCTTCGCTCAATACAAATGGAAGGGCTGGAAAGGGAAATCTGTTTGTTGCG
This sequence comes from Chlamydiales bacterium, assembly GCA_035480615.1. Classification (GTDB taxonomy): domain Bacteria; phylum Chlamydiota; class Chlamydiia; order Chlamydiales; family SM23-39; genus CAIPFQ01. The sequence goes on along the minus strand of DATIHO010000028.1, from coordinate 14,357 downwards.
GAAGCGGATGAAAGCGACGGATCCTTTTTACAGTCATCTCCATTCGGGGCCATCGTGACGAATCTCAATCATGATCACATGAATTATTGGAAAACAAATCAAAATCTTAAGGCAGCGTTTCAGCAATTTTTCTCTTCTGTAAAGAGTCCAAATCATCTTTTTTGGTGCAAGGATTGTCCAAGGCTGGGAGCGTTAACGACTCAAGGATTTTCTTACGGTTTTTCCAAAGAGGCAGATTTGACGATTTCCGCTTTTAGGCAAAATAGGCAAGGGATCCATTTCAATGTGGAATTTCAGGGGAAAACATATCCAAACATCGAACTCTCGTTATTTGGGAAGCACAATGCTTTGAATGGGGCGGCCGTATTTGGGCTTTGCCTGCAGCTCAATATCGAGGAAATTGCGATCCGTAAGGCGTTTCAAAGTTTTTTAGGGACAAAACGACGTCTGGAATATAAAGGCGAAGTGCATAAAGTCAAAATCTATGATGATTACGGGCATCATCCGGTTGAAATCGCCGCCACTTTGAAAGCTCTGCGGGAAATTGCGAAAGAAAGACGGCTGATTGTTCTTTTCCAACCTCACCGTTATACGCGTGTCAAAGATCTATTCGATGATTTTTTAACCTGTTTTTCAGATGCGGATCTCGTTGTCCTCACTGATATTTATAGCGCAGGCGAGGCGCCTTTGCCCGGTGTTACAAGTGCCTCCCTTTATACCCGTATGAAGGAGGTTTTGGGGCCGAAACTTTCTTTTTTTCCGCGCACAGTGTTGGAGGCGGGCGTTGTCGAAATGTTAAAACCGCTTGATGTCGTTTTAACGATTGGAGCCGGAGATATTACCCATGCAAGCGTACCGATTTTTCAGATGTGGGTAGAAAAGAGGCCAAAAATTCGGGTGGCTCTTCTTTCCGGAGGAGCATCGGCTGAACATGAAGTTTCTTTGCTTTCAGCGGCTGCCATTATCAAAGGGCTGAATCCCGATGTGTATGATGTGGTGGAGTGTAAAATAACGAAAGAGGGGGATTGGCTTTTCAAAGAGACGGCGGGAAGTGGGGAAAAAATGAATGCGGCCGTGTTGGAAGCGCTTTACGGCTGCGAGGTTTGCATCCCGGTATTTCATGGGCCGCAAGGAGAAGACGGAATGATCCAGGGATTTCTCGATACGCTGCGCATTCCTTATGTTGGATGCGGCTATGGCTCTAGCGCAGTATGCATGCATAAAGGATGGACGAAGCAGATCGCCCTGATGCATGGAATCCCCACAGCCCCTTTTTTTGAAATGGACCTCCAGGAATATCGGAAAGATCCTGAATTGCTTTTAGAAAAAATCAAAGAAACGGCTCTCTCTTTTCCCATTTGGATTAAACCAGTGCATCTCGGTTCGAGCATCGGCGTGAACTGTGTGCGAGATGAAGCGGAGTTGAAAACGTGTGTTGAGCGTGCTTTTTCGTATGATGATTGCATCATTGTGGAAAGCCATATCGAAGGGAGGCAAATCGAATTTGGAATGATCGGAAATGAATGGATCCGCATAGGGCCTGCTTGTGAAATTTTGAATGAGGGGGCTTTTGTCAGCTACAAGGGGAAGTATGGATCCACTGCCATGCCTTATGCAATCCCTGCGCGGCTCAGTCAAATAGAGGCCGATCTCGGAGCCGATTTAGCGAAAAAAATGTATAGGGCAGTCCAATGCAAAGGGCTTGCCCGCATCGATTTTTTTATCGATCACAACGGTCATTTTTGGTTCAATGAGATCAATCCGTTTCCCGGTTGTACGGATACAAGCGCGTTTCCGAAAATCTGGGTCGCTGCAGACATGGATATGGAACACATTTGCGATGAGTTGATCGCTTGCGCTTTTCATCGGTCGCGAAGCGTTGTGACTGATCCCCAAGCTTTGATTCATGCTGATCGAGAAAGTTGATGGTGCGGAAGTCTCTTTTTGCGTTCATAGGTTCAGGAGCCGTTTGTCTCGTTTTGAGTCTTGGCGGATACTATGCGTTTTTAAAATATCACGGAAAAAAAATTTTAGATGAAAAATATTACATCCGGACCATTGTGCAAACAGGGCCTGAGAAAGAAGCGTTGCATACTTCTTATCTTGCGGAACTTTTAAATCTGTCGATAGACCATCCTGTTTCTTTATATGCGTTTGATGTTAAAGAATCAGAGAAAAAATTGATGGTTTCTCCGCTGATTAAATCGGCAAAAGTAAAACGGATCTTCCCAAGCGCGATTTATATCGATTATGAAGCGCGCAAGCCGGTTGCGATGCTCGCCGATTATAAAAATACTGCAATTGATCGAGATGGATATCTTTTCCCATTCAGCCCCTTTTTTTCTCCAAAAGAAATCCCTGAACTATATATTGGCCTCCCTTCTTTTGAGGCGTCGGAAGACGCAATGGGACGCAAAGGAGGGCAATGGCTTGCGCCTTTAAAAAACCCTTTTATAACACTTGCATTTGACGTCCTGCGATTTTTAGATGGAACGCCTTGGAGGGAAAATTTCCAACTCAAAAAAATTGATGTTTCCAATGCGTTCGCTCCCAGTTTAGGACAAAGGGAAATCGTCCTTTTCACTGAGGAAAAATTGGTGATCCGTAAAATGGATGAAGAGGTTTTTTGTGTTTTGCCCAAAATCCTTCGAGTGGCTCCCAAGGATTTTGCCCAGCAGCTCAATCATTTCTTTATTCTAAGAAGAAATATGGAAGAGGATTATCGCAAGCAATTGGAAAGCATTGCTGTTTCTACCCGATTTGCGTCCAGGATTATTGATTTGCGGATTCCGCACCTTGCGTTTGTCCAAACGAAAGAGGTCTATTGAATATGGGATAGGTTCGAACTCTTGAATTGAATCTTGAGCTTTTTTATGGTTATAGATGAGAGTCTTGAGACTCGACAAGGAGCTTTGTATGGAACAATTCATAGCATATCTCGTTAAAAATATCGTGGCTCAACCTGATGCAGTCGACATTCGCTCCATGATGGGGCAAAGCGGGCTTCTCATTGAGATCCGGGTGGCTCCGGAAGACATCGGCAAAGTGGTAGGAAGAAAAGGGAATGTGATCCGTTCGCTCAGAACGCTTGCCATGACGATCGGTGCAAGGCTCGGTCGACGCGTTCATCTGGAAATCATTCAACAATAAGGGGCGGTATATTATGGCGATTGGGTTGAAAATAGAGCCAGAAAAGATCGATCGGACTGTTATTCTCCGTCTTGACGGAAGGATTGATACTACAACTTCGCCAGCCTTAAGCCAAAAAATCGAGACTTTGATTGAAGAGGGGCATCATTTGATCGCATTGGATTGTGAATATGTCCATTATTTAAGCAGTGCGGGCATGAGAGTTCTTCTTTCTAAAAGTCGGGAATTACATGCCAAAAAGGGAGTATTTGCGCTTTTTTCCGTGACGATAGAAGTGGAAGAGGTGCTTAAAATGACTGGATTCGATCGCATTCTCCATATTTTCCCAACCGAAACAGAAGCCCTGCAATTTATTTCGCAGGCTGGATAAATTAGAAGTGAAATCTGCTCTTCTTTCACGACGTCCAGTTCCACTTCTAAAAAAACGGGATGGTTTTGGAAAGAAACAGCGAGTGCTTGTACTTGCCGGGCCTACAGCGGTAGGAAAGACAAAATTCTCCTTATCTTTGGCGCAGGCAATAGGGGGAGAGATCGTTTCCGCCGATTCCGCGCAAGTGTATTGCGGTATGGATATCGGGACGGCGAAAGCGACTCCGGAAGAGAGAAGTTTGATTGCGCATCATCTCATCGATGTTTGTGATTTGGACCATCCTTTTAATGTCGCAGAATTTTATAAGCTGGCGCAAAATGTTTTCCGCGCAATTGTCCTTCGGGAAAATGTCCCCATCGTTGTGGGCGGATCCGGTTTTTATATTCATTCGCTTCTTTACGGCGCTCCGCATGGCCCTCCATCGAATCCTGAGATGCGCAGGCATCTTGAAGCACAGATGGAGCAGTTAGGTCCTGAAGCGCTTTATGAACAGCTCCAAATTTTAGATCCCGATTATGCTGCGACGATTTCCGATCGCGACAAACATAAGATCATCCGCTCTCTTGAAATTATGTCGGTTTCGGAAAGGCGGGTCAGTGATTTCCCAAAATCCTGTATACTCCAAACGGATGAGTGGGATTTTCGGTGTTGGTTTATCTATTGTCAACGGGAAAGGCTCTATTCAAGAATTGACATTCGGTGCGATGAGATGATCCGCTCAGGTTTTTTACAGGAAGTGCGCGATCTCGAGAAAAAAGGGCTGAGGCATAATAAAACTGCCTCTCAGTCGATCGGGTACCGCCAGGCGCTCGAATATTTGGAAACAAGTCAAACAGAAACGGATCTGCATGAGTTCATTGCAAAATTCAAAAAGGCTTCGCGCCATTATGCGAAAAAGCAGTTTACCTGGTTTCGAAAAGAACCCCTCTTCCGCTGGCTCGATTGCGACGCTTATTCCTCAGAGCAGCTTCAGGAAATCATTTTGCAAGATTTTGAGCAAAATGACTAATCAAATAAAAAATATTAATTTCCGGGTTTCCTCTTGTGGAAAAATCTTACTTACATTAAAGTTCTTACATAATTTTCAAAAGATTTAAGGCGATTCCCATGAACCCAATTTCTGATCCATCTGATGCTTCCCCACTCGGCAGCGAACCAACCGGCGCTCAGGAGCAAGTGCATAAATCTGGCTCTGCTTTACAGGAATTCAGTGAAAAATTGGCCGCGTTTACAACTCCTGAAGAAAAAGTGTCATTCGGGCTTCAATTTATGCGCGACTCTATTTCTCAAGAAGGAAGTCCCCGTTTTCGAGAATTTTGGGAAATCAGGCGTTTGATTTTGCCTGTATTTAAAGAGAATCTGAATCCAGCCATCCGCTCCAAACTCTGGAATGAATACGTTGAACTGACCATAGAAGCTCGCCGGCTGAAAGAAATTCTTGAAGAACAGAGTGCATTCGCTATGGAACAGATCGATTTGGCGATTCAGTCTATCGAAGCGGATGTATCGAATTTTGCAGCGTTGATCTCCTCTGGTTCTTTTTCTTTTCCAGGACATTGCGATACAATTTCCGCAAAACAGGATGTCTACCGCATCATCCAGCAAGAACTCAATTTGCTCAACACATTGGCGAGTCGGCTCAATGCTTTGCGTAAAGAAGTGGTGAAAACAGATATGCGGATCCGATTTAAAGCAAAATTTTTCAAGCGGCTTGCCGAACTTGGCGACAAAGTATTTCCAAGAAGAAAAGAATTAATTGAAAAAGTGAGTTCTGAATTTGAAAATGATGTGGATTGCTTTGTGTCAAAACATTTTAAAGAAAATGAGACGATAGGAGCCCCCTATTATATGCTTCGGGAAAAGATCAAGTCTTTGCAGAGCATGGCCAAACTATTTACTTTAAGCAGCGGCGCTTTTAATCGGACCCGTTTGAAATTAAGCGAGTGCTGGGATTGTGTAAGATCATTGGAAAAAGAACACAAAAAAGAAGTATTGGAAAAAAAACAGGCTTCTTTCGAACAGAGGTCTGCTATTGCAACAAAAATCGAAGAATTGCAATCGAAATCTTCCGACATGAGTCTCGGCGATCTCGATAAAGAAATCGATCTGATTTCGAAAGAGATGCGGATGACTCCTCTGCATCAAGACGATGTGCGTCATTTACGCGATGAGCTGATGAAATTGCGCGCGCCTCATGTGGCAGCTCAAGAACAAAAGGCACGTGAATTGGAAGAAGCTGAAAAAGAAGCGATTCGGATCAAAAAAGAAAAAGTGGCGCGGATCAAGGAAGAGATGAATAGTTTGCATCAGGACGGTCCCGATCTCACGCTTGATGCATTTTTATCCCGTTTTGCAGAGATTGGTCATGATGTAGAAAGTTTAGAGATTTCCAAAATTGAAAAGCAACAATTGGAACGGTTGCTGAGGCCTTTAAAAGATCTTTTAGCAGATAAAAAAGAACAATCCTTGCTCAACCTCAGCGATGATGATCGAAAGACTTTGGAAAACTTGAAGACGATTTTAAAACAGAAAAAAGAGCGGCGTCAAGAAATCAAAGAGACTCTTGAAATGCATCGCAAGATGATCGGTGCTTCCGGTTTAGATTTTGAAAAGGCAATCCAGCTCAGAGAACTCATCGACCAGGAAAAAGAAAGATTGGAAAAAGCAAATGCCGGTATTCAAGAAATTGAAGATAAAATTGGAAAATTAGAATTTTAGGTTGTTAACACAAGGAAAAGACATGGCTCTTCGCGTTGATGCTGTCCGTTCCATTGGAAAACAAGTTCGAAATGTCCATGTAGAAGAATGCTTTCACCCTCATTCTCTTCAATTTGGATCGAACGTTTTTTCTCCTCGATTGATGGAGGAAGTCCTTCCCAAGACAGTGTTCCAAAATGTTTGGAATGCAATGAAGGGAAAAGAAAAATTCGATATCGTACACGCCGATACTGTTGCGCTCGCATTAAAAGATTGGGCTCTCAAAGAAGGCGCTACCCATTTTACTCACTGGTTCCAGCCTTTAAATGGAGCGTCTGCAGAAAAACATGATTTGTTTTTAAATTGGTCGGAAAAAGGAACTGTTATTGAACATTTGAAGGGAAGCGATCTCTTGAGAGGAGAGCCCGATGCTTCCTCTTTTCCATCAGGCGGGCTTCGCACAACTCACCAGGCAAGAGGATATACAACCTGGGATCCCGCTTCTTTCCCCTTCCTTTGGAAAAGAAAGAATGGAGTCACGCTCTGCATTCCGGCCCTGTTTTTTTCTTTCAGCGGGCATGCCCTCGATCATAAAATACCGCTCCTCCGTTCGGATGAAAAAATCAATTCCGCTGCCTTTCGTCTTTTGCGTCTTTGCGAAAGACAAGCAGGTTGCGTCTTTTCAACTCTTGGAGCGGAACAAGAATATTTTTTGATCGACAGAAGCTTATTTCTGCAAAGACCCGATTTGCTTCTTGCGGGACGTACTGTATTTGGCGCACGGCCGGCAAAAGGACAAGAGCTTGAAGATCATTATTTCGGCCCTGTGAAAGATCGCGTCATGGCCTTTATGAAGGAATTTGAGGACGAGGCGATTCAGTTGGGCATTCCCATTCGGACTCGCCATACTGAAGTCGCTCCTTCTCAATATGAAGTTGCATGCCTTTTTGAACCGGCGGCGATAGCGGTAGATCATAATCTCTTATTAATGGAGTTGATGAGGCAAGTCGCCATCGATCATAATTTGGTATGTCTTTTGCATGAAAAACCGTTTTCCGGATTAAATGGATCCGGGAAACATTGCAATTGGTCACTGGGAACGGATACAGGGCTTAACCTTTTGGATCCTAAAGAAAATAGTCTTCTTTTTCTGACATTGCTGACAGCCATTCTTCGAGCGATTCATACTCATGCCGGCTTGATGAGGGCAAGCATCGGCTCGGCAGGAAATGATTTGCGCCTTGGCGGATCGGAAGCTCCTCCTGCTATCTTGTCTGTTTCTCTTGGAGAACAATTGGAAGCGATCATAGATGATTTGCTCGCAGAAAAATTCCCTGAAAAAAGTGCAATAAGATCGATTGATCTGAGGCTTGCTCATCTACCTCCGCATATTGTCGATGCATCGGATCGCAATCGCACTTCTTTTTTTGCATTTACCGGAAATAAATTTGAGTTTCGCGCAGTAGGAGCAGCCGCTCATCCCGCATTTCCAATTACTGTCATCAATGCGATCGTTGCAGATACGCTTCATCTGATCCTCGATGAAATTGCGGATTGCGTGAAAGAAAAGAGCCTTACGCAAGAACAGCTATTTGTCGCAGCTCTCCCTTGCCTTCGCAAACATCTGCATATTGCAAAGCCGGTCCTTTTTAGCGGCAATGCTTATGCGGCGGACTGGGAAGCAGAAGCGGAACGGAGAGGTCTTCCCAATATCCGTAAAAGTTTTCATGCCTTTTCGCAAATCATCGATCAAAAAACACTGCGTGTTTTTGAAGGCATTTTATCAGAAGAAGAACTCCAATGCCGCTATGCAGCGCTTGTGGAGCGCTATGCAAAAATCATGCAAATCGAGGCACATCTCATGATTGAACTGTTTCGTACGCAAATTTTACCGTCGGCCTTTGATGACTTAAATCAACGCGCAGCATCTTTGATGAATCTTTCTCATCTCGGCATCCGGCAGGTACCCTCTCTTATGAATCAGATGGAATATTTCGCATCTGTCATCGAAGAGGCGTCAATTGCGATCGACGCGGTTGAAAGAGTGCAAAATCAATCCATCGATTTTGGCTGGGAGGCAAAGGCAAAAACTTATTGTGAGATTTTGGCTCCAAAGATGGAGGATGCGAGACAGATTGTAGATAAGCTCGAAATGATTGTGGATAATGCCCGATGGACTCTGCCAAAATATCGGGAATTGCTATATGTATTATGAGACATTTTCGATAGATGAGAAAAAAGATCGGTTTTTTCGGAGGGACATTTGATCCCATCCATTTTGGACATATTCACTTGGCCGTGCAGCTTTTTGAAATACATCATTTGGATGAGGTCTTGTTTTGTCCGGCCTATTGCTCTCCCTTTAAAAGAGCGGCTCCGCCTCATGCAAATGCGCAGCATCGTTTTGAAATGGTGCGCTTGGCATTAGGGGATATTCCCCATTTTCGGCTGACGAATTACGAAATCGAAAGAAACGAATATTCTTATACGATCGACACCCTCCGTGCGCTCATGAGCGAAGAAAAGGGGCAATTCTATTTGCTTCTCTCTGTTGAGGCGGCTACCCATTTTGAGCAGTGGAAAAATGTTCAACAATTAATCCATTTGGCTCCTCCTTTGATTGGGGCACGGACGGTTGAGGCAGAAAGTTTGCCCAAAATCTTGCGTTCGAGTTTTACCAAAACAACAATTTTGGAAATTTCAAGTACGGATGTACGCGCCAGATTGAAAAAAAAACTTTACTGCGGTCATCTTGTGCCACAAAATGTTTTACATTACATAGAGGATAATGGGTTATATCAATGAAAAGCGATCCTGTTTCAATGTTAAATTCTATTGCTCAATTAATTTATGAAAAAAATGGATTTAATATTTTAGCAATCGATGTTCAAGGATTTTCTACGATTACGGATTATTTTTTGATTGCAGAAGGGCATGTTGACAGGCATCTGATGTCCATCGCTCAATCGATTATTGCAAACATGGAAAAATTGGAAGAGAAGCTGATTCATATTGAAGGCCTGCAGACCGGAGATTGGATTGTTTTAGATTATGGTCCTATTATGATTCATCTTTTTACGGCGGGTTTAAGAGAAAAATATTCGTTAGAGCGTCTTTGGCCTGATAGCAAGCTGGTCGAAATCAAAATCAAACATCATGTTGTGTAATGCCCATTTTTATGGTATGATGTTGAGCATAAAGAGTATTTTTTGGAGATTTTTGTTGCATGTCAAGAAAACGGATCGTAGTAACCGGAATGGGGATTGTCTCTTCTTTGGGTTCCGATGTGGAACGCTTTTATCAGAAGCTTCTCGCGGGATGCAGCGGGATCGTTCCGATTGAGGAATTTCCTTGCTCTGATTGGCCGACCCGTTTTGCAGGGATTGTCCGTAATTTTGATACGGGCGAGTATCTGGATAAAAAGCAAGCTCGGCGCGTAGATCCTTTTATTCGCTATGCAATGGTTGCCGGAAAACAAGCTTTAGAGCATGGAAACCTTGGACCGGCAGAACTTGCACAGCTTGATAAAACACGCTGCGGAATTATAATCGGTTCCGGCATGGGAGGCATGTCCATTTTTCATGATGGCGTCGAGACGATTTTGACGAAAAGCTATCGAAGGCTGACACCTTTTTTTGTCCCTTATATCATCACTAATATGGCGGGGGCTCTTCTTGCAATCGACGTCGGATTTCAAGGCCCCAATTTTTCAATTTCCACAGCTTGCGCCACATCTAATAATTGCATTCATGCCGCGGCTGAGCAAATTTTACAGGGAAAGGCAGACTTAATGCTGTGCGGAGGGGCCGAAGCCTCCATCAATCCAATTGGCCTTGCCGGATTTGTTGCAATCAAGTCCCTTTCCACTCGTAATGACGAGCCAAAGAGAGCTTCAAGACCTTGGGATCGGAAAAGAGATGGGTTTGTCATGGGCGAGGGCGCGGGCGTTCTTCTTTTGGAAACTCTTGAACATGCCCAAAAACGGGGAGCTCCCATCTATGCTGAATATCTTGGAGGAGCGGTCAATTGCGATGCATACCACGCAACAGATCCTCGCGCAGATGGTTTAGGGGTGGGCAGATGTATGGAAGAAGCGCTGGCTGTGGCAGGAGTCGCCAAAGAATCGGTCAATTATATAAATGCTCATGCAACGTCGACTCCAGCCGGTGATCTTTGCGAAATTCGTGCCATCCGAAATGTTTTTGGTTCGCATGTCCAGAAAATCAAGATCAATGCCACAAAATCAATGATTGGGCATTGTTTGGGAGCGGCCGGCGGATTGGAGGCAGTTGCAACGATCCAGGCGATTCGTACCGGAATGCTGCATCCAACAATCAATTTGGACGATCCGGAGAGCGAACTGAATGGTCTTGATGTCATTGCAAATACTGCAAGACCGCTGGATATAGAAGTTGCCATTTCCAATTCTTTTGGTTTTGGCGGACATAATTCGACTCTTGTGTTTGCGCCATTTAGACAGATACCTTTTGCGTAACTTTAGGTTCTAATGAGACAGGAAGAATCTTTTGGAGCGATCCCATTAAGGAAAGAGTCTGGGCAATGGCAAGTATTTCTCATTCAACATAGAAAAAGAGGATATTGGGGTTTTCCCAAGGGCCATGCAGAACCGAATGAATTGCCTTTTGAAACGGCTTGTCGAGAATTGAAAGAAGAGACGCATCTTGATTATGTGAAACTTTTGCATGAAACACCTCTTACAGAACAATATTCGTTTCCATTGAAGGGAGAGAGAATCTTTAAAAAAGTCCTTTATTTTCTTATGGAAGTATCGGGAACCGTGTGTTTGCAAAAAGAAGAAATCAATGATGGGGTTTGGATGTCTTTTCCCGAGGCGATGAATCAAGTGACGCATCCAGAAGGCAAAGCCATCTTAAAGCAAGTAGCACAACTACTTCATGTGTTATGATTTGGTGGAAAAAACAAAAGATGGAAGTCTTTTCCCGCCACGCGTTTTTTTCCTCAGTGAGCCACCATAAGAAAAGAATCGCGGGGTTTTCCCATAAAAAATGCTATCAAAATTTGTTAGCTACTTTTGATTTTAGTCGAGCCAATCTTACTTTTTTTTTTGATGCGGCAAAGGGTCCTCTATCTAATCATTTTCTCAAAGATGAGAAAAACGTAGTTCAGATTTCGGAGGGGACCGAAGCCGGAGCTTTTCTCAAACTTCTCGATTATGTATCCCATCTCAATTTCCATCCGGAAACCATTCTTTATTTTGTGGAAGATGATTATCTTCATCGCAGCGGCTGGCAGCAAATCCTCGAAGAGGGGTTGGAAATTGCTGATTATGTAACTCTCTATGACCATAAAGATAAATATTTTCTTTATCCTGATTTGCAATCGACTATCTTTTTGACTCCAAGTTGCCATTGGCGTAGTGTCCCTTCCACGACGAATACATTTGCGCTTCGTTTTAAGACATTGCTTCGAGACTTATCCATCCATCGTCAATTTTCTTTAGATCGCGCCATTTCCGCGGATCATCAAAAGTTTTGTTTTTTACAGGCTCAAAATGCTACACTTATCTCTTCTTTGCCGGGCTGGTCGACTCATGCGGAACCTGAATTTGCGTCTCCTTGCATCGATTGGAAATTGTTTTTTTAACAGGAGCCATTTCATGAGAACCCTGAGTGTTGCAGCTATTTCTTTAGAAAAGAAAAATACTTCTTCGTTTCTTGCAGTCATTGTTTCAAGTATTTTGATCGGTCTTTTTGCAAATGTCACGATCACGCTTCCTTTCACTCCTATTCCGATCACAACGCAAGGGAGTGTCATTTTGATCCTCGCCTGTTGCCTGGGAGCGAAGCGGGGGGGTGCTGCTGTTCTCTGCTTTCTTTTCCAAGGGATGATGGGGTTGCCGGTATTTGCTGGGGGAGCGGGAGGGATGTTGACATTTTTCGGTCCCACGTGCGGCTACCGCTTTGGATATCTCGCTGCGGCTGTCCTTGTAGGTTATTTGACTGAGAGGATGACCCTTCGCAGCCCCATGAATCTTTTTTTTGCGCTGCTTTCAGGAAATGCGGTGATTTTCCTGTTTGGAGTTTCCTGTTTTGCAGGATTTGTGGGTTTGAAAAACGCGTTGCTTTTGGGATTTTTTCCCTTCATCATTGGAGATATTTTAAAATTATTGATTGGAATCAAGATTTTGACAAAACTGCAAGGGTTAATCGGGAAATACAAATGAGCTGCTTGAATTCATTATGAATTTTAATTTCCCAGACTTGCGTGGTTTTGCCCAGATGGAGCGGCTTGGCGATCGCTGTCACTGTTGATCCTGTCCGGGCGGGACGCAAATGGTTTGCGTTGATTTCTAACCCTACGCATATTTTTTGAGTTTGATCTACGCAAAAATTAGCTGCTGCGCTGGCTACCGTTTCAGCCAGCGCTGTAGAGGCGCCTCCATTTAAAATTCCCATCGGCTGGCATGTTCGTTCATCGACTGGCATAGATGCTTTTAGATAGTCATCCCCCATATCGATGAAGACGATTCCCAGGTGGTCTGAAAGGGTATGTTTGGAGCGGCGATTGACCTCTTCCAAATTTAAAGGCATGATCCAAATAGAAGACATTGAAAATGAATATATCATATCAAAGGATAAACGATCACCTCGTCAAAATGACGAGGGGATCGTTATGCCTTCTCAAAAATCTCGCTTCCAGGTTGGAAAGAAGAGATTTACACTTGGGAAAACCCGGCCCAAATGAGATAAACCCCAATAAATAAACGAACCCAGCATCCGAGCGTGTATACGATTTTCCCTTGCATATCCTTTGACATTTTGACGAAGGCATCCGGTACGAATAGGCGCATCAGCCCTTGCAGTAGCAAAATCCAACCGATGATTGTAATAATAACCGGCCAATCTGCTACCCAGATATTGTGATCGACCACAATCAATAACCCTACGATCAGCATCGCCACGCCGGTTAAACTGATCAACATCATATTTCCGAGTAAATCGGACATTGTTTTCTTAAAACGGGCCTGGTGAACCAACATCGCCAAGCTGATAAGAAACAAATACAACCCAACAACCTGGGCAAGAAATATAGAGAGGCACATAGAGATTGCTCCTTGTTATAGAGTCCTCTATGACTTACTTATCAAAAATCTGATTTTATTCGCTTTAAAATAATAATTAATTTTTAAATTTTTTTCCTGAGTGTTTAAGCGTAAGATTGTTATGTAAAAAATAAACATTCGATAATCTTCGATTTCATCTCGTTATTAAATTCTCATTTGTGTATAATTAAGATTTGTTAAACTTTAGCTGATCTATTTGAAAAGAATTCGGCGTATTGATGATTTATTTTTTAATTGGTGCAATTTTAGTAGGTGCTTCTGCGCTTTCAGATGTTCCCGATGCAGATGGCTGGGTGTCTGTAGAACGCCCTTCTTTCCATGGGGAAGAATTTCAGGAAGATGATCCGGGAACATGGATTGTTTTTTCTAAGCGCATGGAAGGGGAAACTTTTCATATCCGCTTGCCCGCCGATCCATCGTGTCAATATTTTTTAGATGGCATTCAATTACTTTCAGCTTATGGAAACGACGATTTGATTCTGCGTGTCGAAAAAAGAAAAGGCGCGGACTTTGATCTATTTTTTCAAAATCGGATTCAGCAGATTGGAGGCAATCCAAAGGCTTTTTTGATTCAATCGGAAAAAAGTTCGGATGGGCAAACCTTAAACCTTTTTTATCGGTTCGATGATAAATGGGTTTGGGAAAGAGTTCAGTCCAGCTCTGGTTATTTCTATACTTTTCGCACGGAAAGTGACAGATTATCAACCGATCTCCATCGTCAATTCGTTGATTCGCTTGATGTATACCCAAAGTGAGTGGGGATGTTTTCATAGGGAATTTTCAAGAATATTGCAGAAAAATACGGATCTTTTGTATATTTTCCTTATTCTTTGTTTTTCAAGAACAAGGAAATAGAACAGCGAGACTGTTCACGATTCGTTGAGATGGAATTTATTTTGACAGTGGAAGAAGAGAAGAATAGAAGAACTGACTTGTGTGGTTTCGTGAAAGCGGAAAACACAAAACAAAAGTCGAAGAAAATTTTAATGAGAATTTGATCTTGGTTCAGATCGAATGCTGACGGCGTGGATGAGG
>DATIHO010000027.1:0-17443 GCA_035480615.1 Chlamydiales bacterium | reverse complement strand
CGGTTTTTCCACCAACGCAGCCTATCTTCCCCTTGGTGTCAAAGCTGTTTTTCAACTACAAGACTTATGCTTTGGTATCAAAGCGGAGCAGCTTTACTTCTTCCATTATTGGGACCGCCACGACGGCACCACTGTTTCTGGTAGTCTATGGGGCTCGCCCCTTGGCTACGAGATTTCTCTTCCCATTTCTATTGGGGGTGAGATTTCCAAAGGTGAATGGCGTACGGCTATAGAGCCTTATTATTTGAAGCTATTCGATAGCCTTACATTCCTTGGTGGCCGAATTTCCTCCACCTACAGCTTTTGATCGGGGTAGCCGAGGCAGTTGCGAACTCTGCCCATTTTTCAACAGAACCAGCATGCAGAGCAAAGAGATATTCTTCAGGCGATTTTAAATCAAATGCAACCAGGTCATGCTTGTGGAAAAAGAAAATTTAAAAAATTACATGCAAGAAATAAGTTGTTTGCTTAAAAATAATGCTAAAAAAGCAAAGTTAGATGCTGACAATCCAAAAAAGGGTGAAGCGGATTACAACACAGGTTACCTTATGGCCTATCATGAAGTAATTGCTATTATGAAAAACCAAGCTCCATTTTTCGATCTTGAGCAAAAAGACATTGGTCTAGCTGATGTAGTGCCTGAACGGGATCTACTCTAATAGTTTTGACTGCTTTCACGAATCCCCAATCCGCGCATAATCATTAGGTGAATTTGTTTATAGGAAGGTGTGATGGATGTAGATAGAAAGCAAATAATAGATGCATTGCTTGGGATTATCGACCACCTCTCTGATAAGGAATACCAAGAAAGAGTTTGGGTTCGGGGAAAAGGCCCCGAAGTCGATGATTTTGATGAAACATGTTGTAATTTCTTCCCAGAGGGAGATGATGTTATAGAAAAATATAAAGATTTTGGAATTACAGAAGCTCAATACAAGATTTTGAAAAAATTTCGAGACAGCTTTAGAGTATTTTCCGATGAGAATAATTGGCCGCAAGAATTCATAGACACTCCGGGATGGGCTAAGATTATGAAGTTGGCAAAAGACGTTTTAAAAGCCTTTAATTATTCAAAAACAGGGGCTTAAACAGCAGCGCGATTGCACATACGAATCCCAGGGTACGGATGATGGCGATCGGAAACATATGCGTTTTTCCTCCTTATTTTATGTACTTATCTTCATTCATCAGAATCTTATTGCTGTTCTATAGGCGAGATTCTCCTCAAAAGATCAAATGTATGATAAATTTTTTATTTACACTGCCAGATGTGCTTTGTTGAACTGTATTTAAGTGCCTGATTATAAAGTATATACGGCGACTTCTGTTGTTTTAAATAATTATTTATAGATTTAATTTGTTTTAAATAATTTTTAGTGGTAAGATTTAGGCCTTTATTAATAGTTTTTAACTATAAATTGAGGCAATAATATGAATAAAAATAATTTTAATGAGTTGGTTGGAATAGACAAGATCTTTTGTGGGATAGCTGGAGCAATTGTAGGGTTTCTTTTAGGAGGTGTTATAGCGGCTTTAGTAGGTGCCCTTATCGGTGGTTTCGTGGGTTATCTGCTTGAAAAAGATTTAAAGAAAATAAAAATCTGATTAAGGTTTTCTTTAAGAAAATTAGGTGATATGCTCTAGGAGCTATAAAACGCACTTTGTGGATGTATGTCGAAATCAAAAAAAATTCAATCCAACCATCCGGAAAATAATTCACCCAAATTATTGGAAGGGGAGGCAAGGCAATTGTCAACTGCCGATGAAATAGCGTTTGCTGTATCCAGACAAAATTCAGTGAAATCTGTTCTGCTTCCAAGTCATAATAAACGTTGCGTAGTAATTGGGACCACAAGGCTCTGTGTCTTAGTATTGGAGCAATTAGTTGTTAATGGGTGGGTTGTATTGTGTGTTGTTTCTGATGACGGAATAGTTAAGCGATATTGTGACGAAAAGGGGCTGAGATTAGTAGCTAAGTTAAGTGATGTGTGTGATGAAAGGTTTATATTATTTAGTGTCGTAAATTATTCTGTAATATCAGATGCGTTTTTAAATGATCGCGATGTCCTTCTTGCGATAAATTATCACGATAGTTTGCTGCCCAAATATGCTGGATTGAACAGCACTACGTGGGCCATTTATAACAAAGAAGATTTTCATGGGATAACCTGGCATATAATCTCCTCTAAAATAGATGAAGGTGGGATATTAAAACAATCTGTAATTGATATTTCGCCAAATGAGACGGCATTTAGTTTGAATATTAAATGTTCTGAGGAAGGCGCTAGATTGTTTGTTCCTCTGTTAGCTGATTTGGAAAGTCGTAGCATTGAAGTCACTGACCAAGACATAACAAAAAAAACATATTACGGAAAAAATTATGTTTTCGAAAATTACGGGCTTATAAATTTTAGCGATGACTTTGAGGAAATAGATAGAATCTACAGATCTTTGTATTTTGGTGAGAATAATTATGTCAACCTTGTAGCCAGTGTAAAAATATTCGATGGCGAAAAAGTGTATCTGGTGGGATCCTTGGATTTCCATGCACAAGTGAATGCAATACCTGGTCAAGTCTATTCAACCTCCGAAGAAGTTCTTTCGATAGGGATCAGGGGAGGTAAGCTATTGATAAAAAACCTGAGGACTCCCGAAGGGCGATCTGTTTTGCTCCATGACACTAATTTTCAAACAGATAAAGTGATCGATTGTTGCAAAATTAACGAATCGGACATCGCTGTAATCTCTAAGACCAGAAGTGACGAATCAAAGCTATTAAAGTTATTGATGTCTAAGGGGGCGGAGGCCAACACGTTCTTTTGTTGTGAATCAATAATTAATGCTGATGACAAATACTGCTTTTCCTTGCCACTAAATAAAATTGACTCACAAACGGCTTTACGTAAGGTTGCTTTCACGTTGCTTGCATTCTGTAATAGTGATTTATGCATTCCAGTAAAGGTTAATAATCCATTTAGATCCAAGATTTTGAATGAATTGCTAAGTCAAGAGAGTTTTGTTTGTCTTAGCTTGTCACAGAAACGTTCTCATTATGCGGCTTTTGCTGAATCCGTTAAAAAACAATCTCAAGCGCGATACTTAATTTCAAGCGATTTTCAGTATAGATATAATCTCGGTGTTGTTTGCGATGTCGGGATTTTTATGTCTGAAGATGATCATGTAGCTAAGTCCGATGATTCTGATCTCTATCGATTAACTATTACCATCAGTGAATCGAGATTGTATATAAGAGGCTATCAACAAGACAAAGTGCTACTTGATTCATTTTGCTCTTCACTCCATTCCACCCTACAGGGTATGGATGACGAAGAAAATATCTCTATTCAAAGGGCCCCGGATACTTTTTCTCATGGAGGCCAAAAAATTGACTACGTCAGCTCTAGAAACCGAGAAGGTTTTCTAGAATGCTTCGAAAAACGAGTAAAAACAACGCCAAAAGCGATTGCTGTTGTTTTCGGAGACCGAAAGATCGATTACGCTACACTAAACCGGTCTGCAAACCGATTCGCTAGGCATTTACAGAGCTTAGGCGCCACAAGAGAAACCCTTGTTGGTGTAGGACTCGACCGTTCCATTGAGCTCATTATTTCCTTACTTGGTATTTTGAAAGCCGGAAGTGCTTATTTGCCGTTAGATCCAACACATCCTCGAGAACGGTTGCAGTTTATACTCGAAGATTCCGGAGCTGAA
This sequence comes from Chlamydiales bacterium, assembly GCA_035480615.1. Classification (GTDB taxonomy): domain Bacteria; phylum Chlamydiota; class Chlamydiia; order Chlamydiales; family SM23-39; genus CAIPFQ01. Next base: position 13,732 of record DATIHO010000027.1, on the reverse strand, counting down.
ATTTTGGTTACTCATTCTTCTCACGAAACCTGTTTTAAGAATTTTCAAGGTAAGAAAATTTTCCTGGATAAAGATTTTGAAGAGATCAACAAAAAGAATTCGACATCCTTAAAGGTTGAACATAAGAATCCAGAGCAACTGGCCTATGTTCTTTATACTTCAGGATCTACAGGAAAACCAAAAGGTGTAGAGATTACCAAAGCGGCTCTTGATGCATTCTTAGCAGCAATGCAACATCGATTAAATCTTTCAGACTTAGATAGATGGTTGGCCTTAACCACGATTTCTTTCGATATTTCGATTCTTGAGATGCTTCTACCCTTACGACAAGGCTCCACAATTGTGCTAGGAAGCCGGGATATAGCTATGGATCTGGGTTTGCTTGCACAAACACTAAAGGGAGAAAATATTACATTTGTTCAGGCGACCCCGGCAACTTGGCAGACGCTAATAGATGCCAAATGGTCGGGCAATTCTGAACTGACGATTTTGTGTGGGGGAGAGATTCTTTCCCAGAAGTTGGCACATCAATTGGCTCAGCGTGCTCGTACTTTGTGGAACATGTATGGTCCGACAGAGACAACTATCTGGTCCTCGATGAAGAAGATCAAAACATCTACAGAAAAGATCACTATTGGAAAGCCCATAGCTAACACGCAATTTTATATTTTGGATCAAGAACAGAATCTACTGCCTGTAGGTGTGCCAGGAGAATTACATATCGGTGGATTGGGACTGGCCAGGGGATACCGAAATAGACCCGCACTGACAGAAGAAAAATTCATTTCTTCTTCTTACGGCCGACTTTACAAGACAGGAGATCTCGCTCGTTACCTGCCGAATGGAGAGATAGATTTCTTAGGCCGTATGGATACACAAGTGAAGATTCGTGGATATCGGGTTGAACTTGGAGAGATAGAAGCACTTCTGAATAGGTGTCCGAATGTCGAACAAGCTGTAGTGATTGCGAGAGAAGAAAAGCCTGGAGATCTCAGGATTATTGCTTACTATCGAGGGGATGCCAAGCAGGAGGAGCTAAAAGAGAGGTTGATTTCTCTCCTGCCCTCTTACATGATTCCGTCAGCATATATTCAAGTCGCTGAATTTCAGCTAAATACAAATGGAAAAATTGACCGAAAAGCGTTGCCGACTCCAAATTACGAATTTGGCAAATCGGGGTATGTGGCTCCAAGCAATCCTATTGAAATCGAGGTAGTCAAGGCCTTTGAGAAAATTCTGGAAGTGCCCGATGTGGGGGTGGAAGATAATTTTTTTGCGCTGGGTGGACACTCGCTATTAGTGGCTCGAGTTGTCACGAAGCTCAACAAGCAATTTCAAATCCAGCTTCCAATCAAAACTTTATTCGAAAGTCCGACAGCTTCACTTTTGGCCAAAGAAATACAGAATGCTCTGCTACTCACTAGAAAAATTGATCGAATTTCAAATGCCGAGGAAGGAGATTCCTCCGGGATTTCATCTTCTCAGCAAGGCATCTGGTTCCTATCCCATCAGACCCCAAAAAGTGCGCTCTATAACATTCCTTTTACCCTGGAATTGGCTGGGGATCTCGATCTATCTTCCTTGCAACAAGCATTACATACGATTGTGAATCGACACGAAATCTTTCGTACCATATTCATTGAAGGACCTGACCATGTAGAATCAGTGGTATTAGATTCTAATGAAACACCGCTACACTACGAAGATCTAAGAGGGGTCTCAGATTCCGAAGTAAGAGCCGATCGGATGATTGCGTCAGAAGCGAGGAAACCATTTGATTTATCTAAGGGGTTTCTTTTCCGCTTTCTGCTTTTGCGTCTTTCAAAGCTCAAGCATCGACTTTTTTTTAACTTTCATCACATGATTTTTGATGGTCATTCAGCCTATCTTTTTATCCATGAGCTTAAGACCCTGTATGAAGCCTGTAAAGACGGCAAGCCAAATCCTTTAGAAAACTTATCAATTCAATATAGCGATTATGTAAGTTGGACTGCAAAACAGCCTCTTAATAAAGAAAATCTCTCTTGGTGGTGCGAAAACCTACAAGATGCTCCGCCGGTTTTGAATCTCGCAGTGGATCGACCTAGGCCACCTATTCAAACCTATCGGGGGGCTGTAGTAGAGTTCTCTATCGCAAACGTTGCCGGGATCCAAGCTTTAAAGAAATTCGCTCAAACGCACGAATCTACTACTTTCACTGTTTTCTTCGCCGCCTTTCATGCATTTTTAGCCCGTAATACAAATCAGAATGACTTCGTGATAGGTGTTCCTGTTTCGGGTAGGACTCTTAGTGATACCGATCCTCTCATTGGCTGTTTCGCTCATACATTGCCGATTAGAACTCGGTCTAGTGGGGACATCACATTTTCCGAACTGCTTCGATCGATTCGGAATGATTGGTTAAAAGCTTTTGAGCATCAGGATGTTCCGTTCGAAAGAATCGTGCAGGAATTAAAGGTCGAAAGATCTTTGAGCTATTCGCCTGTCTTTCAAACGATGTTCAATATGCTTTCTCAAATGGATGTAGAGAAGATTGAGAGGCTCAAGGTCCATTTATGCCAAATAGATCGAGAGATGGCTCACTTTGATCTCAGTTTATCGATTCAAGAAACACCTGAGGGGTTAAGGGGCTTTTTCGAATACAATACAGACCTCTTTGTAAGAGAAACAATTGAGCGGATGGCAAAACATTTCCAAAATATGACTAAGTCCATTCTTGCAAATCCAGATGTTTCCATTGGTAAAATTGAGGTTTTAGATGAATCTGAGATCAACAAAATAACAGTGGAATGGAATAAACAGCCGATTGCCTATTCGACGAATGATACCATTCTTCAGTTGATTGAGAAATCAGCAGAGAGACAACCAAAAGACGTGGCCGTGATCTGCGGAGAGGAGAGCTACACCTATTCTCAGTTAAATAGTGAAGCGAATCAGATTGCGCATATTCTTTTATCCAAAGGTCTTAAAAAGGAAGACAAAATCGCCGTGTGTCTGGAACGTTCAGCAGCATTTATCCCCGCCATACTCGGGATATTAAAGGCTGGTGGATCTTATGTTCCTTTAGATCCTTTAGAACCTCAAGAGCGGATGAATGCCAAGATCGATGAATTATCTCCTCTTTGTATCTTGACCCAGGAAGCCTTGAAAAATCGATTTACTCAACGACACACTGTGTGTGTGGACGCTTTGCCGCCAGCTTCGATCCAAAATCCTTTGATCCCAATTTCAGACGACCAACTGGCTTACATGATTTATACTTCAGGTACAACGGGCGTTCCAAAAGGAGTGGAGATTGAACATAAGAGTATCAATGATAGAGTTCTTTGGAAACAAGCCGCCTACCCTCTGAGCTCCAATGATGTGATGTTGCACACATATTCTTTCATTTTCGATGGCTCTATTATCAATTACTTCTGGCCTCTTTGTGCGGGGGCTCGACTAGTGATTGCAACAAAAACTGAGCAGTTTGATTCAGCAGGTCTCATTGAACTGATAAGGAAATATGGCGTAACGATGGTAGATCTCTTGCCTTCCCTCTTGCGCGGTTTGGTGGATGAAAAAGAGTTTACTCATTGTACTTCTCTTAGGGATGTTTTTTCTGGTGGAGAGGCTCTTCCAACGGATTTGATTCGATCTTTTTTCTCCAAATCTTCTGCCAGATTGCATAACACTTATGGGCCAACAGAAGCCACAGTTGAGGCAAGTGTTTGGGAATGTGAACCTGGGTATCGGGGAACGATCGCTCCAATAGGGAAACCGATTGCTGGAGCAAAGCTCTATATTCTGGACTCAAACGGAAGCCTCGTCCCTGAAGGCGTTTCTGGTGAATTGTACATCGGGGGATTGGGACTTGCTCGTGGGTACTTCAATGATCCAATTGCGACTGGAGAAAGATTTGTATCCAATCTCTTGGGAGGAGAGCGTCTTTACCGAACAGGCGATTTTGTCAAATATCTAAGCGATGGGACTATTGAGTTTTTAGGACGTGTGGATAGTCACCAGGTAAAAGTCCGCGGTTATCGCATTGACCTTAGAGAAATCGAATCGGCCTTGGTCCAGATGGATCCAATTGAAAAGGCAATTGTATTGGTCAAAGGTGAGGACGATCGCAAACGGTTAGTAGCCTACCTCAAAATAAGCCCGCCAATGGACGAGGCAGTATTATTTGAACTGATAAGACATTCTCTCAGCAAATGTTTGCCGCCTTACATGATTCCTCAACAGATATGTATTGTCGAACAGTTTCCTGTTTTGCTCAATGGCAAGATCGATATTAAGAATTTGCCCGAGCCTGCAGCTCTTGGTAAAAAAGAGGCGAAGAAAAAGTGCAAAAACAAGTTGGAACGGCAGCTGCTATCTGTTTGGAAGGAAGTTCTGGATTTCCCAGAGATTCACGTTGATGATAATTTTTTCGAGATCGGGGGAAATTCGTTACTCGCAATGCGTTTAATGGTGAAAATTCGGAACCAAATTGGCCCTTCGATTCCTCTGATTCAATTTTTTCAAAATCCTACCATTGAAGGCCTTGCTCAATCGATCCAAGATAAAAAAGACAAAAAACTCTGGTCTCCTCTAGTTCCGATGCGCACCAAGGGACATAAGAAGCCTTTTTTCTGTGTTCATCCAGTTGGAGGGAGTGTGATGTGCTATAATTCCTTGGCGAGACACTGGGCGGAAGATCGGCCCTTTTATGCATTACAGGCACGAGGGCTCGAAGAAGACCAGCTTCCGCATGATTCGATTGAAGAGATGGCAGCCGAATACATCAGCGCGATGCGCCAAGTCCAAAAAACAGGACCTTATTTTCTTGGGGGGTGGAGTTTCGGAGGATTTATTGCTGCTGAAATGGCAAAGCAGCTTCAGCAAATGGGAGAAAGGGTGTCTCGTTTGATTCTCATTGACACTACGGCGAATATCGAAAAATTTAAAAAAATTGATGCCGAGGATGAAGGTCTCCTTTTATCTGAATTGACTCAACATTTTAAAGCGGAACCCTCTCTGGCATCTAGCTTGTCATTCAAGGAGCAATTTGCTCGATTCATAGACAATGGAGGAAAACGAGCCATTCGTGCCACTAAAGGTTCACAGACAGTTGATCGGCTTGTCTCCTTGGCCAAAGCTAATTACCGTGCTATGAGGAAATTCTCCATTCCTCTTTTAGATGTTGATGTATGTCTTTTAAAAACAGAGGCCAATCCTGAAAAAGATCTGGGTTGGGGGCGCTATGCAAAAAATGTCACGATATTCCCCGTTCCTGGAGATCATTGGTCGATTACACAGAGTCAGAATGCGCGTGATTATGCGCAGATTTTGCAGCAGTGTCTTGACGTGCAACACAAAGAACTGGGTCGCACTAATGCTTTAGTAAGTCGCAAGGTTTTAAAATAAGGGCCTTTTTGGGAAATTGTCCGCGCCTACTACAAACAGCGCATTGATATTGATTGTCAATAGTATAACGCTGAAAGAACCAAGCTATGTCTGGGTCAATCCCTCGGGACAGGCTGGCCTCGTTGTCTGTGATTCTAATGCTAAATGATTGCAATGAACAATTTAGACCTTTCCCGATTGCCTTTAAATAACTTTCTTTTAAAGTCCATAATTCGTAGAAAAAACCAACACGCTGTTCTTCATATTTCGCATAGTACATTTGCTGTTCTTCTTGAGTGAATTGTGTTATTATACTGTCGAGGTCACTGAAGGGTTTAATATATTCTATGTCGACTCCCACTGGAGTATCATCGGTAGCCAAAATGATGATGTTGTGAGAGTGAGAAATATTGAAATGTCTCGATCTATTAGCAAGAATCGGTTTCCCGTAACTGTCGGATTCGACTGCTATGGAATCAGGGGCGGTGGCTAATTCTTGAGCTATTACATTCCGAATTAATAGATCAGACAAAAGATGTCTCCATTTGTCTATGAGAATACGAGATTTTGTAACTTTGACTTGTACTTCTCCAGACAACGCAGGAAGCTCTTTTTGTAAGATGGAGTTGTCGGGTACACCAAGGTAAGTAATGTATAGACCGGAATGCATTTACCTACTCTGCAATAGTATTTGATTTCTATTTAATGTCATCGGAAAGTTCATGCCTAGCTTCTTCATTAAGAAATGACGAGGAAATGAAAACAATGGCAGATCCGATCATTAAATAAAATACAGGAGCGAGCTCTAAATTTATCGAGCCAGTCAATAGTCGATCTATGTGATTCCCACTGACACCTCCAAAGATCGCATAATTAATGTAGTATGCCACTGCTACCCCTGTATATCTTATATGAGTTGGCACGTGCTCTATTGAGGCGGTCATGGCAACTCCATAATATGCTGAAGCAGCAAAAGTAAGGATTGCCTCAATACAAAAGAATTGCATTACTGTTGTTGTATTAGCCAGAAGATAGACTAGTAAGGGACTAAATATTAAGAAGAAAAGGCTGACTCCGAGTAAAACTCGTTTTCTTCCCAGTCTGTCAGACCAGTTGCCAAATATCGGAGCTCCAAGCGAAAACAAAAACAGTGCACCAGCATTCAGCAACATAGCCTGATTTGAAGGGAGACCTAAATGCTTAACACTAAATTGAGGAACCCATCCAAAGATGACAATTGTTATAATTGGTGCCAGAACAGTGATGCCTAGGATTTTTAAAAATACTATTTTATTTGTTTTGAACAGGCTAAACAGTGGGGGAGTTGTTATAGGACGTGTCATTTTGAAGTGTCTAAACACTGCAGTTTCGCCAAATGTCTTTTTAAGATAATTGGCAATAAATAGTCCGAAAACTCCAAAAATTAATAAAAGTCTCCATTTCCAAAAGACTGCAGGTTCTGCAAATGGGTTGGAAAAGAATACGAATAAACAGGCGAGACAAACCCCTATGCCAGCGCCCATGGACATGTATCCTCCAAACCGGCCTCTTTGGTTGGCTGGAATGTCTTCCAAAATAAATGTTACAAGTCCTATCTCATCGCCACCGAAGGCTAGCATCTGAATTGATCTTAGCATTATAAAAACCAAAGAGGCCGTGATTCCGATGGATTCGTAGCCCGGAAGTATACTGATAATAAATGACGGAAGGGCAACGCAGGCAATGGTGTAAACTAGGATTTTTTTGCGGCCTAAAGTATCCCCTATATGTCCACATAGCATTGTTCCGAGAATCCCCATAATTGCTTCTAATATGATCGCTAGTTTTAAAAGGAATGAACTAGGTCTTAAGAAAAAATAGGGTAAAATCAAGAAACTTAAATAACCAAATAGAAAAATACTGTAATATTCTAGCGCGATTCCAATTCCGGCAATGATAGTTTCTCTATGCCGATCAGGCCTAGGAATATTAATCAAGCCAACCCTTTCATTTTAGATGTAGATGTTAAGTTGCCCATGCTGATATCGGGTGGGATCTCTGTATATTTTTCTTCTAAATGTTCGTCTATAATTCTTTGAGGTACTTTCTGGGGTGCGTAGAAGAAAAGTATGAGGATTAAGCCACCTATTAGGGAAAAAATCACCCCGATTTCTCCGAATCGAATCAACTTTAGCGTGCTGTTCTCTTTGCTTGGAGAACGAAATGATAAAGAAACAAAAATAAGGCCGGAAAGAATCAACAAATACGCGATCCCGGTTAGAATCTGCGACTCTACCATAGCCTATAACTCAAAGTTAAAAGTGTGCATACGCCTATCCTTTAGGGTTTCGAAAATCCAGAAAATGTATTTGTCTGTCATTTAATTCACCCATCAAACTTACCTAACCTAATAAAAGCCTAACGTAAGATAAAGAGTCTAGAAAAATTTGTAGCACCAAAATTGTAACGTCGCCTTGACATCAAGGTTAGAATATCACCCTCAATCGGTCGAGGGGAAAGCTTTGGGGAGCAACAAGATGAGCATTAAAGGGGTGACTTTAGTTCTTTTTTTTCAACACCAGAAGTGCATTTATGCTCAGACTCATTCTTTGTCCTCGGGTAGGTTTTTCATAATCGTCCGCATGGAATCTTCGCCCGTAAAGATTAGGTGTCCAAACCCCGGAGATTTTTCTTCTGCAACCAACTCATTAGTTGCTTTGTCTTGGTTAGCAATTATGCATATGAGTGTGTTGTCTAGAATGGCCATTTGCTTCACATCATCTCGTTTTAAATGCCCCTTGTTCTCATAATCAAAATCCAATCTGAAATATAAATCTTTGTAACTAACTGGCTTGTGATAAAAATGCCCTCGAATTTGTTCATTTTTATTGATGGTTTCCAACAACTCGTCGACAAGGTGGTAAAATATTTTTTCAGCATCTTGGTATTTCAGGTTTTTATCAACGCTATAGCTTAAATCAATAACATGGATCTTCCCATCGTAGATCTTGTCAGGTCCAGCATAGCTTAAACCGTGGCATCTCAACCGTATTCCATCTCTATTTTCTATCTCTTTTGAGTATTGATTTATTGTGTGCATTACTTGCTGTCGAGAATTGACTTGCTTTGACATGGCAAAAATAGGGTTGGTTAATATAAAAAATAAAAGTATTTTAAGTTTGTTCAAGGTGAACCTCCATATTTTCTATATTGGGGAGTTGTGATGTTAGCTAGCCCTTCTTGATAGGTACGGCTTTGAAAAAAATGATCTCTATTAAATCCTGAAAATCCATCCTTTTGGTCTAAAATACGTACGTCGGCAAAATCATATCTCTCAGGATGTCTGCGTAATCCCGAATTACAAAAAAACGAACACCAGTCACCGGAAGATACCATATTAGTCACCAAGAACCCCAAATTGCGTGGAAGTATCATAATGGGTCCACAGGTAGTTATGATCAACCGGTTTCTTTCTTCTTCCGAGAAGTTCTTGACAGCGTGATAGATTTCTGCTGACCCGCGGCTAAAGCCTGTCACAAACAATTTTCTTTGGTCTTCTAAGGCACTCATACATAGATTGTTAAATCTGACCTCCCTGCTCAGTTTTCTTACGGCATCACTTGAGTAATTATTATCCCTTTTGCTTTTCCATACGGTATATAAATCTTTGAAAAAACCAAAAGACTCTGAATAAATAGGCATGACATTTGCCATCTCCCCCAAAGTTCGTCGTAGACATCCTCCTCCAAGAATACTATCTCTACGCGAATTTGACATACCATTGATGTAAAAATGCGGAGAATTATTGTGTCTCAGATTTAGGGATGGGATTACCCGAGCATCAACTAAACTCCGATTCCAAGGATGATATTCAGAAAATGTAGACGACGTGTATGAATATTGAGAATTCCAAGGTGTGTTTTTCCACCCCTTGCCGAACTCGTAGGAAACCAATCCATATTCGTCAATGTGGGTTAGTGGGGCATTGGAGTTATAGGTGTAGAGATTTATCCCATCGGTAAATCCTGCAGGATCGGGCGTAAGCCACCGGCCCAAAGTAGGTAAATAAAATCTTCTGCCAAAGTTCACTAAACCAGTTTGCGCATCTGTCCTCTTGGATGAAAATCCCCAAGGGCTAATCGTCTCTCCAAAGATCTTATTTTCTCCAAAAGCACTATAGCGATAAAGGGTTGGCTTCTCACCTGCAGGTTGAAGTAGAGCAAGATTGCCCTGCAAATCATGGATGGGTACACATACCTTGCCATTGAGCTCGATGGCGACAGCAGCTCCATTTTCTGCGTGGGGAGTTTCCCCGAGAATTCTTAGTTCAATACAATTAAGACTCTCATCAAAAGTACCGATCTCATTCTGGCCATCATAAACGAAGTAGACAGTCTCTTGTGCACCATTTCGATGAACCGTTTTAGAGAGGCATCTGTGGAGGCAGTCATAGGTATAGGTCTGGATGAAATCTGATGTTTCAATTCGTATCAGCCTATCGAGCGCATCGTAGTTGTAGATAGTGGTGCCGTTTTGGATGGGATTTCCGTTCTTATTGTATTGAAGGTGGGACGTGACTTGGTTGAGAGCATTAATTTCATACTTTTCCTGGTCTTTTCTCAGCCGGTTATGCAAGGAATCATACGCGTAACTAAGAGCAAAAAGCCCAGATTCGGATGTGAGTTGGTAGAGGTCATCATAAGTATACTCAGTCACGTCGCTGCCAGTCTGCATCTTACGGATATTCCCAACTCCGTCGAATTCCAGCACTCTTTGGGTAAAGAGGGGAGAGGCTATACCCAGCTTTCGATTTAGCGGATCGATCGTAAATTGTACAGTTCCAGCGTTTTGTATGAGGTCTTGTTCGAGCAAATTTCCCGATAAATCATGAGAGGTATACGTGTGAGAATAGACGACGGTCCCATCGAGTTTTTTTCGGTAGATTGTTCTTAAATTTGCCGGTTCATACTCGTATACAATTAGACAGTCTGCCGTGGGGATTTGGATCGTATTCCTTCGACCACTATTATCATACGTATTGACGATGCAGTGGCCATGGGGAAATGTCTCAGACAGAATACGACCAAATGGATCGGTCTTTCTCACAAGGGTCCCGTTCTCCCGCAGATGCCCTAGAAGGTTGTATTCCATCGTATGGTTTACGGTGCCATCAGATGAGGTCAATGCCACAACGTGGCTCCAATCATCATATCTATAAGCTAGAGTGACTCCGTCTGGTTTGGTGACTGTCTCAAGTTCTCCTCGAGGGGTATAGTCATACCGAGTTATTTTGGCACTGATGGTGCCGTCGGCTTCAGTCAAGGTTTTTAGGAGGCCTCTGTTGTTATACTCCCAACGGGTTTGAACTTTTCTCTCCTCTTCCTCAGGGCCATAAACTGTGTTGACCTGGATGGCTAGTTTCCCTAACTCATTGTAGTACTTCTGTTCAAATGCAAGCCGCTTCTCTCCCTTTCTCTTCTCTACTGAAGAGATCCTATTTTGTGCATTGTACGTTTCGATCGTCTGAACGCCCATTGCATCGGTGTAGGTTTTCTCATTAACCTTAGTGTTATAAGTATACGTTTCAACAAAACTCAGAGCATCTTTCCTCTCGCGCACCCGGTTGACCGAATCGTATTTGAATTCCTCTCTTTCATTTTTGCCATTGATAGACCGGATTATGGCCTTACGGTTGCCAGCACTGTCGTATTCGTATTTGACAATTCTCAATACCTTCCCAGAAATCGACTCATTCCTCTCTTCAATCACTCTGTCCAGAAGGTCGTATTCTGTAACGGTGATAAGATCTCCCTTGCGAGTGGTGTGAGGCCTGCCTAACTCATCGTAGGTATACGTGGTCAATTCTCCGGCACAATTTTCACCGATCTTCCTCCCAGCAAGGTCGTATGTGTAGGTGGTTTCATTTTTCTCGGCATCTGTTCTTTTTGTGAGGTACTGCCCCGTGTACTCAAAGAATTCCGTAGCCTCCGAGGTTGTTTTGCTCACTATCCTTCCAAGATAGTCGTACACGTACGATGTAACCACACCCCTTGCATCGGTATAATTTTTGAGATTTCCGTCTAGGTAATAGGAAAATTCTTCTGTCGCGCCATTGGGATGGGTGATAAGAATAGGCTTGCCATAGGCGTTGTAACTGGTTTTTGTGATGTTACCCGCTGCATCAGTCTTTTCAATCTCGTTGCCAGCGCTATCGTATTTGAAAGTGGCAACCGTAAGAATTTTTCCCCCTCTCTCATCTAAAATCGGAGGTGGATGGATTTCTTTGCGATGACCGAAAGCATCTGGAACATAGGTTGTTACGTTCCCGTAAGGGTCTGTTTCTGTGATTAAATTGTGTTTGGTGTCATATGTATACTGATAGACCCGGTGGATGCCATCATCACCCTTCTCTTCTTTCTTGATCAGACGATTGGAAAAATCATATTCATAAAATGTCTCGAGTCTACCGGAGAAGTCTTTGGCATACTTTCTGTTGCCTATATCGTCATACTTGTATTCGGCTCTCTGACCGAGGGCATTTGTTTCGCTTACCAGACGCCCCTTTTCATCGTAGCTCATTTCGAGACTATAACGAAGCGTGTCCTTGGCGTCATAAATGTCTTTTTTCTCAATCAATGCGCCCTTGCCGTAGTGTAGGGCCGTTTTTCGCAACAACTTCCCATTGCCGTCAAACTCTTCAACAATGTCCGGCATCCCGATATATGGCTTTGCCTTACAGGGGGTGATTTTTCTATTTATTTTTGAGACTCCGTCTTCGACCGTTTCTCTGTTCAAAATAAGATCGTCGTCATATTCGTACGTAGTGATGATGTGCGCTTGTGTGCCATCACAGATCGATTTAGTCTTAGGCAACTGCGCGTCTTTCCGGTATGTATAGACAATGCACAAACCGCTTGGTTCTTCCTGTTTCTCAACTAGGTTGCGGCCATCTTTCGAAAAGGTTGATTTCTTGACGTGTTTTTCAACCTCATCGCCGATAGGAAATCCATCCGGACCTATTGCTAACCGAGGGCCGTTGCCAGATAGATTCCCATAGAAAGATTCTTTCTCAACGTTACCTTCCTGATCGTAAGAATAAGTGCGGCTGAAAATGGGTTGCCACTTCTCATCGTAAAACGTTTTGCATCTGAGGAGGGTGTTTTCCCAAAGAAATGTATCGGCGCTGTGGAATGTCTGTTCTCCTTCGTACCGTTCAATCTTCACTAGGCGAAAATCGTCATTCCAGAAATAACACGTCTTATTTCCTTGAGCGTCAATGACATATGAATTTTTGTTGGGTTTGTCGTAATGGAAGGTATGAGTGGTGATCGGGGTGCTATCATTTCCAACCGGCGAGGCGAGGCTTTTGACGCTGTACCCTTTCCTTATGGACTCATTTTCATCATAATAATCAATCTTTATGGAGCGGTTTTGTTTCAAGGAAAGGGATTTTAGATGGGGTCGTTTGATTTGTACCGACGTATACTCCTGCTTGTGCCGCCTTTTAAATTCTCGGAGTTTCATATCCCAATCAAAATACTGATTGGGAAGATCGGGAGAAATCACCTCGCATTGCACAACGAGGTTTTTTACTTCGGTGGTCTTGGCTCGGTAAGTGAGGACGCGATGATCAGAGCCGACATAGGTTAATTTGGTTGGGCTGGGGCGATTACGTGGGTATATAGGGAGAGTTAAATCCGAGAATGTTTTGGATTGATTTCCATTGGTCGTGAAAACTCGATTGATACGATTTTCGTGGTCCCAAACGTAGTGGACAATATGACCATTGGGGAGTGTCTCAGAGACGAGTTTATACTTGTAGCCAATATAGATACCCTTTAGCTTTTCTTGTCCCTCCTGATTTACGAACCTCCTCTTGGTTCCGTCGGAGGCGTAGAGCGTGAAACTTTTTCCTTTTTCATCTTTTCTTGGATCGAAAATGATATACTGGTTGCGGAGGTTTGTCTGGGCTGACATCTTTCCAGTGGCGGTATTGGAGATTCCTTTTGAAGTTTTAGTAAAATTTTCTGCACTGTATCGAAGGGCTTTTTTACTCTCACCGTAAAAGTTGTCGCCGATACTTGGAGCGAACATCCTTTCTGAACGTGAGTGATAAGTCAGGACTGTGCCGTTGTGTTCAAATATGGTCAGGTAGTTACCTCCGCAGATGAGTTCAGCTACCAGGTGTTGAGACCCTTTGAAATAACCATCTCTAGAAATAAAGGATCGGCGGATCCGGACGGGCTCAGCTCCCTGGACCACGTAATCTTCGTCGTAGGTATATAGGTCTCCGGTGATGACGCTGACTCCCTCCACCAGACTAGAAGGATCGTTTTCGGTAACTGCAGTACTCCATTCATCTGAGTAAATCGAGCAGCATAAG
>DATIHO010000026.1:0-8389 GCA_035480615.1 Chlamydiales bacterium | reverse complement strand
TCGTGGTATACCCGAAGTGATTCAAAATGTGGACTTTGGGCGGGTTCAAAGCGCCGAAAATCGATTCTTTAAAAGGGGGTTGTATTCTTCAATACTAGCCCCCTTTTCAAGAATCGATTTTCGGCGCTTTGAACCCGCCCAAAGGCCAACTTTTGAATCACTTCGGGTATATATTGGCGTTTGGGCAGAATGCGCATCATTGTGTAGTTCGGCAAAAAAAACTGCTTATATCGTAGAAAAAGTAATTGATTATGTTCCGGATATCCCGTACCTCACTAGTCCTATAAAAGAACCGATAAAAGTGGCTGCGAAAGTAACCCCCGAAATCGTTGATAAAGGATGTATAACTGCCTGTTGTGCTGCTACGGGTGCAAAAAAAATATGGAATTGGTGGCGCCAATGAAAATATCAAAAAATTCAATTCGACCGTACGTTTCAAATTTCGTAATATTTGTTGGAGAATCCTTAGAAAATACAGTTAATTCAACAAAAAAGTCTGCGTCTGATTTTTTTTCGTATCGTCCTGGATTGTTAAGGGTACTCAGCTACTCGGGAACAGCAGGATTGATTGGGGCTTTTTACGTGGATCGATACACGAAAGGAGCTTATGAACCAATCACCAGTGCCTTTGTCATGGGGATTCTCGTCTGTAAGATCGGGAATGCCGCTAAGGAAAAACTTCAGTCTTTGAAAGAAAAACCCATACAGCAGCTATCTTAGCAAATGATCACTCGAGCGCCTTAACGAACTAAGGCGCCGATTTTTCTTTAGACGACTGTATCCAGTCGACATAAGAGAATTCTAATCAAAGATTCAGCGCCAAAGATCAACAAAAATAAACCAAAAACCCTTTTCCATTTGAAAAAAGGTGAAAGGTTTTTGAAATCAAACATATGAACGCCCCCACACAACATAATCGCCGTTATAAGTGTTCTCAATATGCTCCCTATTCCTTGTCCAAGCGGGCTGAGAAGGATTGTTTTTACACTATTTGCGTCCATTAACATACCTTAAAAATGCAAACTGCGTAACATGCAAGCTGAAAAAGTGCGAACTCCATTTTATCGCAAGAATTCATGCAATCTATACATTTTTTGGTGCTATCATCTAATCCCTTTGGGACAGCCCCCACTTGGGGTATGTTTGACAATGCATGAAAACTAAACGCCGGGATTGCAAGAGATGCGACCGTCTTTGCCAGCTGCGCCGCGCCAAGGTTAAATGTTGCTGCGGGGCTGCTTATAGACATCGGATAACTTCCAATTGCCTATTAGGATCTCTTTAGGGCACGATGCTCTAAATAATCAAAAAATTTTTGCGCTTGAAAAAGTCCGAGAGGATTTTTTTTCCTCCGAATTATGGGAGATATATCCATATTTTTGTAGATGGATCGATAGCTTTCCCCTATACTTCTGACAATTTTCTGACATTGGAGGTGTTAACAGAAGCTGAGATGAATGTAAGCGGTTGACTCTGAGGATGACGGTAGCCGGATTTGAACCAGCGACACGCGGATTATGATTCCGCTGCTCTAACCAGCTGAGCTATACCGCCAAATAAAAGTGGGAAAATTAGCGGGGGTAGGACTCGAACCTACGGCCTTTGGGTTATGAGCCCAACGAGCTAACCACTGCTCCACCCCGCGGTGCTTGAGAAAGATCAAATCTAACACAACAAGGATTTTAATACCAAATTTAAAAAAATGGCCGGATCAGTTGGTAGGTTGCCAAGGTCGCTCCTCGGCTTGACTCCGCAAGCAAAACGGCCGCGCTGCGCATAGCAGCCTCTTGGGAAGAGGTGGTAAAAAAAGTTTGGATTGTCGTGCGAAGCGATGAATAATTTGATTGAATCCCCGCTTTAGCATTCAAAACCTGGCGAACCAGTTCCTGTTGCGCATCCATGTACGGACCAAAAAAAACCGGTACCCCATAAAGACACGGCTCCAAAATATTATGACCGCCGATACGAGGCTCAAAACTTCCCGCGACAATACTGAGCCTCGAAAGGGCATAACAAATAGGAAGCTGACCCATTACATCCATGAGAAGCACCCTCTCCCCCCCCCGCCTATCCATTGGGCGAGTCCAGCGAAAATAGGGAATCTTTTTCCTTTGAAGAATCTCTGCCACCTCCGTAAATCGCTCAGGATGGCGTGGAGCAAGAAAAAGAAAGCATTGATCCAGAGGCAAAAGATCGATGAGTTTTTCTTCTTCCGGAGCATGAGTGCAGGAAAGAGTAATAGCCGGATCGGAAATAAGAAGTTTTCGACGCCAAAAAGAAACATCCACATGCTGTGGACGATGATCGAGTTTGAGATTGCCCCCAATATGTATGTGGCTGCGGTCTTTGAAAGCGAGAAACCGTTCGGCGTACGCCTCGTTTTGCACGCACAAACAATCGATACAATCAAAAAGCTTTTTTGAAAACGAAGGAAACCAGGAAAACCGCTGCACAGAACGTTTCGAAATCTTCCCGCTGACAAGAAGGACTTTGCCCCCTTTTTTTCGGATGGCAGAGAGCAGATTAGGCCAAAAATCGCTCTCCACAAGAAAAAAAAGTTTGGGACGCAGTTTGTCCACCCATCGCCGGACAATGAAGCTTAAATCAATTGGTAAAAAAGCAAATGCATCTGCCGAGGAAAGAGAGCGCCGCGCTTCGGCTTGTCCAGTAACGGTTGTAGTTGTAATTAAAAAAAACGCCTGAGGATGATCTTTTTTCAAAGCTTGAAAAAGAGTTTGCGCAGATTTCGTTTCACCCACTGAAACAGCATGGATCCAAATCACCTCTTTGCCTTGAGGCTTTGGAATTGCAGCGAACAACCGACGAAAATGATGCGGCTTTCTAATGGAAACGAAAAGCGTAAGGAGAAAAAGAATTACATCATAGAGAATCACGATTTCGTGACGATATTGAGGAGTTTATTGGGTACAAATATGGTTTTCACAATTTCTCCGACAAGATGTTTCGCTATTTCCGGCTTTTGTCGAATGAGCGACATCAGCTCTTCTTCGGTTTGATTTAAAGGAAGATGAAATCGGCCTCTCAATGTTCCGTTGATTTGGACAACATAGGTCGCAGTATCGTCAATGAGAAAGTGGGGATCGACAGGAGGGATGAGAGCATAGGTCAACAATTCTGTTTCCCCCAGCTGCTGCCAACATTCTTCAGCAATGTGAGGCGCAAACGGATAAAGCATCTGAATGGCTCGCTTTACGCAGCTTTTCGGATAGAAATCAAGTGCGACAAATGCATTCAAAAACTCCATCATCTTGGCAATTGCCGTATTGAATTGGAGATTTTCTACATCTTTTGTCACCTGGTCCACAAGCCGATGAGCTAATTTAAGCGCTTCTGTGTTGTCTTCATCAGTGATTTTATCAGAAAAAACCATGTCATAGAAACGGTTTAAAAATCGTTTGCAACCATTGACCGCATCTGTGTTCCAAACTTTTTCTTTATCAAAAGGGCCCATGAACATTTCATAAAGCCGGAGCGCATCAGCGCCAAATGCCTCAATGATCTCATCAGGCGATACTCCATTGAGTTTTGATTTTGACATTTTTTCCATTTGCACAATCAATTCTTCGCCGGTTTTCACCGAATAAAAGCGCTCTTCTTTTTCCTCTACGTCCTCTGGCGGGAGATAGCCGCCTTTGTGCATTTTATAAGAGCGGGCAGTGACAAGACCCTGATTGCGCAGTGTGAGAAAAGGCTCTGCCGTATGCACCAACCCACAATCATAGAGCACTTTGTGCCAAAATCTCGCGTAGAGAAGATGCAAAACGGCATGTTCGACTCCTCCTACATAAAGATCCACGGGCATCCAATATTTTTCCGCTTTGCTTCCCCAGGCTTCAGATGCATTGCAAGGATCGCAAAATCGAAGATAATACCAGCAAGATCCTGCCCATTGCGGCATTGTATTTGTTTCGCGAAGCGCCTTTTTTCCTGTCTTTGGATCCGTGATTTCCACCCACTGAGGCACTTTCGCAAGAGGGCTTTTCCCTGTAGACGCGGGTTTGAAATCATCCAAAGAAGGGGGGATTAAGGGAAGTTCATCCAGTTCCAATGCGCGCATGGTGCCGTCGGGAAAATGGAGAATCGGTATCGGCTCTCCCCAATACCTTTGTCTGGAAAAAAGCCAGTCGCGAAGTTTGTAATGAATCGTCCGCGCTCCCCGATTTCTTCGTTCGAGCCAATCAATGATTTTTTCCTTGGCCGCTTCCCTGCCAAGTCCATTCAATGAGAGATCGCCATGATCGCTATGGATCATGACTCCATCGTTCATCCAGCACATTTGTCCCTGCAAGACCGCCTCTCGGATCTCTTGAAAGGCCAGGCTGGGATCGACTACCGGCAAAACTTCCAGTTTATACTGCGTTGCGAATTCAAAATCACGTTCGTCATGCGCAGGGACGCCCATGACAGCTCCGGTCCCATATCCCATCAACACATAATCGGCGATCCAAATCGGAATTTTTTTACCAGTCACCGGATGCATTGCAAATCCCCCTGTCCAAACCCCTTTTTTCTCTTTTGCAAGGTCAGTCCTCTCCAAATCGCTTTTCGAAGCGGCTTGCCGGATGTAAGAGTGGACCTCTTCTTTTTGATCGAATGTTGTCAGTTGATCTACCAAAGGATGTTCCGGGGCCAAAACGATAAACGTAACGCCGAATAGGGTATGAGCCGCTGTCGTAAACACAAATAAAGGATCTGAAGCGCCTTCACTCGTAAAACCAATTGAAGCTCCAACGCTTCGGCCGATCCAATTGGATTGCAGCTTTTTTAAATGTTCGGGCCAGTCAAGAAGATCGAGGTCAGCAAGAAGCCGATCCGCATACGCCGTGATCTTAAGAATCCATTGCTTTAACGGACGCCGCTCGACCGGATAGCCCCCCTCTTTCGATTGTCCCCCTTCCACCTCTTCATTGGCCAAAACAGTCCCAAGCGCCGGACAAAAATTGACGCTCATCTCCGCTTCATAAGCCAAACCTTTCTCAAAAAGTTTTGTAAAAATCCATTGCGTCCATTTGTAATAGCTTGGGTCGCTTGTCGCAATTTCCCGATCCCAATCATAGCTGAATCCGAGCGATTCGAGCTGACGGCGATAGGTATCGATGTTGGTTTTTGTAGTTACAGCCGGGTGGGTTCCGGTACGAATGGCAAACTGCTCGGCTGGAAGACCGAAACTATCCCATCCCATTGGATGCAGGACATTGAATCCTCTCTGACGTTTATAGCGCGCAATGATATCTGTTCCAGTATAACCTGTGACATGGCCGACATGAAGACCCGCTCCCGATGGATAGGGAAACATGTCTAAAACGAAATATTTTGGCTTTTTTGGGTCAATACCAACCTTGAAGATTTGCGTATCTTTCCAAATCTTCTGCCATTTTTTTTCAATCACACGATGGTCGTATTTCGACATGCATCCAATATACCAAACCGTTCGTATTTCTACCAATTGACATAAACGCCGGGATCTATCGCGAGAAACTGATCATATGCAAGTTTTTTATCCCTCATGGCAAGATAAAGATCATAAGGAGGACGTTCCATCGGTTCATCGGACAGCCGAAATGTCTTCCAATGCATGCCAAGACTTAAACGGGATTTCACATCGCAATGGATTTCTACCGCCTCCCTTGGGCTGCAATGGACATGCTGCATAAATTTTTGGGGAACATATGTGCCGATGGGTATCAAACTGAGATCCATATGAGGCCATTCGGATCCAATTTTTTTAAAATCAATCGGATTATAACCAGTATCTCCTGTAAAATAAAATCGCTTTCCCAACGATTCAAAAACATACCCATTCCAATACGTCCGATTTTGGTCCCAAATGCCGCGCCCGGAAAAATGTTGCGCGGGAACTGCTGTAATGGAGCCGCCGGAAAAACAGAGCTGCCTCCACCATTTCAGCTCGATGACGCGTCGGATGTTTCTCGAAAGAAACCATTTTGCAAGACCTAAAGGCACAATCCATTGGATTTCTGGATGAAAGGCATGTAGGTGCTTGACGGTTTTCGCATCGAGATGATCGTAATGATTATGGCTGATCAATACAAAATCGATTCGGGGCAAATCAGATAGGGCAATCGGCGCTTCATGGGATCTTTTTAACGCCTTAAAAGGGATAGGCGCACAATAATTTTCCCAAATCGGATCAGTCAATATGACGAGGCCTTCGACTTCAATTAAAAACGTAGAATGCCCAATCCAAACAGCCGAAGGAAAGGTGGAGTCGAATTGCAAAGGTTGGGCAGGATAGGAAAAATGTTTAGAAGGAGGCAAACGGGGGATGGGATCATCATAAAGCCCCAATTTCCAAAGAAAAAAATCGAAAAGCCTGCGGCGCGAGTTGCCGCCGAGAGGATTCTTGTATCTGCCGTTCATAAGCCGCAAAATAAAGAATTTTCTTTTATCTACAAGCTCTTTTATGAAAGAAGATTTTTAAACCCGATTCCGGTATATTAAGAATCAACTTCTTGAGTATTTTTGTTTATGTCTTCTTTAACTCGTTATCCCGAAGGGAGCGTTCGGGAATTGTGGACGATTTCATTTCCCTTGATGATCTCTACGTTTGCAATGCTCTTCATGATCTTCACCGACAGGATTTTCCTGGCGCATCACTCCATCGCGGCAATGAATGCATCGGTCAACGCCGGAACGCTTGCCTGGGCATTTACTTCGGGACTGGGGATGATCACCGCCATGTCAGAAGTTTTTGTCGCTCAATATAATGGCGCAAAACTACATCGGAAAATCGGTTCCCCTGTTTGGCAAATGACCTGGTTCGCCCTTTTTTCTTATCTATTATGCATCCCGATTGCGGTTTGGGGGGCTCCCTGCTTTTTTCAAGGGGGTCTTTATACCGATATGGAGATCGTTTACTTCCGATGGCTGATGTTTTTTGCCCCAAGTTACGCGTTGCTCACTGCATTGACCGGATTTTTTATTGGCCGCGGGAAAACCGGGCTTATGATTTGGCTTGCCATTATTGCCAATGGAATCAATATCCTGCTTGACCGGATTTTGATTTTTGGCATCGAAGGATGGATTCCTGAAATGGGGATCCAGGGAGCTGCGATCGCTACTTGTTTTGGGTATTTTTTTGAATCGGCCGTGCTCCTTTGCCTTTTTTTAAAAAAAGAAAACCGCGAAGCGTATGGGACGGGCGAGTGGCGTTTCAACAAAGAGGAAATGGGCAAATGTTTGAAGATAGGCATGCCTCAAGGAGTTTTTTGCGCTTTGGAAATTTTTGGCTGGGCTGTTTTCTATTGGATGATGACCGCTTTAAGCGAAATGCACATTACTATTTCAAGCATTTGTCAAAGTTTTACGATTTTGCTCTCCTTTTTCTTTGAAGGACTGTCTCGCGGCTCTGCTGCAATCGCAGGAAATTTTATCGGATCAAAACGTCATTTCCTGGTGAACAAAGTATTAAGATCGGGCCTCATCCTCCTGTTTTTCTTTTTGATTTTGACCTCGTGCTTTCTCATATTCGATCCGGTCGATACCGCCGGTTTCCTGTTTTTCGCCCATTTTAAAGAAGGGGGGATTGCAACCACTATCGACCCCGCCCTAACCGCGTCATTGAAAACTTGCATGATGCTTTCGTTTTTCTATATTTTCTTCGATGGACTTCGCTGGGTTTTAAGCGGCCTTTTAACTGCGGCGGGAGACACCCTTTTTCTTCTTTTCACAGGCTCTTTTTCCGTTTGGGCGTTTCTTCTCTTTCCCGTTTATTTGATCGTGGTAAAAAACAGTCTTTCTATCGAATACGCATGGGGGCTCACTGTCGGGTACGCCATCTTGTTTTTTTTGGTGTACCTGATCCGTTTTAAAAAAGGGGCCTGGCAAAACATCGACCTTGTTCAAAGCGAAAGGGACTCAGCATCCGTTAAATCCGAGTCTTCAAAAAATTAGAGCACCTTCAGAGGGTGTCTACAATGTGAGCTTCTGTCGATTTTTGGGTTCTTTTGAGCCGATTTTCGATTCAAATTGTGAGGGTAATACCATTTATCAAAAATAATGTTTCCTTTGGCAAGGAAGCTGCACAAATTTTTGTGTCTGGAGCGAGCGACCATTGCCGAATGGCAAGGCGCGAGTGAAGACCAAAAATTTGTTGCAAAGCTGACGTAGCCAAAGTGAACATTATTGGTTCATCCGACAAATGCGTACCTGCAGTGGGAAAAGGCATTAAGTCCTTAGATTTTTAAGAGCCTTAATTATCAGTGTGTTGTAATTTCTTGAGATTTTGGGGTAGGGGAATAGCAACAAAAAGAAGCAGACATGTAAAAGGAGCTTGAAAAACAAAACCCTGACGGGAGGCTTCTTCTATGTCTACTTCACTTTTATATCATGCATATGGAATTAATGG
>DATIHO010000025.1:0-16150 GCA_035480615.1 Chlamydiales bacterium | reverse complement strand
TACGATTTGTATTCTAAAAATGAAGAGAAGCTCGATCTTGATGCATTGATGCCGTACTATGAAGATCTTGTCGCTGAGTTCTTTCCCCCATTATTGGATTGGTAAAAAAGAAAAATATCCCATTCAGCAGAAACTCATGCGGTCCAGAAAAAATGAAAAAGGGCTTCCCTTTGCAGGAAGCCCCATTTTTGCCGATGACCGGACTCGAACCAGCACTCTATTGCTAGAAGTAGATTTTGAGTCTACCGCGTCTACCAATTTCGCCACATCGGCCTGGAGCACAGCAGAAGCATCGATCATAGCAACACGAGGATTTTTTAAACACTTAATAACCTCTCGGATAACCCAGATTCGCTTTTGCCCACTGATAAACCACCGCTTCTTTCAATTCCCTGTCATAACGAACCTGCAACGTAAGATAGGCAAACGGATGCCGGTTATCCCAATCGCGCCTCTCCCCCTTTTGCTGCACAAAAATCAAAATTTCTTTATTCATCCACGATTGAGAGCAGGAAGGCGCCGCGGCATGTTTGAACTCCAGGTATTCCTTGTCGTTTTTATATTGTGACGATTCCTGGAAATATTGCATGAGAAGTCCTGCGATTTCCTGAGGCCGTTCTTCCATCCCTTGAACATAAAAATCCACTTCAGCTCCAATTTGGTGTTTTGAGACGCGGTTTTCCCTTGCCGGATCCGAATAAGCATTATGAACAGGGCATCTATGTCCGCAAGTGACAACCACCCGTTTTCCGGTCTTTCGTTGAATATAGTTCAAAAGATCCAAGAGGATGGGATAAACCCCCTCTTTTCCGTTAATAACGGGAAGGCCATGGCGGCTATTGCAATCAAATAAAGGACCATTTTCCATTTCCAAAGGAAGATTGGCAGGGTTGCCCTTGCAGCGGAAATATTCTTTTGTCAGTCGGGGAAGATTGGCCTCTGCCTCCCAAGGATACAGAGAGCGCACTGAAGAGCCGGGCGATACCATGGAGTAAAAGCAATCGCTTTGACTGCGGTAAATCGGCTCAGCTTTACAATTGAGCTTTCGAAGCTTCTCTCGTTCCGCCTCTTCCATGCGCGAACAAGAGAGAGGGAGGCAGATTATTCCCAGATAGACTATAGAGCGGATAAGAGAGGTAGAATTTGCCATGTCCGAATCACTAAATCAAAGCCGGATGGACTGCAGTAAGCACAGGTTACAAAAGAATCAAGATTCTGTCCATCCAAACTTTTTACAGGAAGCGCTTAAACATGTATCCGATGCGTTTTTATTTTTCGACATGTCAGGAATTTTGAAAATAGCCAATGCCTCAGCTTTCCAATTGTTCTCAATGCCTGGCGATTCAGCTATTGGCAGCAGTTATTGGGATTTATTTGCGGATGATTATTTTGGTTTTTCGATGCGTGAATCTTTAAGATTCGGACTTTCTCAACGACTGATTTATAAAAATCAAAGATTTCTGGAATTGGAAATCACCACTTTTTTTCTATTCAAAGGAGCACTGTTTGAACATGGCCTCGGCATCGTCGCACGCGACATTGGAGAGCGCCAGCGGCTTTTCACCCTGCTGCAGCAAGCTGAGCGACTAAAAATCCTCGGAGAGGCAACCGCTCAAATCGCCCATGAGATCCGAAACCCTCTCGGAGGGATCCGCGGATTTGCTTCTCTTTTATTTCGAGATCTGAAAGATCAGATTCATTTGCAAGAGATGGCGAAAGCCATTATTGACGCAACAAAAAGACTGGAAGAACTTGTGGCAAATATTCTCCATTATGCGCGTCCAATGACTCCCAAACTCAATTCAATAGATTTAGGCCGATTTGTCAAAGAAGTCGCAAAATTCGTCAAAGTCGATCCCGCTTTCCCCTCTTCGATCCAGATGGTTTTTCACATCCCAAACCATCCCATCCTGGTTCCCATCGATTCCGATTTAATGAAATCAGCTCTATTGAATCTTATTTTTAACGCAATCCAGGCAATGCAAAATGGAGGAATCCTCACTATTTCTCTGTTTCAGTTGGAAGGATGCTGTCAGATTGCAATTCACGATACTGGAATCGGTATGGACGCAGAGGTCTTAAATGCTCTTTTTTCTCCTTACTTTACAACCAAACAAAAAGGCAATGGCCTAGGGCTTATAGAGGCCGAGAAAATCATTAAAGCCCATAAAGGATCGATCGAGGTCCGTTCACAAAAAGCCAAAGGGTCAACATTCACCATTACTTTATCGCTCAGGAGATAACAATAGGTCTAATGATTGAAAAAATTTTAATTGCAGATGACGATCCGTTCCACCTTCGCTTCGTCGCCGAAACACTAAAACGGCTTGGATTGGACAGCATCCAAGCGTGTGATGGGGCTGAAGCCATCCGATGGCTGGAAACAGAATCTTTTGATTTAGTGATCAGCGATGTCAAAATGCCACATAAAACCGGGATAGAAGTCCTGATGGCGGCAAAAAAGCTGCAGAGCGGCGCGTTATTGATCTTGATGACAGCTCATGGCAGTGTAGAAGCGGCAGTTGAAGCCATGCGCCTCGGCGCTTTTCATTATCTTGTAAAACCTTTTTCTATCGAAGCTTTGGAAGCTGCAATCAAAGTGGCTGAAAAGCATTTGCATCTCGTCAAAGAAAACCGCTTTCTTAAAGAGGAAAAAAGTTGTTCCCTTGTCACTGAAAGCCTGGAGATGAAAAAGATCATGAAAGATTTAGAGAAGATCGCCCGCTCAAATGCAAGTGTTTTCATTACCGGAGAATCGGGCACGGGGAAAGAGGTGATCGCAGGGGAGATCCATCGCCTCTCAAAACGTTCTTTAGCCCCATTTATCAAAGTCAATTGCGCAGCCATTGCCGAAACTCTTATAGAATCGGAATTTTTTGGTCACGAAAAGGGATCTTTTACGGGAGCCATTGCCAAAAAAACAGGCCGCTTTGAATTGGCCGATCAAGGCACCCTTCTTCTCGATGAAGTGACCGAAATTCCTCTTCTTCTGCAACCTAAACTGCTCCGCGCAATCCAAGAGCAGGAATTTGAAAGGGTTGGAGGCACCCGTCCGATTCGGGTAAACGTCCGGTTCATCGCCGCATCAAACCGCGATATCCTGGATGCCATTGAAACCCGAATATTACGAGAAGATCTTTATTATCGACTCAATGTCATGCCTATTCATATCCCCCCTTTACGGGACAGAGTGGAGGACATTTTGCCACTCGCACGCCATTTTCTGGAAAAATCATGTGCTGAAAACCATAAGCCGGTCAAGCAACTGAGCGATGGAGCTGTCCAAAAATTGCTCAAATATACCTGGCCGGGAAATGTGCGCGAACTGGCCAATATCATTGAACGGACGGTGGTGCTTGATTTCGATTCCGTAATCGACCCGCGGCATCTTTATTTAGACGTAGAGAAAAAACCTCTGGAAAAAGGGGCGCTTCCCATTGGGAGCACCCTGCATTCGCTTGAAAAGCGCCTGATTCTCGATACATTTGACGCTTTTCATCAAAATCGCACAAAAACCGCCGCCACCCTCGGAATTAGCGTCAGAACTCTTCGCAATAAGCTGCATGAATACGGCCTAGCAACGTATGAAACTTGACGCATTCTCTTCTTAAGTTTGTAAAACATATTGATATTGTTGCGCAAGACGTAAAAACCGAATCCATTTTTGATTAGGATCTTGCAGATCTTTTGCCATAACACTTTCCGCATCATAAAAAAGCAAATGAAAAGCCATCTCGTCTCTCAGCTCCATCTCTGCAAGAGCGTTCGATCCAACCTTAACTCCTGCGCATATTTCAAGGTGCCCCAC
Organism: Chlamydiales bacterium; assembly: GCA_035480615.1. Taxonomy (GTDB): domain Bacteria; phylum Chlamydiota; class Chlamydiia; order Chlamydiales; family SM23-39; genus CAIPFQ01. The sequence goes on along the minus strand of DATIHO010000025.1, from coordinate 12,342 downwards.
AACTTTTTCTAAGCTTTTTGTCAGTTCCCCCATCTTTTTTTTAATGATCTTCCCCGTATTTCCAGGCATAGGAGATGCTATAATTGCTTGATGCACCTTGCCTCTTAGAGAAAAGTTACAATCAACATATCCATCCAAAGCCTCATCCAGAGGAATATAAGGGATGTTTGTAAAGCCGATTCCCCCTTCTGTCGTATTGATAAATTTTGTTTTTGGATGCATTTTTGCGAAATGGGAAAAAGCCGCCGATTCCATGAGCCAGCGAATCGCAGTGCAAATCGGCCTGCCCTGCCGATCCTTCCGCTTGATAAGCCGATCCACAGATCCATAAATCTCATGGATATCCAACTCTTCCTCCGCCACTCCGGACGCATAACGCCGGTTTTTAGTATAGGCTAGATCCAGTCCGCTTAAAAAGATTGGGTTGCAGCCAAGAAATTGCGCCCACGCAAGGCAAATTGAAGTGACTGAAATAGCGTCTGAAGAAAGCTTTTCCCCAATCAAAGGGTCGAATAGGCCAAGTTCCTCCTCCATCCAAATTTCTACAGCTCCTCCAATCCCGCTCCTCATATAGCCAAAAGGTCCATTTGCCGTGTGAAAAATGGATGGAAAAACCCGGGTCGAATATAAAAACGGAACTTCAAAGGCAAAACTATTTTTTAATCGGCGATATTCTTCCAAATTCGGATCAAGGGCCATCCCAAAATGGGGAGTGACTCCCTCCGAGCTTAACGCGGCGAGAGTGGAGCCTCCGGCAATAAGAAGAGCTTTATTTTCCAACGTCCTTAACAACGGAATCGCCTCTTGAAGAGAGGGTCCGGCGCCGCACACTACCGCCGGTACGTCTTGAAATTTTCCAAAAAGTCCATTCGCATAAAAAGAATCAGACATCCGACGCACGTTGGACACAAAATTTTGAAAAGGTTGATAACCATGAATCCTTTCATTATGAAGAGCATATGAAAAAGCGTTTCTTTGCAAAAGCCTCTCTTTCCACTTTTTAAAACGTCTTTTCGAAGGAAGAGCCGCCGCTTCCACATGACTGAATGGAAACCGCTCCACCAATTCATCTATCTGATCCAACGTCGCCAAGATCACTTGGGGGTCTTTCAAAACCGTCTTCGCTTCGGGGCTGTGAAGAAACGCCGAAATTTGGCTTAAATCATTCTCTAAAACAATCAAACGTCTGCTCGAATCGCTCTTCAACCATTGACAGGTTTCAAAATATCCCTCCCCTTGCCCAATCCCATAAATGTAAAGCGCTTTTACATTTACAAGATGTAACGGACCCAAAGATTCTCGCGCTTGCGATGTGGGGCGAGCGAGGGGAATTTCAAGCGCAAGCTTGGGAAAGCGTTCCATTAAAATGGCATGATTTTCTTCAAACATAGACAAGGCTTTTTCCATCTAAACGCCCTCTTTTCTCCACCCAAACTTTTTCAAAGCGGTCCCACGTCTTTTCAAAATAGCTTGTATCAGACCACACTCCTTCAAAGCGCAACTGACCTTGCTCGTCCCACTGCCGAAAATTGAAACGGACCGAATCGATATATTCGATCTCTTCAATCCAATCGCCTTGAAGACTCCAGCGGCGATGAACGCCCACCGGTTTTCCCTGATTGTAGGCTCCTTCATCGACAAGCTGGCCCTCTTCGCTCCACATCTGATCGAGCCCTTCCCTCACGCCCATTTGAAAATGGGATTTGCGCTTCAGCTTGCCATTTGGCCAATAAAGGAGTACCTCGCCATGCAGCCTTCCTTGTGTATAAGGCTCAAAAGTTTTAAGCTGCCCATTTTCATAAAAATACCTTCTTTCATCTTCGCCCATGTCGGCGTATATCGCTCCATTTGGATAATATAGCTTATTCGATTGCATGCAAATGCTCCTGAATTACATTTTGAAAAAATAAAAGGCGATTGATCTTCATTTTTTTCGGATTGGAATCGAACTCAAGCGCCCGATTGAAAATAGGACTCCATGTTTGCCATAAAGGCAAGAGGAGCGATTCATAAGCTCTCTCTCCTTCAAAATTTTCTTCCTCTTCAAGCGAAGAACTCTGACCGTTAAGAGCCGATCTGGTCAAGAGGGATCGCTCCGCAATTTGAGCACATCGATGGAGGCTCTCTTTCCATCTATTCCAATCAAACCCGCAAACAAAAGGCAGCGATGCCACTGCATCGTAAACCGCGTTGCGCAAGTTATTTCTTTTTTCAAATTTCAGATCGCTTAAAACGACATTCTGGATAGGGGAAGAAAACCCCATCCCCCCTTCCGTTGCGTTTAAAAATATTTGCTCTGGATGTTTTGCGGCAAAAGTTTCGAGCCACGCTTTTGCCATAAGCCAATCAGGCTGAGTCGAGACTTGAACCCCGTTTGTTGTTGTAGCATTCACTAAATTTTGCGGCGCGCCAACAATCCCTTCCGCGTATTTGCACCCATTTTCATAACAGTAATCCATGCCAGTAAATACAATCGGGTTGCATCCCATGAAACTTGCAAGCGCTGTCAGAAAAGTTCCTACCGTCCATCCTCCATCAAAAACTTGGGCCTCATTTAAGAATTGGAAATGGCTATCGGGAAACAGAATCGCCTCTCCATGAATCAAGGAAAAATTTTCAAAATTCATTCGGTGTTGAACGCAAAAAGGCGTTTCCCAATAAGCAAACCGTTTGAAATGGCGCTGCGGCGCTTCTTTATCGATTGCCGCAGCAAAATGGGGTTCTGTTTGCAGTGTCGCAAGAGCGCTGCCTCCTGTGAAAATCAAAGCTTGTGATTGAAACAGTTCAAGAAGATGGCCATTTTTTGCCAAAGACGGCCCTGCGCCGACAATGATCGCAGGCACATTGGGAAACGCCTTTGCAAGTTTTAGCCCTTCTCTAAGAGGCCGGTTTTTTCTTGCAAAAGCCTGCTTTGCCATAGCGCAGCCCCAATCAGATGCATCTGACAGGATCAGATTGGCTGCGAGATGAGCTTGTTCCAATGCGTTGCGAAACATGTCCCATTTTTCTCCGATAATTTCCAATTTTAAGAAAACGGCTTCCCAGGCAATTTCTTTAGCTATCGGCTCAAGTTGCAAAGGGCTGTCGATCGATTTATATTTTACTTGCGGATGTGCAAAAAGGAGGGGGGCATTGATAAAGACCAGCCGTCTTTCTTTTTTTTCATCAAGCCAGTTTTTTACCCAATGCCAATTTCCATCGAGATGCCCTATTACGCAAAGAAAATCCGCAGTCATAATTGTTTTACAAGGTCGCTATATTTTGGAAGAAACGGGACAAAGGCAATGTTCTCTTTTTCACGCCAAAACGTTTTGATTTGGCGTCCTTCCGCCAGGGCGACAAATGGGGCGCCCACGGAAAAATTATACCCTAAAAGCTGCTTTTCAGCGGATAAATCCCATCCATTTTTTTTACATTCAATCAAAAGCAGCGGCTCAAGTCCCGTCTTGCAAGGGAGGTAGCAAAGGATATCAACGCGGCGGCGCAATAGGGGCAATGCTTTTTCTATTGCAATAAGCCCTTTTGGGTATTGAAGCTCGCCGATCATTTTTTGAATCAGTTGCTGCCGGATTTTTTCTTCCGGGGTAGCAAAAACAAACTTGCAACGGATAGGATCGTAGAGGTCTATTGGATTTGCACCAGGCCGTAATTGTGATCTTCGCGCCGATAAATCACTTTCAATTTTTGATCTTCTTCCGAGCGGTAGATGAGAAACGGATCATCCGTAATCTCCATTTTCATCACAGCTTCGTCCTGAGTCAATGTTTTGAGCGGCATCGTCTCTTTCGCAACTACTTCATGCAGCTTGTAGCGATCCGCTGCCTCGCGTGCATTTTCAGAGGTGATTTCATCGTTGATCTCCTTAAGATCATCGTGCAGCGGCTGAATCACATTGACATGAATATCGACTGTGGCGATATCTTTCGCACGATGCGATTGCAACTTTGTCTTGTAACGACGGACCAACTTAACGACTCGATCGGCTGCTTTGTCGATAGCCGAATAGATATTGTCGGTACTGGCTCCAATCTTGATATGAAAATGAATAAAATTCATTAAAATGGAGCAGGTATGCTCGAGTTTTTGTGTATCAAGGGTTACGGTAATATCGATGATATGATCTGCAATCTTTTCAATGCGGGCAAGCTTTTCCCAAACATAGTTGCGAATCGCCTCCGTCACCTGAATGTGTTTACCGACAATGTAAATTGTATAGCCTTCATTGGCGAATTTATCTGCTTTTTCCATAGCACCTATCTTTGCAAGAGATTCTAGCGCTTTGAAATTTTCTTGCCAATAGCTTCTTCCACAGGGCCCCCGGATAAACCCATGATTGAGGTCTATGTATTTTCTTTAACCCATTGGTCTAATGTCTCGCGCGCTTCATTTAAACGCTCAGTAGCTAGTGTCCTATCTAGAATAGGCTCCCCAGGCCCTGCTTTATCGGGATGAATTTCTTTGAGCGCCTGAAAATAAGCTTGTTTGTATAATGCTTGTTTTTGCTCACGAAGTTGTTCCATTGTAAACTCCGGCGACATCATCATCAAAGCATGCTCTGGACAGTGAGGTTTCAACTCTGGCTTAAGCATACGTTCCATTGTGCTCAATTCAGCTAATGTTGAAGATTGAATGTTAGCACATTGCAAGGCCATCCACATCTTGAGCTGCTGAGATGCGTACAAAAATAGCTCGTAAGTCACTGCGCATTGCCTATAAAGCACATAGGTGGACTGAGCCGTATTAACACTATACACAGTCACATTCCTCATAACGGCCCAATTACGATAACCGATATTGTTCCAGCAATTCTTCAATCCTTCAAAGGCTGATCGTGCAACATAATATGTTTTCCAGGCTTGAAATCCAATATTAAATGGGGGGATGGCTGAAAACCCAAACATCCCAATCCATGCTATTACTTTTTTCCAGGTCTTATTTAAGTTTGTTACTAAAACACCAAATTCACTCCAGTTTGCAGTAATTAGAGCTCCTACCATTAAGAGAATGGCCGTACGTTGGGCTGAATCAGAAGTGACCCATCCGCTGGTTATTGCTAATAAAGATAGCCAATAAAGAGATGTTGCTGCAAACAGAACTACTTGTGTTTTTGGGAGCGATAATGGATCTCTTTCAAAAGCACTTGTTCCGATCATGGCCAAGGGAGACATGCCACGATTATCTAGAAAATATGGGTTTGCTCCCGCTTTAACCAAGGATTCAACAGCAGAAAGGTTTTCTTGTGCCGATGCATAGTGAAGCGCTGTAGCTCCGCAAAGATTTTTATGATTCAGATCAATTCCTGAATGAATCAGCTGATTTAAGATTTGCGATGAACTACTAATAGCAGCAAAATGTAAAAGAGAGTCTCCTTCTTTATTCATTATGTTAATCTTCGCACCTAATGCAATCAGTTTTTCAACTGCTGCGTTTTGATTCCCCAAAATTGCATAATGAATCGGAGCTAACCCATTCGCATCCAATTCATTTAATGTGTATGAAGACAATGACTGAGTAAGCTTGTCAAGATTACCTTGATAGGCAGCTTGATTGATAACGTTTAGTTTTTGAACATTAACTGTTGAGATTTTTTGAATCTTATTTTTCAGTTGGTGGACATGAGAAGCGGATCCTTTCCGTTGCATCTGCTCTTGAACTGTCTTGAGATCCTGTCCAATTTTATAGCCTAAGATATTGGCTATCATGCTCTCATTTTTCATCAAAGCCGCATGGTCAATTGCACTTAATTTTTGGAAATCTTGAACCTCAGGATCAGCTCCTGATTTTAATAAAGCTAAAACAACATCGTGCTTTCCCAAACGCACAGCGAAATGAAGAGGCAGCTCTCCATTGGGAAGCGCTTGATTGACTGATAATCCTTGATCAATTAGATCTGTTACTTGGCTTACATTACCTTGCTTAATGCTATTTTGGAAATCGAATAGCAAATTTTGTAATAACATTGCTTGTTGCTTTTGAATATTTGGAAAACTAGCAGAAAAAGACAATTCCATAAAACCCTCATGTAGCTTTGATTTTGTTCAAACGGCACGGCATTTTTTCAGAAAGATTTAGAAGCTGTCCTAAAACTCAGCTTCTGTCGATTTTTGGGATTATTTTGGCCGATTTTCGATTCAAATTGTGGGGGTCATATACGAAAGTTGATATTACCCCCAAAATTTGAATCGAAAATCGGCTCAAAAGAACCCAAAAATCGACAGAAGCTCACATTGTAGACACCTTCTTAAACCAAACTTACAGGCCTATGCGTAATTCAAGCGGGCCCCTACTAAGCCCCTCATCACCGGGAAATACCTCCGGAATAATACTGTTATTGTGCCAATTGTGCCAAGAACCGGAAGACCATAACTCACTATAAAACGCTCTCCTTGTCCTATCCAGGAAGCCAACACATCGGCTCGAGCATTTGTTGCTTTAGACCTGTCGAGCACTCTCGAACAAATTTGCGTTGGATCAGTTGAATTCAAGAAGAGAGCATTTTTGTCATAAAAAAATTCGAATGGTTCGTTGCGACTCAACCATGTATCCAGAACATATTTAAACGGTCTATTCCCCATTTGCTCTCGCACATGAGATCGTACTGCCTTACGAAACGCATATGCTATCTTTGCTTGATTACAGATATTATCTGAAAATGTTTGGTAATGCTTCAATATCGGATCAAGATACTTCTTTTCAATATGTTGGTAATATTCTCGAACCTCATTAGAATACCACGAATGAATCCCAAACAGAGCATTTAAAAGATCTGCATTCGGTAATTTAAAATAACCATTTTCTTCTTGCCATGATAAGTATGCCATTAAAGGGTCATTATTATTAGTAGCTAATAGGCTTTGTCTATCCCACTTGACACCAGGTAAACATACAGAGTCGGGAGAAAGATGATTCCAAGCTGTCCAAAATTCTAGATCTGCCTCCTCATTAAATGGCACGCTATCCAGTGACTCTGATAATTGCCGTGTTGTTAAAAGCTCTTGTCCGAGTTTCTGGGAAAAATCATCAGATTTTGGTTGGGTCGGCAGCAGATTTAGGGGCTCGCCTAACAAGGAAATGGGCGATACGTTGGAAGCGACTGAAGGAGGAGATGTGGGATGATTAACTGAAGGAAGAGTAGGTGTAGGTGTTGGAGTGGGCGAATCAGAAAATAAGGCTGGAGAGGCAGAACTACCAAACTTCAAAAGAAGCGCACCTGTTGCCGCTAATCCCCCTATAACAAGGGCAGATCTACCCCATCCCGGAGTTTGATGCATTGTGCGTTGCAACTCTTGGACTTCGACAGCCAAGCTCTCCGCTTCTTTTCGATACTGCAGATGTGTTTTATAAGATGCTGCAGAGACCATTCTTGGCGTTTTGTTGTTGACCGCTTGATTGATCACCTTTACATTTTCATTGACCGCATCGATCAGCGTCGACACTTTTTTGAATACCGGTTTTGCATTCGCTTTTCCCAATTTTACAAGATGTAATTCTTGTTTGATTTCCATTGGGGATTGATATCTATTGTAACTATTCAAATTTAATACATTGCTTACAGAAACCATAACGACCACTACAAATTTTGCAAAAATTATACCACAAAAAACATTAACAGCAAATGCTAAAAATAAATTTTAAAAAAATAAGTTCACTTTGACTACGTCGGCTTTGACGCGCTCAAACATTGTTGCGATGGATATTATATCCAAGCTGATGCTCTTCGGATGAATGGGCCCAAGGGGACAATTGGGACATGTGAGCAAACTGGGACAAACAAGACAACAAATAAGCCAATAAATGAGAGTGCACCCAGGGGTATTACATGTGGTTCCTTCAAGCGAGTTGCACGTTCTAACAACCACATTGCTCCTGTGCCAACGCCGCTAAGCGCTGCTACTCCGCCAATTATCTCAACCCAAAGAACAGCATTCGCTGCAACACGCTCTACTCGTTGTTCTAGTGTCTGATTGCGTAAATTTGTTGTTGTAGAGTTTTTGATCTTTGCCACACAAATTTGCGCTGCATCAGTTGAATTCAATAAGCAAACATTTTTCCCAAACTCATGTGGGATTGGACCGACTGAAGGAGCTAGCAAAGGAGTAGGTGTTGGAGTGGGCGAACCAGGCGATACGGCTGGAGAGGCAGAAATACCAAACTTCAAAAGAAGCGCACCTGTTGCCGCTAATCCCGCTATAACAAGGGCAGATCTAACCCATCCCGGAGTTTGATGCATTGTGCATGGATGTCCCTTGTAACGATTCAAATTTAATCTATTGCTTACAGAAACCATAATTCTCACTCCAGATTTTCCGAAAAATATGCCATAAAAAACTATTAACCTGAATAATGGGTTTATTCATCGGATATTCAATGCCCTCCGCCATCTTTTCCCGTTTTCGCCTCGGCAAGGGGGGCGTTCCGCCCTTGCCTTCGGCTCCAAACGGAAAAATCTGCTCGGAAGGCACTTGAATCTCCTGCTGAATAAACCCATTATTCAGGTTACAAATATTTGACTCTCTTGTAATGTAAAAGCGCCGCTTGTCGCAGAGCAACATTTAGACAATTTGTGGGAAATTGAGCAATTCGTTCCTCATCGCACTGATACCAAACGCCTCCGCATTTCAAATATGCAATAAAATGCTCGTCATTTTCCCCGTCAGGCCTCAATTCAATAAACGCATCGAGATCATAAGAAATATCTGCAGATGAAATAAAATAGTTGGATTTTAAAGAGGACCCTTTGCATCCAATTAAAATTTCAGGAATGTTTTCATTCATTTTATTTTGCAATCGATCCATCTCAATAGTATCAAAAACGATATGCCAGTCGGGATGCAGTACAACAGGATGGATTTCTTCAGATATGGCAAATGGACATTCAGGAAAAAGGATTTTCATCATGGCTCTCAAAATTTCATAAAGCGTAGGGCCGTTTTGTAAAAACCCGGGAGCCAGCCGATTCGATAAATGCCTGGCAAATTTGGCGCTATCCGCGGAGGAAACGGACAAGCGCTCTTCCATATCGGCAAAATAATGATCGGTAAACTCCCGAAGAAATTGCAAACTTCTTGGAAGAAGCGAAAAAAGAGCCCACGATCCTGGTAAAAAGAGAAAAAATTGGATTAAGCTATTCATCCAGGGATAAGCGGTACATCTTTTAAGGCCAATTGGGATCCGGGGAGTTTGATCTACATGCAAAAATTTGACCCTGTCTTTTTGGATTTTTTTCGACCTATTCACAAAGAAAAGTAAATGCATTACAACCCGGGGCGCCGCAGCAGAAGGAAACAAAGCCCCCAATCGCCCCATAACACAATTCATTTGCTGTAAAGCCACCATTTTGACCTTGGAATCAACCCTCTTTTTGATATGGCGAAAATGAAATTCTCTCCGCTGCTTTTGCAAAGAATCTGATAATGGCCAAATGGAAAGGATGGGTAAATCTGAAAACATTTAAAAAATTTCCTCCGATGGGCAAAGTTAAGGAATCTTAAAGAAATTCTAAAATTCAAGCAAACTTTTTTGAAAATATACTCGAAGTGGTCCAAAAATCCGACAATTTGCAAAAAAATATTTTCTTACATTAGATTGAGCGTAATGCCCGTTTTAGCCTTACGCAATCTCATCTTAAGTGGGATATTTCTTTTGCCCTTAGTAGGGTTTGTCAATTCCTTTTCTCTCTATTATCCTTATGTAACTGCAAAGGCTTTTTTTTTACGCATCCTCATTGAGTGCATGACGCCTGCAGCAGCCCTTCTTTGGTGGGCAGACCCCAATTCCCGACTGAAAAAAAGCCCTATTCTTTACAGCTACATGGGATTTATGGGCATTTTACTGATCGCCGATCTATTTGGAGTCGATCTGCATCAAAGCTTTTGGGGCACCTTTATGCGGATGGAGGGCTTTTTAACTCACTTACACTTTTTTGCCCTTTTTCTCATCGCCAGCATGGTCATGGACTCCGAAAAACTGTGGATCCGCTTTTTTCTTTTCTCTATCGCCTGTTCTTTTGTCATGGCATCTTATGCACTTCTTCAAAAAGTTGGGCTCATTCACATTTACAATGCGGCTCCAAGACTTGATGCATTGACTGGTCATCCCTGTTTTTTAGCCATTTATATGGTAACCCATATTTTCTTAACCGCATTTGTACTCTCTCGGATCAAAAATCGATATGCAAAAGGATATTTAATCCTCGCCTTGATCCTCCAATTTACCACCCTTTACTTCACCTCCACACGTGGAAGCCAGCTTGGTTTTTTCATTGCTTTAGTCGTAATTGGAATTCTTTATTTAAGAAGCCATATGAAAATTGTCCTGATGGCAAGCTGCGCTCTTCTCATTTGCTCAAACCTCATTCTTGTTCTAAAAGATACACCCTTTATCCAAAATCATCTTCCGCTAAATAGAATTGCCCATCCTTTGGATCGAACTGCCCACGCACGGTTTCAACTATGGAATGTCGCTTTAAAGGGTTTTTTAGATCATCCCTTTTTAGGTTGGGGGCAAGAAAATTTCGATCGGGTTTTCACGCAGCATTACGACCCGGGTATGATCGATTCTGAAATTTGGTTTGATCGATCCCATAACGCCTACCTTGATTTACTTGTTTACGCAGGTCTTTCAGGGCTGATCGCCTATTTGATTCTTTGCTTTTTATTCGGAAGAGCTTGCTGGAAAAGCTCGCTATCCACTTTTGAAAAAAATTGCTTTTTAGGTCTTTGGATTGCAAATTTGGTTCATCAATTCTTTCTATTCCAAGATCTGACAAACTACTTTTACTTTTTTATCTTTTTGGCATTTGCTCATTTTCTCCACAAAAAACCGGAGGCCACGCCGCTGCCGCTCACTTCTCCGACCATCAAAGGAGCTTATCCTTTCCTTTTGATCAGCAGCCCCGCTCTTTGTTGTTGTGTTTGGTTTTGGACGATTCGCCCCATGCTTTCTTGTCAAATTGTACAAAGAGCTTTTGAAATGCCAGACTCCTACTCACCTGAAAAGACTCTTCAATCTTATCAATCGGAGCTTTCCAAGCGAATCTTTGGATTTCGAGAAATCCGCTACGAGCTGATGCTGACAACTCTCCGAATTTTTGAAAGTAATCAAGTCGATCCGGAAGTTAAAAAAAATTTCCTTGTCTTTGCAAGCAGCCAGGCACACGCTGCTCTTTTGGGAAACGATCTCGATCTCAAATTAGCCCTTTTCGCTGCCATTTTGTTCAAAAACACCCAAAACCCTCAATTTGCCCTGCCCTTTTTCCAAAAAGCTTTAGAAATGTGTCCGAATAAACAGCAAGTGCATTGCGAACTTGCCTGTACCCATATTGCCCTAAACAATTGGGAAGAAGCCGTAAGCGCTGCAAAGGAAGCCTATATTCTTACCCCTCGCAATTTATACTGTGCGATTACTTACATCACCTCTTTAATTTATAAAAGAGATTTACCCCTTGCCGAATCGATTATGCTCGATTTTTTTGGAACTGCCGAGCCCGAAAATGAGGCGATCGGAATGGCCTACATTGAAACGCAATACTTGCAAAAAGCGCGTCCGATCTATGAAAAGCTGCTCCAAAATGCCCCGAATTCCGTTCACTATATCTGCCTCCTTGCTCAAATTGAAGACGCCTGCGGCAAATATGAAAAAGCAATCTCCTACATGCAAGAGGCAGTCCAATTGAATCCGCAGATTGAAAATGAAGCCGCTGTCTTCATGGAGAACGTGAAGAAAAAACTAAAAGAATATTAACCAGAATAATGGGTTTATTCAGGTTATTAGCAAACTGCAATACAGCCCTTACGGCGGAAAATGCCAGTTCTTGTACGAGGCTTTTTAATCCTAATCTCGACCTGGCAGCCAAGGATAGATAGATATTGAAGAAGGGAATCGGCGCTAAACTGAGATAACCGTCCAGTAACGAGCATAGAAACCTTTGACTGCGATATATTTAGTTTCTTGGCTACCTCATGTTGAGTAAGCCCGCTTTTTTTAATCAGATCGCTGACCTGATCCAACAATTCTGCCCTTGTCAAAAGTTCATCGGCATTTTTTCGGCCAAGCGCAGCAAAGATGTTGCCTTCAGTAACTTCGTATTCTGGTTTTTCTTTTTGTTTACTCATTTTTTAACTTCCATTCTCTGTGAATTTCTTTGGCAAGCTTGAGCCTGGAATGTATTAGACCTCTTTCGTAACTAAGGTTCTGTCGATTTTCGGATTCTTTTGAGCCGATTTTCTTGTTTTTTTGGGGGGATTGTATCAACATTCGTATACTATCCCCCCAAAAAAACAAGAAAATCGGCCAAAATAATTCCGAAAATCGACGAACCCTTAGTTACGAAAGAGGTCTATT